>JAEWMH010000047.1 GCA_023393235.1 Bacillota bacterium | reverse complement strand
CCCAATTCATGCACCCTCCCCCATACCCCCCACCTGATCCGATTTTACCTGGAACCGCCGGACAGGAACAAGGGGAGCCGCTTCTCCATCCGCGGCCCCCTGGTATGCTCCTTTATTTTTTGTTGTTGTCAATGATTTTCTGGCCTTCGGTCATCATGTACTTTTTCGCTTCTTCAAAAGGAACGTTATCCAGCAGGAATTTGTTGATCCCGGCTTCAGCCACCTTCTTCAGCTGCTGTTGGTAGGGAACGCTTACGACTGAAGGCTCAGGCGTTCTTACACGGGAGTCGAACAAAACGGCGGACAATGCGTTGATGTCGATCAGATCGGTTTTATCACCAAGGAATTTGGTCAGAATGGTCTTGCCGTCCGCCTTCTTCCAGCCTGGAATCCGTCCGCCGAATTCCGCTCCCTTCATAGTCGCAAAATGGATAAACTCGAAAGCGGCCTCTTTATGCTTGGAGTTCTTCGCAATGGTCAGGAAGCTTCCGCCAATATTGGTCAAACCTGGCGCCGTGTCCTTGGAGGAACGGGGCAGCGGAGCGAAGGTAATCTTGAAGTCACGGGGATACGTGTTTTTGTTGGTGAAGGCTTCGTCCAATGCGTAGGTCGCAATCGGCATCATGCTGGTGGTGCCCTTCATGAAATCTGTCGGCCAATTTTGCTTAGCCGCCAGGACATCTGCATGGGGCTTTACCGATTTATCTTCCTTCTCCATGGCCCGTCGCATATTGAACCAGTATTCAAAGCTAGGATGGTCAAACTGAAGCTTGCCGTCCTCCTTCAGCTGCGGGTTTTGGAAGTCCGTATACGCGATAATATTGGCATATTCACCGAAGGTGTGGAAGTATGCTCCAAACCGGTCCTTGCCGCCGCTGTCCTTCAGCTTCTTGGCGTAGGTTCTGAAGTCATCCCAGGTCCAGTCAAAGCCCGGCACCGGCAGTCCCGCCGCCTTCAGATGGTTCTCATTCAGCGCGACGAACCAGAAGCCGGCGTCTGTCATAGCACCGTAATATTGGCCGTTATACATGGGGTTCCTGAAATATTCTTCCTTGGGGTTAATGTTCCTCGCTTTATAGAATTCATCCAGCGGATAGAGCATTCCATTGCCAGCACGCTCCTGGACAAAACCTTCGTTATTCAGCAGCACTACATCCACCTGCTCCCCGGAGGCGGACAAAACGTCCAGCTTCTGAAGCATTTCACGGGTATCGTTATTCTGCACCAGCCCGACATGCTCCACCTTGATGTTGGTGCTCTGCTTGTTGAATGCATCGATGATCTTGATGATCTGCTCATCCGGGTTGCCTTTGGCGTTGGTGTAGACCTTCAGAGTCGTCTGCTGCTGGCCGGCTCCGGCACCGGGAGTGGTGGAGGAAGCAGCAGTGCTTTCGGAATCACTGCTTTTTCCGCAGGCTGAAACCAGAAGAAGCATACAGAGCATAACCAGAATCGAATATTTTTTCATGGTGGCATCCCCTATCTTTTATTTTTACTGCATCCCAAGCATAAGCTTGAGAACGGTTTCATACCGTGCATTATTCTTGGCAATTTGCCGTGCATTTTTTTGACCTTCCCCGTGTTATCCCTTTACCCCGCCAACCGTAATGCCGTTGATGACCTGCTTCTGCAGAATAACGAAAACAATCATGAGGGGAACGATAGCCGAAACGGCCGCCATCATCATCAGGGAAACGTTATCGGAAAACTCCTGCCGGAACGACTGGATCCCCAGCGGCAGCGGAAACAGCTTCTTGTTAAACAGGAAGATCAGGGGATTCTGGTAATCATTCCAGTTCCAGATGAATTTGATAATACCGGCGGTGGCGAGAATAGGCTTGCATAAGGGCAGCATAATGCCCGCGTAGATTCTCAAGTATCCGGCGCCGTCAATCTTCGCCGCTTCGATGAAATCATTGTGGATGCCCATCATAAACTGCCGCATCAGGAAGGTAAAATACATGGAGAACATCATCATCAATATAAGGCCCTCATGTGAATTGTACAAACCCAGCCACTTGATCATAATGAACCGGGGCACCAGGGTTGCCTGCTCCGGAATAATCATAAACGACATCATCACGCCGAACATAATACTTTTTCCAGGAGCGTTGAGCTTGGAGAGGGAAAACGCTGCCATGGAGGAAAAGAGCAAGGTTGCCGCTGTGGTGGCGACAGCCAGCTTCAGCGAGTTCATATAGTACAAGGAAAACGGCACATTCTCCAGCCATACCTTGTGGAAGTTCTCCACCCAATTCCATTCCGGGGGAATCCATTGAATGGGATACGCCATCACGTCCCGCTCCACCTTGGCCGATGCTGAGAGCATCCACACCAGGGGGATCACGAACAAGATCGATAAAACGCCGAACAATGCGGTCAAAACCAGTCTGCTGTATTCTTTCTTGATACGCTTCATCTTTATTCCCCCTTATGCCGTTTTTTCTTTACTTTGGACGATCCAGGTAACAGATGATACCGCTATGACCAGGACAAACAGAACCCAAGAAAGTGCAGAGGCATAGCCCATGTTAAAATTGATAAAACCCTCCTCATAGATGCGGTACACCAATACAGTTGAAGCGTCGTTGGGGCCACCGTCCGTCAGGAATTTGATGATGTCGAACACTTTAAAGGACCCGATGATGGTCGTAATGGTCAAAAATAAAGTGGTGGGGGCCAACAGCGGAACAGTGATATGCCAGAACTTTTCGATGCCGGTTGCGCCGTCGATATCAGCCGATTCGTACATATCCTCCGGAATTTGGGTTAATCCCGCCAGGAAAATGATCATCTGATACCCCAGCCCCTGCCAGATGGAAATGATCATAATGGCGACAATGGCATATTTGGTATCCGCCAGCCAGAGTGGAGGATGTTCGAACCCGATTTGCCGCAGGAGCTGGTTGATTGGACCGTTGGATGGATGATACAGGGCGGCCCACACGGCGGCAATGGCCACTGTGGAGCAAATATACGGGATGAAGAACAAAATCTTGAATAAATCCTTGGCATACAGCTTCGTATGCACCACAACCGCCATAATCATGGCCGTGATTAATCCGCATGGAACAGTGACCGCCGTAAACAAGAGATTATTCTGCAGCGCCTTGATAAACTTGGAATCGTCCAGCATCCGGGTGAAATTATCCAAACCCACCCAATGCATGGCTTCGAAGCCGCCTGCCAGATTCCAATCGGTAAAGCTCAATACCAGCGAAAAAACCAGCGGAAATATAGCCAGGGACACAATTCCGATGGCCTCCGGCGCAAGAAACAGCCAGCCGACCACTGCTTCCTTTTTGTTCTGATTCCAGGACATCCTCTTCAACCTCCTGCATGATGTACCGTCTATAGTTGTATTATAGGTGGCTCTCCGGGGAAAATCGGCTTACTATTTGTACCCGTTTACCGTGTAATATTTTGACCTGAACCGCTGTTTAGCGGCGGAAATGAAAAGCCCCCGCTTGGTGGAGGCGGGGGCTTCATAAGCTAGGGCGTGTCTGAAAACCCGCTTGAGGGCACCTTACACTGCCTTTTCGCCCCATCCTGCGTTACTTTTGCTTGACGTACCCCCGGTACGCCTTCACAAAAGTGCCTTGCCTGGAACGAAATTTCAGTATAATCTGCTCCCCTCGGAGTTTTCAGACACACCCTAATTAATCTTGCTCCTGCACGGAGAAATAATCAAAATCGGCAGGTTTTCGCCGGCCCGAAAGGTCCTGTGCACAGAGTCCTACAAAGGTGCCGGTAAATCCCCATGAGGTGAACACTCCATCTACGGAAACGGTGGCATATTCGTCGGAGAGTTTGGCGGCATCCAGCACGGATCCCGCTTGGTGCCACTCCTCCCCTGTGAAGGAATAGTAGAACTGCAGCTCCGGCCCGCTGAAGACGGCCTTCATATAAACCCGTTTGATTTCATGAAGTGAAATCGGCTGCTCCAGCAGCTCCTGAACCCGCCCGCGTATGGAGCCGGTAAGCTGAAGAATCCGACCCTGTTCCTCATCCAGAGTCACATGCAGATAATAATGGTTATCCGTATTGTAATACGCCATCAGCCCGGCCATCTGCTGGTAGCTCTCCGGCTCGAATTCCAAGCAGGTTTCGAAGGTGCTGCGGAAAGCCTGCAGTCTCCGGGCCACCAGGCTTTGGCGGTGCAGGGAGTTGGGCGACTCTCTTCCGAAGAGACGCAGCCAGCCCGGACGCTCCGCCAGCGTCACCCAGCTTTCATGCGCCGGGTCCCGGAGTGTGCTGAAATGGATGGAGAGACGTTTTCCATCAAAATCATCCTTCTCCGGTTCCGCCGGAAACGGATGCGGGGGCATGTTAGGAGGTGTTACCTCCAGCTGCGGACTCAAGGTCTGATCCACAACCCTGAGCCAGCCGTCCTTCGTCCATTCACAGCGCTGCAGAGCAGTCTCCCGCCCCAGATTACAGTCCCCAGCTTCGTTCACCGGGCGGGCACAGAGATGGGCCAGATACCATTCGCCCGTCTGCGTTTCCACAAGGCTGCCGTGGCCCGCCTTCTGCAGAGGCAGATGGGGCTTGTCTTTGGAGGTGAGTATGGGCGTCTGGGGATCGGTTTCATAAGGACCGGTAAGCTCCCTTGAACGCGCCACCGTGACGGCATGGCTATAACCTGTTCCCCCTTCGGCAACCATGAGGTAATAATATCCGTTTCTCTTGTAGAAGTGGGGCCCTTCCGTGCAGCCCAAGGACGTTCCTTTGAAAATCGTGGTGACAGGTCCGATTAGACACTGCTTTTCGGTGCTGTATTCCTGAAGAACAATGCCGTAGAAGCGGTTCCTGCCCTTGCGGTGATCCCAGGCCATATTGACCAGCCATTTCCGCCCATCCTCATCATGGAACAAGGAAGGATCGAAGCCGCTGCTGTTCAGATAAACCGGCTCCGACCAAGGCCCAGTGATCTCCTTGGCCGTAATCAGGTAATTGGGCGTATCCTTGTATGCGCCGGTTAAGCTTTTTACATTGGAATAAATCAGATAGAACTGCTCCCCGTCATGGCTCAGGCATGGTGCCCAGACCCCGCCGGAGTTGGGGCAGCCGATGAGATCAAGCTGGCTCGGCCGTGTCAGAGGATGGGTCAGCAAGCGCCAATGCACCAAGTCCCGGGAATGGTGGATTTGCACTCCCGGAAACCATTCGAAGGTGGAGGTGGCAATGTAGTAATCCTCTCCCACCCGAAGGAAGGAGGGGTCGGGATTAAAGCCTTTCAGTACAGGATTTCGAATCATCATGAGACGGGCTCCTCTCACAGGATATACGGTCTATAGCCTATTATAGGAGGCAGCCCGGCAAAAATCAGCTTACGATTTGTACCCGTTGAACGTGTAAAATTTTGACCTGGTCCCGCTTCACATCCGGTCGTATTCCGCCGCAGCCAGCAGGAACGCCCCTATGCCCTTGTGGTCATCGGTGACGATGGGTTCGCTGATGTAATACTCGTAGGAGCCGTCCCGGTACGGCTGTCCGGGATTATCTCCTCCCAATCCGGCTACTGCGCAGTTACGGATCAGGTGCACCAGACCGTCCTTGCGGGTGATGACGAATTTGTTCAAAATCCCGGCATAACCTTTTTCGGCAGACGGCCGGTAGGTTTCGGAGAGAACACCCAGGCGGATCCCCTTGAGCAATGCATACACGATCATGCAGGAAGCCGAAGCCTCCAAATAATTGCCTTCCCGCGGCCCCTGGTCCAGAACCTGCCACCATACACCGCTCTCCGGATCCTGAACCTTCAACAGAGCATCCGCCAGACCGTTGAAAATAGAGATTATCGCCTGCCGGTCCTTGTGGTCAGCCGGTAAATTATCCAGCACATCCACAACCGCCATGGCATACCAGCCTACAGCCCGTCCCCAGAAGTGGGCGGACAAGCCGGTTTCCGGGTTAGCCCAAGGCTGTTCCCTGCGCTCGTCCCATGCATGGTAATACAAGCCGCTTGCCTCATCCCGCAAGTGCTCCCGGGCAAGCAAAAGCTGCTTCGCCACATCGTCAAAAACCTCCGGTTCGCCGAACAGCCGGGCGAATTCTGCATAGAAGGGCGTCCCCATATAAAG
Source organism: Bacillota bacterium (assembly GCA_023393235.1). Classification (GTDB taxonomy): domain Bacteria; phylum Bacillota; class Bacilli; order Paenibacillales; family NBRC-103111; genus Paenibacillus_AR. The sequence continues at coordinate 58,570 of JAEWMH010000047.1, read as the reverse complement.
GCCGTCCAGCCACATTTGGTGAGGATAAACCGCCTTATGCCAAAACCCGCCCTCGCTGGTCCGCGGATGTGTCCGGAGCTGCTCCCGCAGCAGAAATACCGCTTTTCTGTATTTCCCGGCACCCGTTTGACGGTAAAGGAACAGAATCGCCTTGCCGTTATTGATATGGTCGATATTATGCTCATGCGGTTCATAACCGCGAATGGAGCCGTCCTCGCGCACAAACATATCCAAATTATCTTGTATGTACCGGAGGTATCGCTCCTCCCCCGTCTTGCAGTAAACCTGCTCCAGCCCCTTATAGACAACACCATCCACATAGTGCCACTTGTCCTTCACCCGCGGCATACGTGCAAGCTGGTTGCCGGCCATCCGGACCGACCAGCCCCGAAGTGATTCCATATTCGTAACCTCCCGAAATCTATTGGAATAGCTGAGATGCCAGCCGAAGCATCCGCGTTTGCGCGTAAGCGAAGATCATTTGATAGCTGTTGCAGAAGTAATCAACCCCGGGTTTGTCCTCTGCTGGACTCCAGACTCGGTTCCGGGGGCATCCGCCATGGCAGAGTTTTAAATAGGGACACTGGAGGCATGCTGCAGGCAGCCTCGCCTTCATGGCAAGAAACTCCCTGTATACCGGACTGGAGAGAATCGTATCCAAGGAATCCGAACCTACATTCCCCAGCTTATATGATTCCGCCATATAAAAATCACAAGGATACGCATCCCCGTTTTGCTCCAGGATAAGCGTTTGGGGACAGGAGGACCTATGGATACATAGCTCCGCCTCCTGATTCATGTTCATTCCGAGCATATTGTCAAAAAAACGGATGGATATCCGGGGCTGCCCGCCGTTGTACCAGCAGTCAAAGGCTTCGCATAAGAATTCCCCATACTGCTGGGGTGTAATGCGGTATTTTGCAGCGCTGCCCGTTTCTTGGGCTCTGAAATCCATGCAGGGAATAAACTGGACATACCGGAATCCTTCCTGCTCGTAAAACTCCATCAACTGCCGCGCTTTTGTCACGTTGCCTTCATGAATCACAGTTAAGATATTAAAATCCACATCGGCTGCACGCAGATGATTAATCCCATGCATAACCAGATCAAAACTGCCTTTTCCCGATCCGGTTAAACGTCTGGCATTATGAATCGATTGGGGTCCATCCAGACTGACTCCGAGAAGAAAGTTGTAGCGTTTAAAGAAACGGGCCCATTCTTCATCGATCAGTGTGCCGTTTGTTTGCAGGGCATTACTGATATTAACCGGCGGTACGGCATGCATGGCCTGCAGGGAGACAACCTCCCTAAAGAAATCTATCCCTGCCAACAGCGGCTCTCCGCCCTGCCACGCAAAAGAAGCAGTGCCGCCCGCCGCCTTCTGCATCATCTCTTCGATTACTTTATCAAGCAGGGAGCGTTCAATCCGGTTCACTTTTGCCTCCGGACGGCCCTTGCAATTGCTGTAATAACAGTAGTCGCAGGCCAGATTGCAATCCTCCGAGACTGTCTTCCACATCACTCCGATGGATTTCACCTCCCCCCTCCTTAATAAAGTCTGCGTCCAAACGGATTCGCCGGCTTCGGCCATTCCCTGTTGGCAGCATACTCTGTTTTCTTTAAATCCCCATTCACAAGCATGGATAAGTCCCCGTTATCCGCACACCATTGGATCAGTTCTTTCCTCATTGTCTTGATCATACCCCGGATTTCCGGTTCGTTTCTTTCCGCCAAATTATGCAGCTCCTCCGGGTCAAGCAGCTGATCATACAGCTCCTCAATCCCTCCAAGCTGGTGATAAATGTATTTGTAACGGTGGGAGACCATCATGTACTGCTGGTTCGGATCATCCCCGCATTGCCCGACATAAAAATCCCGGACCGGCTTATCCCCGAATATAACCGGGGATAAATCGATGCCGTCCACCACGGCTTCCAGCGGTTCTCCTGCAAGAGAGAGAAGCGTCGGCAAGAGATCCTGAAGTCCAACAAGCTGTCCGGATACTTTTCCCGCTTGAATCTTCGGGGGATAACTGATCATAAGCGGCACACGGGCAGAGCCGTTATAGAAGTTTTTCTTGAAGTACAATCCGAAGTCCCCCAGCATCTCTCCGTGATCAGCGGTATAAACGACAATCGTATTCTCCCGGAGGCCGTTTGACTCCATAAAATCCATGATCTTTCCGATTTGTTTATCCTGATGGGAGACCAGTCCGTAATAATACGCTTTGATCACTTTTTTTGCCTCTGCCGACAGGAGGTCCCACATATGACCGTAATGGGTTTGCACCTCACGGTCCAGACCGCGGTCCTTCAGCATATCGATGCTGCCGGAAGGCTCCGGCATCACCCGGGGATCATACATGCTGTCATATGGGCGGGGCGGATCGAAGGCAGAATGCGGTTTGGGGAAGGAGACCCACATAAAGAACGGGGTTTCCTTGTTGTTCTCCATATGATCGTGCATATGCGCGATAGCCCGGTCCGCCACCCAGCTGTCCACATAATGCTCTTGGGGAATCGGGCTGGGCGCCGGGTACACGTCATTGTTGCCCAGTCCGTGGCCGCGTGTATATCCTCCCCAACCGACGGTATGAAGGTAATCGTGGTAATCCTCCAGCCCGGTAAGCTGATTTCCCGGATCATACTGGTTCAGGATTCTGCCCGACTCCGCGAACTCGGTGGTCCGGATGCCATGTGTGGTTCTTGCTTCACCCGGACCCTGGTACGGATTATAGTGGAGCTTGCCCATCGAGTATGTCTCATACCCGCGTTTGGTTAATTCCTCCCCCAGTTTAGGCAGGCCTTCTTTGACCGCTCCCGAGTTATCCTTTATACCTGTGCACTTGTGCGGATAAAGACCTGTTGTCAAACTCGCCCTTGCCGGCACGCAGATCGGATCCGGTGTAAAGGAATTGGTGAAGTTGATGCCGCTTTCGGCAAGTTTATCGATATTGGGCGTTGCTGCAATGGAATTGCCGTTGCACCCTAATGCGTCATGGCGCATTTGGTCGCACATAATGAATACAATATTAGGCTTCTGCACACTGTCCCCTCCTCCATACTACTTCCTACCTTAATCTTTTTGAGCTTCTATGTTAATGTAGAAAGCAGCATGGATTTATGTAAAAACCGAAACGGATGTGACAGCTTGACGGTGACACCCAACTTCAACCACCTGTATCTTCACATGTACTTTATTTTACGCAGGCCCACTACCGGAGGCTGGAGCGGAAGCCGGAAGAATCTCTCCGGGCATACCCTTTATTGGATTCACGATGGGGAAGGTACATTCATTACCCGGGAAAAACTGGATGTCAGTGCAGGCAGCCTGCTCTACGCACATCCGGGTCTGCAAGTCCAGTACAGCTCCAGTGAAAACAACCCCCTTGACTTCACGATCATCCGGTTTGAATGTTTGACATTGGAACACAAAGAAGGCAGCTGGAGCACATGTCCGGTCGGGCATTTGTCCTTGCCCTTCCATATGCCCGCCACCAACATGGACCGTCTGGAGTTAAGTCAATTTATGGACCGCATCATCCGCCGTTGGAATCCGACCTCCGCTGGGGGAGAAGTGGCCGTCAAGGCCGCGCTCAGCGAGATGCTGCTTTATGCCGGCAAACATCTGACCGGATCCAAGCAGGAGACACGCAACAACCTTTTCGAAAAGATCAAAGAGGCCATGCAGCTTCGTTATTCCGGTCCTCTGAGCGTTGAGGATTTGGCCAGAACCTATGGCATCTCGCCCGTTTATTTGCGCAAGCTGTTTCATCTGTATGAAGGATGCTCGCCCAAGCAATACCTGGAGACCGTCCGGCATGAGAATGCCCTCCGGCTCCTGCTGCATTCCGATCTTTCCTTACGGATGATCGCCGAGGTATGCGGGTATACCGACGAGTTCCACTTCAGCAAGGTTTTCAAAAAAAGAATGGGGCAATCTCCCGCAAAGTACCGAAAACATCTGATTGTTTCTGTGTAAGATGAATCCGGGAGGAGAAAAAGAATGAATATCCGCAAGAAAATCATAGCTGTCAGGTGAAAAGCTCCTTCCCCTACGGAAGGGTTTACGTTCAATCCTTGTCTATCTCATTTGAGGATTCGGAGACGCTATCTCTTTTTCCATCACAAAATCATCCATAACGAAGCCGTTCCCAATATCCGCCACCTGCTCACGGATGACCCGGAAGCCCTTTTTCCGGTAAACCCCGATGCTGGATTCGTTATGCCGGTTGACCGTCAGCCAGATATGGCTTAATCCCCGCTCTCTGCACAGCTCTTCCAGGAAGGACATGGCTTGGCTGGCATAACCCTTGCCCCGGTGCTCCTTGCACACATAAAACTTGCTCAGAAACAGCTTTCCTTCCTCTTCCTTTACCGACAGGTAACCGGCTGTGCCTCCATCGTGATGCATCACATAATAGTGGTACCCTTGATGTTCAATCTGGTCTTGGACCGCCGGAGCGGATTGGAATTTGCCGATCATATAATCAATCTGGTCCATAGTAATGATTGAAATGTAATATTCCCGCCAAATATCCGCCGCAGTCCTCGCAAGCTCCGTAATGGCCTCCGGTTTGTCCGCCTGTAAACGTATGATGTCCATGTTATATCCGCCCTTCTATATCTCTCTCATATTCTTGTAAAGAAGAATACCATGAAACCCGAGCGAAGGGTCAGTTCGTTTTAATCAAACTGTAGAGGGAAGCTTCCGGGTGCACCCTGTTACAATGGGAAAAACATCGGGCAGGTTTACATCCTGCAATCCGGGCAGCAGCGGTATGTTCTCAAGCTGTTCCCCCGTCACAAAACGGAAGATGCCCTGCATGCTCTTTTCAATCCGTTTCATGCTTCCTTATACGATCGTACTTACATTACCAGATCACGGCGAGAATCGTGGGCTGTCAGGGGTTAGGGAGTGTCTCCCTTCGTTTTTTCGAGGAACAGCGCCGCTGGCTGATGGAATGGAGAGAGCTTTGTGACCGGAATAAATGAAATGAACCAGGATCGTAACCACTAAAGCCGCTGCTCTGCTGCCCGCGGCAGCAAAACAACGGCTTGTTATGGATCAGGCTTCACCCGATCATGATCTTCTCTTCCGGATACCTGTATTTTTGCTTGTCATTCTTTTGCGCCAGAGCCAGGACAAGCGTAAGCGGCCCCAGCCGGCCGATATACATAACTACAGTAATAATTCCTTTCCCCCAAGCCGACAGCTCCGGAGTCAGCGCCATGGAAAGCCCCACCGTTCCAAACGCGGAGACGGCTTCAAATAACAAAGCAAGAAAATCCCGGTTCGAATTATGCTCCGTGATGGTCAAGAGGAAGGTGGCCGTGATGACCACAATCACCGAAACCACCATTATGGCTAAGGAGCGCAAGATGATACTGTGGGGAACTCTGCGCCCCATTAATTCCGTATCCCGCTGCCCCTTGACGATAGCCACAATGGTCAGTGCCAGCACCATAAAGGTGCTGGTTTTGATACCACCGCCTGTGGACCCGGGAGATGCCCCAATAAACATCAGGATGATCATAAAAAATTGGGAAGCCGGGAGCATCTGGGCAATGTCAATGGTATTGAAGCCGGCTGTCCGGGTGACCACCCCCTGGAAGTAAGAAGCCCAGATCCGCTCAGACCAGGAGAGGGAGCCGAAGGTGCTCGAGTTGAATATTTCAATCAGGAAAATGCCCATAAACCCGAGTATACACAGCACACCGGAGGTCAGGAGAACCAGCTTGGAATGGAGAGACAGGCGTTTCCAGCTGCGTTTTCTGAATATATCGAGGATAACCGTGAACCCGATTCCCCCGATAATAAAAAGCAAGGTGATAACCAGATTGACCAACGGGTCCCCGACGTAGCGGCTTAAGTTATCCGACCATAACCCGAAGCCTGCATTGTTGAAGGCAGATATGGAATGAAAAACACCATAATAGGTAGCTCTCTTCAGCCCAAGCTCGGACTCCCAGCGCAACGTCAGCAAGGCGGCGCCGAGCACTTCCACAATAAATGCGATCAGAAAAATGCTTAGAGAAAGCCTCACCACCCCTTGTGTGGATAAGGAATTGGAGGACTCCTGGATCAGCAGCCGCTCCTTTAGCCCGATTTTCTTGCCCATCACAACGGCTATCAGCACGCCGAAGGTCATGAAGCCCAAACCGCCCACCTGAATGAGAAGCATGATGACCATTTGTCCAAATAAGGTGAAATGGGTGCCTGTGTCTACCACGGCCAGACCGGTTACACAAACGGCGGAAGTGGATGTAAATAGAGCATCCAGCCATGAGATGCTTTTCCCTGCAGAGGCGATAGGCAAAGACAGCAGAATCGAGCCGATTAAGATCAGACAAGCAAAACCCAGAAGAATGATTCTGGAGGAGCTAAGGGTAAAATGCTTGATGGAATGCTGCAGCACCTTTTTCGTGAGCATGGTATTTGAACTCCCGGATATGTGATAGTCACGCTTTTCTACTTCCGCCATTATACAATCTTCCGTGATAAACACAACACGGAATTCCTATTGTTAATCTATCTGAAGCTTAAGAAAGAGCCTCCTCGGAAACGAGGGGCTCTCAAAGGCATCTTTTTGAGGTGATCGCCTAAACATATTCTTGATCCTGTACCAGAGCCAATCCACAGTAGCATCAATCATGGTCACCTGGCCGGAGATATAAGCGGTGGAGGCCAAACTGTAGCTGCCGTTAATAACGGTGACATCCCCCTCCACATTGCCGTCGATCTGGATTTTGCCCCGTTTCACCTTCAGGTTGCCATACACGGTTACTCCCTCGGGAACAACAAGCGTATCCCCGTTGATAAATAATTGATCCAAGGCGCCCTGAACCACCATATCCCGGTCAGAATAAACGCGTGACGTATAATGAGCCAGCATCATTACCAAAATGGCGCATGCTATGATAGCAATGGGATGCTGCTTCAGCATTTGCCCCCAACGGTTTCGTTTGGCAGGCTGTGGCAATGCGCTCATGATGCTCGCTGTCAATCCAACCGGAGGGGCACTCCTGACCGGAACTCTGAGCATCGCCTCTGTGCTTTCCATCTGTTTAAACAGCTGCCGGCAGGACGGGCAGATTTGCAAATGCTTGTTGAGGGCAGAAGCAGCTGCAGCATCCGCCTCCCCGTCAAAATACTCATGCATGACAGTGATGGCCTCCGAACAGTTCATGTCCGTCACTCCTTTCTTACAAAGGCATACCAATACGTCTTACGGATCGTGACGGCCCTTGGTTTCGTTTTTTATGGGCATGTGCTAGATTATAGACAAATATGTAACGTACAGGAGGTCCTTAATCCATGGAAACACATGTCTTTCAAACCAAGGATGGGTTAATGATGGAATACTCCATACGGGGAGCGGGAAGGCCTATCCTTGTTTTCCATGGCGGACATTCCAATTGCCGGGAGGAATTCGGCTATGACGAGCTTCTCCGGAGTGGCTATTCCCTGCTCACTCCCTCCAGGGCAGGATATGGACAGACCTCAGCCGGAATAGGGAAAAATCTGGGGACGGCCTGCCAAGCCTATTCGGAGCTGCTGGATCACTTGGGTATGGATAAAATAGATGTTATTGCCGTCTCCGCCGGTGGTGCCAGCGGCATTTATTGGGCCTCGCATTATCCGGAGCGGGTCAGAAGCCTTACTCTGCAAAGCGCTGTATCGGGACTATTCCATAGTCCCCAGGATAAAACCTACAAGGTGGCACAACTCCTATTCGGTGCCTCCATGGAAAAATATACATGGGCTGCCGTCAGGTTCATGAGCAATCATTTTCCCCGTTTGATGTTCAAGCAAATGGCGCCTTCCTTTAGCACCCTCCCTTATTCTGATGTGCTGGCCCGCACAAGGGACGACGATATTCTGGCATTCTGCAAAATGAATAACAGGCAGCGGTCCGGACACGGCTTTCTCCTGGATCTGCCCCAAATTAACTCCATCACGGAGTCCGACCTGAAAAATATCCGGTGCCCTACCCTCATTCAGCACAGTCCTAACGATGGAGCCGTGCCCATTGAACATGCCCGCCGCGCCAATCGGCACATTGCCGGCTCCAAGCTGCAGTTGCTTGATACCTGGGGTCATCTGATATGGCTGGGCGAGGGTTCGGAAGCCCTGCATCCCGAGCTGCTGGAATTTCTGGCGCAGGCTTAACGCTCACCGGGAAGCCAGTTATCCTGCAGCCCCCGGTTGACCTTGATATATTCCCGCGGTTTAAAGGAATTCTGCCTGTCCTCCATGTGCAAGGCACGGCTTTGCAGAGTATCGCTGGTTGGCGGCTTTACTGCATTCCGGTCCGTCTCCGGGAGCAGCCTGGCGTTCAGAAACCACCCTGCGGCCAGCCCTGCCAAAAACACACCTGCACACACCGCAATCTTAAATTTGAGCATCCAAACGGCCTCCTTCTTATACATGAAGTGATCTCCAGATCGGCGGAGGCTTATACGCCCGGCTCACGGAGAATGACTTTACATAACGGAATGAAGACGCTATAATGAACAAGGAATTTTATATGGATGAACCCGGAGGAGCCTGCCAAAAGCGGGCTCTTTTTGTCTTTTTTCGGCTTCCAGAAAAAGGCATGGACTTTATAGGATATGGGGGAAGCTATAAGAAAGGCATTACGCAAAGGAGGTTATAGCTTGTCTTTCCTGCACGCTGCTATTCTCATTCCGTTTCTTTTCTGCATTCTTGTGCTGCTGGTCCACCGATTGGCTCCCCGGCTGCATACGGGCTGGGCTGTACTGCCGGCTCCATTGATGTTGTTCGTCTATTTCATCCTGCAGATTCCCGGCATTCAGGGAGGTGAGGCGGTTGCCGCCTCTGTCCCTTGGATTCCCTCTCTGGGAATCCGCCTCCAGCTTTATCTGGACGGATTGGCGCTGTTGTTTGCGCTTCTAATCACAGGCGTGGGGACGCTTGTGACGGTGTATTCCATTTTTTATTTGGATAAGACCAAGGAAGCCCTGCATCTTTTCTATGTTTACCTGCTTTTGTTTATGGGTGCCATGCTGGGCGTTGTGCTGTCCGACAACCTGATGGTGCTTTACGGATTTTGGGAGCTGACCAGCATTTCCTCCTTCCTATTGATCGCTTTCTGGAATCACCGGGGAAAATCCGTGTACGGCGCGCAAAAGTCTCTGTTAATCACGGTGTTCGGCGGCTTCGCCATGTTCGGGGGATTTCTTCTGCTGTATGTCATGACCGGAAGCTTCAGCATCCGGGACATCATCAGCCAGGTGGGCGCCATCTCCAGCCACAGTCTGTTTATTCCCGCCATGATCCTGATCCTGCTGGGGGCCTTCACCAAGTCGGCCCAATTCCCCTTTCACATCTGGCTTCCCGATGCCATGGAGGCGCCTACTCCGGTCAGTGCCTATCTGCATTCCGCCACAATGGTCAAGGCCGGACTGTATCTGGTGGCCCGCTTCACACCGGTGTTCGCCGGGCAGGGGGCATGGTTGTGGATCGTCGCTTCCGTGGGGCTGATCACTCTGCTCTACGGTGCTGTGAAGGCCATCCGGCAGACGGATCTGAAGGCGCTGCTGGCTTATTCCACCATCAGCCAACTGGGCCTGATCATGTGCCTCTTGGGCTTAGGCTCCGCCTCCGCCTTCTATACGGATCCGGACCAGGCGGCTTTCTTTTCCAAAGCAGCGGTTGCCGCCGTCTTCCATCTGCTTAATCATGCCATGTTTAAGGGTGCGCTGTTTATGGTGGTGGGCATTATCGACCACGAAACCGGCACGCGGGATATCCGCAATCTAGGCGGGCTTATGACGGTAATGCCGATTACCTTCACGGTGGCGGCCATCGGCGCTTTTTCCATGGCAGGGCTGCCGCCGTTCAGCGGCTTCCTGAGTAAGGAAATGTTCTTTACCGCCGTGCTGGATATCCGCAGCATGAATTTGCTCGGTTTGGCCCAGTGGGGAACACTCTTCCCTGTGCTTGCCTGGCTGGCCAGCATCTTTACCTTTGTGTACAGCATGATCGTGGTATTCAAAAGCTTCGGCGGAAAGCTGCAAAAGGAAAAGCTGGAGAGGACGCCTCACGAAGCTTCCCTGGGTTTATTGCTGCCTCCGGTTATTCTGGCCTCCGGTACGGTCATTTTCGGGTTTTTCCCCAATGTGCTGTCCCGGTACCTGATCGAACCAGCGCTTGCAGCCATATTGCCGGCAATGGGCGGGAGCTACCATGTGCACATCTCCTTCTGGCACGGATGGACGCCGGAGGTATTGATGACCTTGGGCGTGATCGCTGCCGGAACGGCGGTTTATCTGCTGCACAGATATACGAAACGCTGGCAATCTCCCGGCTCCCCGCGTTTTTCGTTGAATCAGCTTTACGACAGCGGACTGGACGGCCTGGAGCGTTATTCCAACAAGCTGACCGGGTTCTACATGACCGGTTCTGTCCGCCATTACCTGATTTATATATTCGCCTTTCTGATTGCCGCCTCAGGCGCGGCTTTGTTCACCTCGGATTCGGTCAGCTTCCGTATTCCCACGCTGGCAAGCGTCTCGTTCTATGAGGTGCTGCTGGTGCTGGCTATGCTGACGGCAGCGGTTGCCGTGCCCCTGGCCCGCTCCCGCATGTCAGCTATTATCTTCACCGGAGCCGTAGGGTATCTGGCCACCCTGTTTTTCGTTTTGTTCCGCGCGCCGGATCTGGCCTTGACTCAAATCATTGTGGAGACGGTGTCTGTTACCTTGTTCCTGCTCTGCTTCTACCACCTGCCGGAGCTCAAGAAGGAAAGCTTCAAGCTTCCCTTCAAGCTGACCAATTTCCTGATCGCAGCCGGAGTCGGCGTTGTGGTTACGCTGATTGCCCTGGCAGCCGGCGGAAGCAGCCCCTTCCCGTCCATTGCGGAGTATTATCTGAAGGAAAGCCATGATCTGGGCGGCGGCGACAATGTAGTCAATGTCATTCTGGTGGACTTCAGAGGTTTCGATACCATGCTGGAAATTTCGGTGCTGGGGATTGCGTCCTTGGGCATCTATGCGCTGATCAAGCTCCGGTTACAGCCCGGAATGGTTCGGAAGACGGCAGAGCTTGTCCGTTCCCGGCTCCCCCTGGTCAAAACCAATGACGTCATTCTCCAAACCATAACCAAAACGGTGGTGTATATCATCCTGACCTTCTCCCTGTTCCTATTCCTTGCCGGACACAACAATCCGGGAGGCGGGTTCATCGGGGGTCTGATGACATCGGCTGCGTTGGTTTTGCTGGCTATCGCCTTCGGCATGAAGAATGTGGCCCAGACTGTTCCCCTGGATTTCCGCAAGGTGACTGCTATCGGTCTTTTGACCGCCTTTTTGACCGGAACCGGCTCCTTTTTGTTTGACGTACCCTTTATGAGCCATAGCTTCGGGTATTTCAATTTGCCCATCCTGGGAAAAACAGAGCTGGCTACGGCGGTGCTCTTTGACCTGGGTGTCTATATGGCCGTCGTTGGTGTAACCATGACGATTCTTTTCACAATAGGGAGGGACAACTAATGGAGGTGCTTATGGCGGTGACCATCGGCATGCTGTTTGCCGTTGGTGTGTATCAGCTTCTCTCCAAAAGTCTTTTGCGCATTATTCTGGGTACGGCGCTGCTCACCCACGGGGTGCATCTGCTGCTGCTGACCATGTCCGGTCTCAAAACAGGAGCGGCACCCTTCCTGGGCCAAGCGGCAGATGCCTATACGGATCCCCTTCCCCAGGCTCTGATTCTGCCCTCCATCGTCATCAGCTTTGGAGTCACGGCCTTCTTCTTTGTTCTGGCATACCGCTCCTACCAAACTCTAGGAACCGACAACATGGAAGAGCTGAGGGGGGAGACGGATGAATAACTGGCTTGTATTACCCTTGTTATTGCCCCTGTTCACCGCTGTGGCGCTGATTTTCCTGAAGGAGCGGATCCGGCTGCAGCGGACCATCAGCCTTGCAAGCGCCCTGGTAAATATTGCAGTTTCGGCGGGTCTGGTGTACCAGGTCCGGCAACACGGGATCCAAACCCTGTTTATGGGCGGCTGGCTGCCTCCATACGGCATCGTGTTTACTGCAGATATGCTGGCTGCCTTGCTGGTGCTCAGCACTGCAGTGGTCAGCGCCGCCTGTCTGGTGTATTCCTTTGGCAGTATCGGGGAAGAGCGGGAACGGAACTATTTTTATCCGTTCTTTCAATTTTTGCTGGCGGGTGTGTCCGGCTCCTTCCTTACGGGGGATATCTTCAACCTGTTTGTCTGCTTCGAGGTGATGCTCATCGCCTCCTATGCCCTGATCGTCCTGGGCGGAACCAAGCAACAGCTGCGGGAAACCCTGAAATATATCCTGATCAACATCGTCTCCTCCACTCTGTTTGTGGCTTCCGTGGCGTATCTGTATGCGGCGACGGGGACCTTAAACATGGCCCATCTGTCGGTCCGTATCGCAGAGGCTGGCCCGGGGGGTGTGCTGACGGTGGTGAGCGTATTGTTCCTTATCGTATTTTCCCTGAAGGCCGGATTATTCCTGTTCTTCTGGCTGCCCGGCTCCTACGGGGCGCCGCCTGCAGCTATCGGAGCCTTGTTCGGAGCGCTGTTGACCAAGGTTGGGCTGTATGCCCTCATTCGGACATTTACTCTGATTTTCTATCAGGAAACGTTAAGCAGCCACACGCTGATGGGCTGGATGGGTGCGGCCACCATGATCCTGGGCGCCGCGGGCGCCGTTTCTTACCGGGATGTCCCGCGGATTATGAATTACAATGTGCTCATCAGCATCGGCTTTACCGCCTTTGGCATTGCAGTGGCCAATGGGGATGCCTTAAACGGAGTGGTGCTGTATCTGATGCACGATATGGTCGCCAAAGCTCTGATGTTTATGCTTGGGGGGATGATCATCCAAGCAGCGGGAACCGGACGGATTACCGAAATGGGCGGACTTATGCGCAAGAGGCCCCTGCTGGGCTGGATGTTCTTCATTCTGTCCCTGGCTGTGGCCGGAGTTCCGCCGTTAAGCGGCTTTGCGGGCAAACTCCTGATCCTCCGCGGCGGCCTTGACGCCGGGATGTATCTGTTCACCGCCATAAGCCTGGCCACCAGCCTCATCGTGCTGTACTCCATGCTCCGTATTTTCATGCATGCGTTCTGGGGAGAGGAGAAAACTCCCATCCCCGCCAAGGCTCAAAACCAGACGGCCATGACGGTTGCTGCGGGGAGTCTATTCTGCCTGATTATTCTGATGGGCATCGGCTCCGAATGGCTGTATGATTTGGCCTCCCGGGCAGGGGATATCCTTCTTCAGCCTGAGCTATATATTGAAGCAGTATTAGGGCCTGTCTTCAAGCCCACTTGAGGGCATCTTTCACCGCCTTTTCGCCCCTTGCATCGTTACTTCCGTTTGACGTACCCCCGGTACGCCTTCACGAAAGTGCCTTGCCTGGAACGAAAATTCGCCAAAATCTGCTCCCCTCGGAGTTTAAAGACAGACCCTTAGGAGGTAACCGGCATGAGCTCACAATTTAGTCTGAATATCGTGATTGCGGTGGTGTGGATGTTTTTGTTTAATGAGATGTCCGCTCTGCAATTTGCCATTGGTTTTGCCGTAGGCGCCCTGATCATTCTGGCATTGAGGCGATTCCGGCCGGCTGGTTTCTATCTCACACGGCTGTGGCCGGTGCTGAAGCTGCTGGGTATCTTCATCCGGGAGCTATTCGTCTCGAGCCTCGTGGTTGCGCGTCATGTGCTCCGGCCTAAGCTTGCCGTCCGCCCCGCCATCTTCGCTTATGAAACGACGCTTCGGTCTGACTGGGAAATCACTCTGTTGGCCTGCCTCATCTGCCTGACTCCGGGCACGTTAACCTTGGAGGTTTCTCCAGACAAAAGTACCCTCTACATTCATGCCATGGATATGGGGGATCTGGACGAAGCCGTTGGCCAAATCAGGGGCACCTTCGAAAAAGCCATAATGGAGGTGACTCGGCCTTGACCGATTTCCTGCTGCTTGCATCGCTTTCGATTCTGTCCTTGGCCATACTGGGCTGCACCTACCGCTTAATCAAGGGACCATCCATGCCGGACCGGATAGCCGCGCTGGATGCCATCGGCATTAACCTGCTGGCGATTATCGCTATAGTCAGCCTTTTACTGGACACCCAGGTGTTCATCGACATTATTCTGGTCATCGGCATTCTTACGTTTATCGGGACCACAGCGTTTGCCAGATATATTGAAAGAGGGATGGTGATGGAGCATGGAGATGATAACGAGAGGAATTGAGCTGTTGGCTCTGGTGATTATCTTGGTCGGGGCCTTGTTCGGTGCGTTAGGCGCCTTCGGGCTGATCCGGCTGCCGGATGTGTATCTCCGGTCCCATGCCGCCACCAAAAGTGCTACCTTAGGAGTGCTGTTGGTGCTGACCGGCGTATTCGTGTACCTTTTGATTAAGGATGGCCATGTCAGCATCAAGCTGCTTCTGGGGATCATATTCGTGTTTATCACCTCGCCGGTGGCGGGGCATCTTAACGGGCGGGCCGCTTACCGTTCGGGTGTGCCTCTTGACCAAAGCACCGTGAGAGATGACTTGAAGCGGGCCGCCAGAGCCGGGGTTACAGGAGAAACCGGGAACGGTGGGGAAGTTGTGAAGGAGCGGTAATGCCGGAGAAACGCTAACGAACCCCAGACATGCTATTGGACTGTATAGAGGCATGTTTAAAATCTAACGAATCCTAGCCACGCTATTTGTCCGAAGGAGCCTCGAAACGGCTCCAAAACCGGCGATTAACGTGGCAGAGATTCGTTAGATTTTTCTTTATACCCTGTTTTCGCGTAATAGCGTGGCTGAGATTCCTTAGAGAAGGCCCTCAATCTAATTCTTTAATCAAACCGTACGATTCCGGGAGGCCCCCAAGCCGCAAACAAACAGCAGGCCGCTGACAGCAAGCAAAAGTAAAAGCGGGATGCTCCAGCCCCCGGTTACATCGTGAAGCCACCCAAACAGGGTCGGTCCGCTTGCGGCTAACAAATACCCTACAGCTTGCGACATTCCGGACAGTGAAGCCGCATCCTGGGCGTCCTTCGTCCGCAGAGTCAGAAAAATCATGGCCAAGGCAAAGGAGGTGCCACCGCCTATGCCGAGGAAGATGATCCACAACGGTATGAGCGTGTTGCCGCCCAGGTCCAGATACAGCCCGCCTAATGAAACGAGCATTAATACCGCCATGATTATCACCAGCAGACGCTGGTTTTTCATACGGCCTGCAAGGATCGGCACGAGGAAGGTAACAGGCAGTTGGGATAATTGCAGCAGGGAGATCATCCAGCCTGCGCTGCTGTCGCTTAATCCCCGGCTGGTCAGCAAATCAGGGAACCACGAAATGGTTACATAGAAAACCAGAGACTGCATTCCCATAAAAAGAGCCACCGTCCATGCCAGCGGTGAACGCCACAAGCTTCTCCGCTTCAGCACCCCAGTTTTCATACCTGCTGCGGCGCGGCTGGACCGGGTCTGAAGGAACCAGAATAACGCCGTAATGGGTACAAGCACTCCCCATATCCCCAATGCGCCGTTCCAACCCAACCCGCGGGATAGCGGAACACTTGTCCCGGATGCCAATGCCCCGCATAAATTCATGCTAACGGTATAAACACCGGTCATAATCCCCACCTGCAAGGGGAAATCCCGCTTCACCAGACTGGGGAGCAATACATTGAATATGGCGATGGCCAATCCGATCAAAACCGTGCCACCAATTAGAGGAACGGTTGCGGGCATCAGGCGGACGGCAAAACCGGCCATCAGCACAAACAAGGAATAAAGCAAAACCTTCTCCAATCCAAAACGCTGTGCCAGTCCCGGCGCAAATGGGGAAAGTACACAGAAGGCCAGCAGGGGCAAGGCAGTAACTAAACCTGCCACCGTATTCGTTAATCCAAGCGCTTCGCGAATGGAGGATAACAATGGACCCACAGAGGTGATGGGGGAGCGCATGGTCAGAGATATCAAAATAATGCCGATCACAATTGTCCATCCCGAAGTCATGGACAGCTTCTTTTCTCCCGGCAAGGAGCTGCTGGATGTCATCTTGCCCATGTTGCCTTGCATACTCATGAACGGTCTCCTTCTTCAGTTGAGATGAGAGTTTTGGATTCCAAAATATAACGCTGCACCGCCGCTACGGCCTGGTTGCTGTCCTGGGCGATAATCCCCTCCACCAGCTGCCGGTGGATCTCGATGAACGTTGGCTTGACTTCACTGCGGATCAGGCTTGCAATGGAATCATGCAGCGCTTCTACAATATGGTCGTACAATTCAATCAGGATGTTATTGTGGGACGCCTGAAGAATCATCTGGTGGAGACGGATATCCTCCGTCACATACGCATCCAGATCGCCAAGCTTCGCTGCTGTTTCCCAGCGTTCGAAATGAAGCAGCAATTCCCGGGCTTCATCCCCGGTCCTGCGTTGGGCAGCCAAAAAAGCCCCCTCACGTTCCAGCGCATGCCGGACCTCTAAAGTATCCATCGTATCGGTGCGGACAATACGCTTCTGCAGCACGGCTCCCAAGGCGCTGGACGAACAGACATAGGTGCCGTCGCCTTGTCTCGTCTTTAATAGTCCGGCATGGGTTAACGCCCGGATGGCCTCCCGCAAGGTATTGCGACTGACATTTAAGTCCGCCATCAGTTCGGGCTCCGCCGGAATGCGCATTCCTACAGCCCATTGGCCCGACTCGATTAATCCTTCAATCTGTAAGGCCACTTGCTCCACCAGTGTTAACCGGTTGGTCTTTTGAAGCATAGGCAATCCCCCCACTCTATACACCCTTGTCCAAACGTAGGATGTTTGGTTTATTGGTTATATTAACACATCAATATGTGAAAAGGAAGCAAATTCGAATAAGCCTTTGTCCGTAAGCTTCAGCTCCGGAATAACAGGAAGCGTGAGAAACGCCAGCGCCAAAAAGGGATTAAAGGCTTGGGGCGCACCAATACGGTCAAGTCCTTCATGTAAGGTTTGCAGCGATGCATTCACCGTATTATAGTCCTTATCGGACATTAATCCTGCGATAGGCAGAGCCAATGAGGCTGCAACCTCGCCTTCATCCACAACCACTAACCCCCCATTCATCCCTTGAACATGGCGGATAGCCGCCAGTATCTCCTGATCCGAGGTGCCAACCGCTACGATATTATGGGAATCATGCGCCACCGTACTGGCGATCGCCCCTTGCTTCAGTTGGAATCCCTTCACAATAGCGGCTCCGACATTTCCGGTAGCATGATGCCTTTCTACCACGATTAATTTCAACAAGTCATGCTCAACGGAAGGCTGAAAAACACCGTCTCGGATTCCAACCTGCTCCTTCAGGTGACGGGTAATCAGGCTGTTGGGGATGAGCCCAATCACATTGCACAACGGGGATGACAGCGGAATTTGCAAGTCGCTTAGTGCTACTTCCTTAACGTTGATACCGGGAAGCTGCGGCCGGTCGGTATAAGCCTTTAATGCCTCAGGAAATTCGGTTTCCACCAGCTGCCCCCGGTCCACGATACATCTTCCTTTTTTATAAACCTGATGAATGGAAACATCATTGAGGTTATCCAGCAGCAGCAGGTCTGCCTGGTAGCCGGGCGCAACAGCCCCTACATGACGCAGTCCGAAGCATTCGGCTGCGTTCAGGGTGGCCATCTGAATGGCTGTAATGGGGTCTAATCCCTTGCGGATAGCCAGCCGGACAATATGGTCGACACTTCCCTCTTCGATTAAATCATCCAGATGCTTGTCATCCGTTACAAACAGGCATCTCCTGGAATTCTGCGGGGTGACGGCGGGGAGCAGAGCCTCTAAGTCTTTGGCTACGGTGCCCTCGCGGATCATCAGATACATACCCAGCTCCAGGCGTTCCTTGGCTTCACGGCTGTTAATGCTCTCGTGATCGGTGCGGATGCCTGCCGACAGATAGATGTTTAAGTCCTCCCGGCCGATGCCCGCGGCATGACCGTCAATCACACCGCCGTTCCGCTGTGCCATCCATAGCTTGTCCATCATTCCCTGATCCGCACGGGCGATAGCCGGAAAATCCATTACCTCCGCCAGCCCCAGAACCCGGGGGTCCGCCATAAAGGGAGCAAGCTGCTCAGCCGCAAGGGTTGCGCCATTGCTTTCAACGGATGTAGCCGGTACACAGGAGGGCAGCATGACGAACATATCCAAGGGCACCCCCGCGGCATCGTCCAGCATGTATTGAATCCCCTTCTCCCCTGCTACATTGGCAATCTCATGAGGATCGGTAATCACGGTGGTTACGCCATGCTGAAGCACTACCTTGGCAAATTCGCCCGGCAGAAGCATGGAGCTTTCGATATGGACATGCCCGTCGATCAATCCCGGGACGATTACCTTTCCACTGGCGTCCATCACTTCCTTGCCTTCATAAGAACCAATGCCGGCTATAATCCCATCGGCAATGGCAATATCTCCTTCCATCAGCTCCCCCGTAAAAACATTTACCATAGTGCCATGTTTGATCACCAGGTCTGCGGGGATTTGCTTGCCTGCTACTTGAATGCGTTTAGTTAATGCTGACGTATGGTTGGACATAAGACCTGCTCCTTTTATTGGAATTTCATATGTAGATAAATAAAAAAATCCCGATTACAAATAACATACACACCACAGTGTGCATCTTACTGTAATCAGGATTTTACGGTTCCTGGTAGAGACCCTTATACCATATCTATAAGGTTATACGGTGGAATATGGAATTTTTACTTTTAGGAATTATAACAGCCTCCTGCCTGAAGTGCAATAACGTTTTACGCAGTGAATAATTTGCCTGCTTTTGGCTGAAATTTCAGATATACCGTTGACAATCGAAGCATACAGGAATATACTTCGGATATAACAAATGAATGATTGCTCATATGTTTTAGTAATCATAAAAGAGAAGGTGACTTTCATGGAACAGGCTAAAAAGGAGTTATTGCTTGAAGGTCTGGATTGCGCCAATTGTGCGATGAAAATTGAAAATGAAATCAAAAAGATTAACGGAGTCACATCCTGCACGGTAAATTTCGCCACAACGATGATGCACATTGAAACAGCTGCCGGCAATGAAGGTCCCGTTATGGAGGAAGCCATCAAACGGGTCAATAAGCTGGAGCCCCACATCAAGGTGAAGGAATTCAAGAAAAAAGTGTCCAGAGGCTCCGCCAAAGCCCGCGTGGAGGCAGCGGCAGCCCAAGACAGCGTAAGCATTGGCCATGATCATGCTGATCATAATCACAACAATAAGGAAAACCACGGGCACGTACATGAGCACGGACATGAGCACGGGGACGAAGAAGACGATCATGGCCATTCCCATGGGAATGAAAACACCACCAGGATGATAACCCGGCTGCTGGCTTCCGGAGCCATCTTGGCCTCCGGCATATTGGCTCCCGTTTCCGGACTGGCGGAATTAGCGATCTTCGTAGCGGCGTATGTGATTATCGGCGGAGACATCGTATGGCGGGCTCTCCGGAATATTGTCCGGGGCCGCGTTTTCGATGAGAACTTCCTGATGGCGATTGCGACAATCGGCGCCTTCGCCACCCAACAATATTCGGAAGGCGTAGCGGTTATGCTATTCTATCAGATCGGCGAGCTTTTCCAGGGCATTGCCGTGAACCGCTCCCGCAAATCCATCAAATCCTTGTTGGATATCCGCCCTGATTACGCCAACCTGAAAAGCGGCAATGATACCATCCGCGTTTCACCTGAGGAAGTAGAGATCGGAGATATCATTGTGGTCCGTCCCGGCGAAAAGGTTCCGCTGGACGGCCATGTCGTGGAAGGCAACTCCGCTATGGACACCTCCGCTCTGACCGGCGAATCCGTGCCGCGGGAGGTAGAGCCGGGCAGCGAGGTGCTGAGCGGCTTCATTAATAAAAATGGCGTGCTGACCATTGAAGTAACGAAGGATTTTGGGGAATCCACCGTATCCAAAATTTTGGACCTGGTGCAAAATGCCAGCAGCAAAAAGGCGCCTACAGAGAATTTCATTACCAAGTTCGCCAGAACCTATACCCCTGCCGTAGTTATTATCGCTCTTCTGCTGGCCCTTATTCCTCCCCTTGTTCTGGCAGATGCCAGCTTCAGTGATTGGATTTACCGGGCACTGGTATTCCTTGTGATCTCGTGTCCCTGCGCGTTGGTGGTCTCCATCCCTCTTGGTTTCTTCGGGGGTATCGGCGCCGCCTCCAAAAACGGCATTCTGGTGAAGGGCAGCAATTATCTGGAGGCCCTCAATGATGTAAAGTATGTGGTTTTTGACAAAACCGGCACCCTCACCAAAGGCGCTTTTACGGTTACCGGTATCCACCCAGAAGGGGACTTTACGGAAAACGAACTGCTGGAATATGCCGCCTTCGCTGAAATCCACTCCAGCCATCCCATTGCCGTATCCGTCCGGACTGCTTATGGCAAGGACATTCCGGAGACCGCCATTAAGGACTACAACGAAATCTCCGGACATGGCATCCGGGTTATGGTGAACGGAAAAGAGGTTCTGGCGGGCAACGGCAAGCTGATGAAGGCTGAGCAGATAAGCTTTGGCCAGCCGGATGTGACGGGTACTCTGGTGCATGTGGCAGTAAATAAACAATATGCCGGTTATCTGGTGATCTCCGATGAGCCCAAGCCCGACTCGGCCAAAGCCATCCGCCAGCTCAAATCCATCGGCATCAAACGCACCGTGATGCTGACAGGTGATGCCAAGCCTGTAGCGGAAGCCGTCGGGAAGCAGTTAGGTCTTGATGAGGTCCATGCCGAGCTTCTTCCACAGCACAAGGTGGAGCAAATCGAACGTCTGGGACGGCTGAAGAGTCCCAAGGAGAAGATTGCCTTTATCGGCGACGGCATCAACGATACCCCCGTATTGGCTCAGGCCGATGTAGGGATTGCCATGGGCGGCTTGGGATCCGATGCAGCCATTGAAGCAGCCGACATCGTCATTATGACCGATGAGCCCTCCAAGGTAGGCGAAGCTATCCATATCGCCAAACGGACCCGGACCATTGTCTGGCAGAATATCATTTTCGCCATGGGTGTGAAGATTATCTTCCTCAGCCTGGGCGCCTTCGGAATTGCGACCATGTGGGAAGCCGTATTCGCCGATGTTGGGGTCACCCTCCTTGCAGTTCTGAATGCCATGCGGGTGATGAAAGTCAAATCCAATACCGCGGCTTAACGCTTCCGCACCAGCTATTTACAACAAAGCAGCCACTCCATAATGGAATGGCTGCTTTTTTAGTCCTCTTCCGCTTCCAGCGTCCCATGGTTATGGGCAATGTGGATAAGCGTCTGGGCAAGGATTTGCTCCACATGGCTATCGTCCAGAGAATAAAACGCGGTTTTCCCCGCTTTGCGCCTTTTGACAATCCGAATATCCCGAAGATAACGCAGTTGGTGGGAGATCGCAGATTGGTTCATGTCTGTTAAGGCGGACAGATCCGTAACGGATAACTCCTTCTGCAGCAGCAGACTAATCAGCTTCAGCCGGGTCACATCCCCAAAGGCCTTAAACCAATCTGCCGCTTCAACCGCTATATGTTCATCAATCATGTTTTTGCGAATCTCATTTAACTCCTGCTCTGAGCAAGTTCCCGCTTGGTCCTGCTTAAGCTCATTTTTTGGATCCAACCCTCACCATCTCCATCCCCTGTGTACCATTCCGGTGTAAAAATTACTCTTAACGAGTGCATGTACCCAGTTTAATGCATTTGGCGCTTGAATTCAAAACCCTTCCTATGATGTGCTTCAGAATTTCTTTAGAAGAAGCAACAACCGAATTTTTCTTGGAAAAAGCATAAATATGTTTATACTAGAAATTGGGTCCGCGGCATCCTTAACTAAGTTGTAACCGATCTCACTTTTAAGGAGGTTTCTATGTATAAGGTATTGTTGGTGGATGATGAGTTCATTATCCTGGACGGGATTTCCTCCGTCATTGACTGGGCAAGTTTGGGTACTGAATTATGCGGTACTGCCCAAAATGGGGTGGAAGCCATGGAGCACATTCAACGGAATCCCCCTGATATCATCATCACAGATATCCGTATGCCCGGAATGGATGGGCTGGAGTTAGTTGCTGCTGTATCGGAGCTTTATCCAAACATCATGTTCATTATTCTGTCCGGCTTCTCCGAATTCGAATATGCAAAATCCGCTATGCAGTACGGTGTGAAGCACTACTTATTAAAACCGTGCAAGGCGAGCAGTATTCATGAAGCCTTGACTGAACTGGTGAATGAAATTGGCCAGCGGGACGAGCGGGAAACCTTTCTCTCATCCATTAAGAACGATTTAGAAAGAATGATCCCCCATGCCAAGGAACAATTTCTGAAAGAATTCGTTACGAATAAGACCTATGGAGTGAATGAATGGGATTTTTTTGAAAATTTATTCGGCATACCCTTTCAGAGCAGGATTATCCGGCTTCTGCTCATTCAACTTGAAGACACTTATGAGTTTGAATACTTGTTTGCAGTCAAAAATATTGCTGAGGATATCTTCCCTAATCCTTTGTTAAGCACCACCGTAGGAGGCCATGTATTGCTTCTTATGGAGGATTCCATATCCCAGGAGCTCCTTTATGAACGAATCGACATGCTGCTCTCTACATTCAAAAAATATTACCGCACAGATTTAACAGCGGCGCTTAGTGAATCAGGAGAATTGACGCAAGCACGTAAGATGTTCAAACAAACCATGGAGTGCTTGAACTACAGGTTTTACCTTGGCGAAGGAGCGCTGATCACGCAAAAGGATATTGCTGTCCAATACCATATGGACCAGCCTCTCCCGTCCTTTGATGAAGAGCATCTTATTATGGCCATGAAGGCGGGGAACTGGGAGGGTGCCGAAAGCGAACTGATAAAGGTATTCCAACAGTTAGCCGATTTCAAACTGGATATCTCCATAACCAAATCCTATGTAATCCAAATTTTTATGGCCATCATCCGCATCGGTGAGGCCGCCCAAATGAATGCATATCTGCACAGGCTAACCACTATTCTGGAGTCCAGCAAGCTTCAGACCATTCACCAAATCGTCATTGATACTGCCGAAGAAATCACGAAGGGGCGTTATAACCGAAACCGGAACATTCAATCCCAGCTTGTGATGACGATGAAGGAACTGATCCACAAACATCTGTGCGATGAGACCCTTTCGCTGCAGACGCTTGCCGGGGAGATCTATTTGACACCGGATTATATCAGCAAGGTGTTCAGAAAAGAAACAGGCGAGAAATTTACTGCTTTTGTCATGCGCTCCCGAATGGAGTTGGCTATGGAAATGCTGGACAGGAACCCGAATATGTTTATTAATGAATTAGCCATGTCGACCGGGTTTGGCGAGAACTTTCAATACTTCAGCAAAGTATTCAAAAAATTCACAGGCTACTCTCCTTCGGAATATAAAAAACATCCTTAAGTATTTTAACTAAGATCGGATTTTTGCAACAAAAGAACGGTTTTTAACATGGAAATGATCTGGGCCAGCATGTACATTTAATCATATACATTGCTCCGGCAGTTTCATTACTAATTCATCGTTCAGCTTCCGCAGGCCTGGAAAAAGGGGCACATGTGTTATGAGAATGTTCCGGAACTCCAAGATCAAGGTGAAAGTGTTCGTAATGATCGGAGTTATAATGAGTTTTATCATCCTTTTGTCTTTCGGCTCATTCTATTACACTTATTTCATCTATGATCAACAGCTTTACGACAAGTCGTCCCGGCTATTGAATTTATCCTTAACGACAGTAGATGCCGAGTTGCAAAGGCTGGAGAGCTTATCCTTTAACATTATGAGCGACGACCAAATTCAGCAAAGCCTGAAGGAATTGGCCGGAAATCCCTCAGACTATACAGCTTATACAACCCGAAGCGTGTTAGGAAAACGGATATGGTCCATTACCAGCGCGATGGACCGCTATGTCCAGTCTGTTCATCTCATTGATCCCCAGGGAAAATCGAATGAATATGGGGAAGGCCTCCCTACCCCTGTCCAAAAATTCAACCAATTAATCCATGATGCCAAGCTTGGAGAAGGCGCCATCCGCTGGGTAAATCCGGAGGAATCCGATCCCACCCTTATCCTGGTGCGGGAAATTCGTTCTTATGAGCCGTTAACCCTGAAGCCGCTGGGCTTCCTCATCATCCGGATCAACATTAAGAAGCTTGTGGAGGATTACGCCGCCACTGTCGCCGAGAACAGTGATATCATCATCATGTCGGAGCAGTCCATGGTATATCCCTATCAGGAACTTTCCAACCAGACAGGACAAGCATTACGTATCTTAAGCTCTCAGAATGGTTATTCCATAGGGGAGATAAATGGGGAAGCTTCTTTTGTCTCCCAGATCTTATCGCCTTATACCGGCTGGAGCTACTATAATGTTGTTCCGTATAACCAGATCTTTCAAACCATCATTTGGCTGAAAAACTTGATGATTGTGCTTTTTGCCGCAGCGGCCATTGTCATGGTAATCATGGGACTGGCCTTTGCCAGAAGCTTAACCAAGCCAATCGGGGCCTTAATTAACCAAATGCGGGACATTCAAAAAGGCGATTTGGGGCATGTGGAGCAAGAGTTTGTGCAACTCCCCTCATATGAACAAATGGACGAGGTCGGACTATTGCATCGGACGTTTCGATTGATGATGGCACGTATCAATACGTTAATCACTGAAAATTATGCGAAGCAGCTTGTCATCAAGGAAACGGAATTCAAAGCATTGCAAGCACAAATCAATCCCCACTTTTTATACAATACTTTGGATTCCATCAATTGGCTGGCCCAGAAGAATAAGCAGGATGACATTTCCAGCATGGTTGTTTCCCTCGGATTCCTGCTGCGTGCCTCCATTAGCCTGCAGCAGAGTACGATTACCATCGGCAAGGAAATGGAAATTATCGAGCATTATATCCGCATTCAGACCTATCGCTTCCGGGACCGGCTGGATTTTCAGATGGATATACCGGATCAGTACCATGCTGTTTTAATCCCGAAGCTGACGCTCCAACCCCTGCTGGAAAATGCGATTAAATATGGGCTGGAACCGGTCATCGGGATTTGCCGGATCCGGATCTATGCGGAAACAGAGGAAGACCTGCTCATTTTGATTGTGGAGGATTCCGGTCCGGGTTTGGAGGAAGACTATTTGCTGCGTTTGGTAAGCAGAGAAACTGTGACCAAAAGCACAGGGATTGGTCTATCCAATATTCAGGAACGGATGAAGATGGTATTCGGGGAAGCATACGGCATTCAGCTTGAAAGCCAAAAAGGAATCGGAACAAAGGTTAAGGTTCTCATACCCTTGCAGAAGGGAGCCCAAAAATGAAGAGGACATGTACCGTATTGCTGGTTGTGCTGACAGTTCTCATGAACCTGACAGGCTGTGCTTACTCCAATCGCTCAGTTCCGCCCGTCCATAAAGAAAACACCGTTAACCTGCGCATCGCATGGTGGGGCAAAGAATTACGCAACGATGTAACCGTACAGGTAATTAAGCGGTACGAGAGCTTACATCCCAATGTGAAAATTGAATATGAAACTCTCACTTTTAGTGACTACTGGAAAAAAATCGCCCCTCTCGCGGCTGGCAATGTGCTCCCGGATATCATCCAAATGGATGTATCCTACCTGAGTCAATACAGTTTCTTGAATCTGCTGGAGGACCTGTCTCCATATATCCAAAATGGAACCATTGATATTTCGTCGATCAATGAACAATATCTATCAGGTGGAAGAATTAACGGCAAGCTTTATGGATTCAATCTGGGAATAAACGCCCTTTACGGTTTCTATGATCCAGAAATCCTTCGTGCCAACGGGGTTGCGGAGCCGGAAGAAAACTTGTCCTGGGAGGACTTGGAGAAAATAGGGGAAACGATATCGAATAAGGAGTTATACGTAGCCGATTATTTTACCCCAGAGGAATTTTTCGCTTATTATTTAAGGCAGCAAGGATATAGCCTGTATCACAAGGATGGCAGTAAGCTCGGGTATGAGGATGACCGCTTATTCATCGATTATTTCGGCAGAATGCAGCGGTTAGCCCGTGCCAAATGGATTCATTCCCCCGGTTTTTATATATCGGATACCCAATACCTGAACGATGACCGCTTAATAAGCGATGCCCCTTCGTTGTTCAGTTGGAGCTATTCGAACCAATTCATTACTGTAACGCCTTCAGGTGAATCCCCGTTGAAAGTGATTCCTCCTCCAGGGCCGAACCTGAACCGGGGATTGTTTTTAAAACCGGGGATGATGTTTTCCATTGCCAAAAACTCGAAGCAAAAACAGGAGGCCGCCCGGTTTATTAATTATTTCGTGAATGATCTTGAGGCAAACCTGATATTAAAGGGTGAACGGGGAGTTCCTGTTTCCTCCAAAGTATTGGCGGGCATGCTGCCTCATGTGAATCCGCAGATGGCCCAAATTTTTGAGTATATTGCGTGGGTGGAAAAAAACAGCAGTCCTATGGATCCTCCCCCTCCGGTAGGGACCGAGGAAGTCACAAAATTACTTGTGGATCTTTACGACCAAATGCTGTTTGACCGGTTGACGCCAGAAGCAGGAGCAGTTCAATTCCGGCAGAGGGCAAATGAAATATTGGCTCAGTACGCACAAACACAGGTGCAATATCAATAAGTTCCTTGAAAGTAAATAAGCCTGCGGCAGCCGCTTCGAGATTCTTCGAAGCGGCTGTTTTTTGCAGGTTACCAAGCATTGAACGGTTTTCTGCATCAACAGTCCGGTTTTTATCATATACAGGTAAGTACCCCCATGAGAAAATAAACACATCGTTATTCTGGATATTGGAGGAATCATTATGAAGCTGAGCGCTCATGTACAAGCCGCTCCTGCAGTGAAACCAAGCAAGCTCAAGTTTTTCAAAAAACAGTGGATAAAAAACAAGTATCTTTATATCATGCTGCTTCCTGTACTTGCCTTTTATCTGATCTTCGCCTACGGGCCCATGTATGGATTGCTTATGGCATTCCAGGATAACTATGTGCCTTCAAAGGGAATCTTTTCCGGACAATGGGTAGGTTTTGAGAACTTCAGAATGTTTTTTGACAGCTATTATTTCGCGCGTCTCATCCGCAATACCATCATCTTGAGCCTGTACAGTATTATCCTGGGGTTTCCGGCTCCGATCATTCTTGCGCTGCTGTTAAACGAAGTGCGCAGCAAACGCTTCAAGCAGACCGTGCAGACCATCAGCTATTTACCCCACTTTATTTCCATCGTCGTGGTTGTAGGGATGATTAAATCCTTTTCAGCATTGGATGGCGGGTTGTTTAATATCGTTCGTCAGATGTTCGGGTATCAACCGATTATGCTTCTTGCCGAGCAGGACTTATTTCGTCCTCTTTACATTTTATCCAATATATGGCAGGGGGCAGGTTGGTCCTCCATTATCTTTTTAGCGGCCCTGGCCGGTATTGATTCCCAGCTTTATGAGGCGGCAAAAATCGATGGAGCCGGCCGTTGGAAGCAGCTCCTGCACGTGACACTTCCCGGCATTGTTCCCACTATCGTCATTTTATTAATCATCCGGCTGGGCGGGGTTATGAACAGCGATGTCCAAAAGATCCTGCTTATGCAAACCTCTGCAACCTATGAAGTATCAGACGTGTTATCCACATTTGTATACCGTTCCGGTGTTCTGGAAGGAAACTATACCTATTCGACAGCCATTGGCTTATTTAATGGTGTCATTAACTTCATGCTTCTCATCATTACGAATGCCATTAGCCGCAAAACCAGCTCAACTAGCCTTTGGTAGGAGGGGATCACAGTGAGAATAAAACGTTCCGTAGGTGAACATGTTTTTGATTGCATCAATGTGCTGCTGCTGTTAGTGGTGATAGCGGTATCGTTTTACCCGATGCTGTACATCTTCAATTCTTCTGTCAGTGATCCCGATCAGCTGTTGCGAAACAACTCTTTTATGCTTCTCCCTCACGGGTTCCAGTGGGATGCCTACTACAGAGTTTTTCAAAATGAACAAATCTATACCGGTTATCTGAATACCTTGATTTATGTGATAGCGGGTACTGCCCTTAACCTCCTGTTAACCTCCTTTGCTGCCTTTGCCCTATCCCGGAAAGACTTATACGGCAGACAATTTGTAATGAAGCTGATTACCTTTACGATGTTTTTCGGTGGTGGCATGATTCCAACCTTTTTATTGGTTCAAAACCTCCAATTGGTGGATACCCGGTTAGCGATGATAATTCCCGGGGCCATCAGCACCTTTTATTTCATCATCATGAAGACCAACTTCGAAGGCCTGCCGCCTGAAATGCTGGAATCTGCCAAGATCGACGGCGCGAATGATTTTACGATTCTCTTTCGGATTATTTTGCCTGTTTCCAAAGCGATTCTCGCCGTCATGACCCTCTACTACGCTGTGGACCATTGGAACGACTATATGGGCCCCTTGCTCTATCTCCGAAATCAGGAGCTTTATCCCATCCAGATTGTTTTGCGGGATATCCTGTTAAGCAACAGCACAGAGGCTATGGGCACCGGCAGTGCCGATACCGGCTTCAGTATCGGGGAAAACATAAAATACGCCACCATCATCATTTCGACACTCCCCATTATGCTGGTGTATCCGTTTATCCAAAAATATTTTGTTCAGGGTGCCTTAATCGGCGCTGTGAAACAATAAAAAAGCATTCATTAAAAGGAGGAGTCAGTTTAGATGGAGAAAAAGATTGTTCCACTCCTGTGTTCCACAGCTTTGCTTGCTACCGCTCTTGCAGGATGTTCGGGCGGAAACGATGAAAAGGAATCCGCTGCCGGTAATTCACCAGCAGCTAGTGCTTCTGCAGATCAGGCGCTGAAGGAAATCCCCTTGCCCATTACCAAAGAACCGATGACAATCAACTATTGGCGGGCCAATGACCCGAAGATAACCGCTTCCCAAAAGGGCTTTGGCGATATGGCAGCTTACAAAAAGAAAGAAGAGTTAACCGGAATTAAAGTGAACTGGACCCACCCGCCACTGGGCCAACAGAGAGATCAGTTCAACCTGCTTATGGCAACCAACAAGCTGCCTGATATTATTTATTACAACTGGAACGATGCCATCGGCGGACCCGAAAAGATGTTAACCGACAATAGAATCGTTAAATTAAACGACTATATCGACAAGTACGCGCCTAACTTCAAAAAAATGCTGGAAAAGGATCCTGAGCTGAAAAAGCAGGTTGCGCTGGGAGACGGAACGATTTATGCGTTCCCTTATATGCGCAGTGATGCCACCAAACTAAATGCTACAGTCGGATTCGTTATTCGAAAGGATTGGCTGGATAAGCTTGGCTTGAAAGCTCCCACAACAATTGACGAATGGTATACGGTCCTTAAAGCCTTCAAGGAAAAGGACCCCAATGGGAATGGCAAGGCTGACGAGCTGCCCTTCACCGGCAACTGGGGACCAGGAAACATGTCCAAGCTGTATGAATTTACACCTGGTTTTGGCTTCTTGTCTGGCTACTACCTGAAGGATGGAAAGGTAACCCATGGTACGCTTCAGCCGGAGTACAAAACATTCCTGGAAACCATGGCCAAGTGGTATAAGGAGGGTCTGATCGACCCCGAAATTATGACCAACGACGGCAAAGCCTTCGACTTCAAGGTTACCAATAACCTGGCCGGTTCTTATCGGGAGGGGATCTTCGGCGGGCTGGGCAAGTATATGGGATTAATGAAGGACACCAATCCTCAATTCAATCTCACAGGTGTGGCCTGGCCTAAGGCCCCTAATGGCAAAACATTCGGCACGGTATCTTTGAATGGTAAAGTTATCGCTGGATATGGGGAAGCAATCACTTCCTCTGTCCCGAAGGAAAAAATTCCATATCTGGTTCAATGGATGGACTTCAATTACAGTCCCCAAGGAAGCGACCTCTTTAACTTCGGGATTGAGGGTGAAAGCTACACCAAATCCGGGGATAAGATTACGTTTACAGATACCATTTTGAAGAATCCCAAGCTAACCTACGACCAGGCATTGGCTTCCTATGCCATGTCGATAATGGATGGACCTATGAACCAGGATGGCCGCTATCTGGATGCCCTGATGATGCATGAAGGACAGAAGGAAGCAAACAAGGTTTGGATGCAAGTCGATAACTCTCTTCACCTGCCTTTCTTCCGCTTTACTGAAGCAGAGGCAAAATCCTTCAATACCATAAACAATGAGATCAATACCTTCATTAACGAAGGGATGACGAAATTTATTATGGGAGCCGCTCCTTTTACTGAATATGACAAATTTGTGCAAACTATTAAAAATATGGGCATAGAGAAGGCAATCAAATTGCATGAGGATGCCCTTGCCCGTTACAAGTAAGTAGAGGCTCATACTGGTCAGGGAAGCTGTGATCCCCTGCTCAGTATGAGCTCTTTTAATGCCAAACACGGTATTCTTTCGGCTGGCAGTGAGTGACTTTCTTGAAGTTTCGATGAAAGGACCGCAGGTTGCTATATCCACAACGGACCGCAACTTCCCCTATAGTAAGTTGTGAATGCTTCAATTCATAACAGGCTTTCAGGATACGGTAATGATTTAAATAATCGGTAAAGGTCATTTTCATCACCCGGACAAACAGCTTCGAGAGGTAGGGATAATCGTACCTTAGATGTTCTGCCACAGCTTTTAAATTGCATTCCGAAGCATAGTGCTGCTCCACATAAAGCAGGATCTTATGGAGAACCGTTTGGGGAGACTGCGTCACCGGCACAAAGGAGGTCTGACTGATAAGTTCTGCACATACCGCATACAGAAAGCTTTTTTGCCGATAGATCGAGGTTAGGTTGGTGAAATCGGGGGTATTGCCTATATGCAGGACACTGTCCAGCGGGACCATACTTATATAGTTCATATGAAAATCCCCGATCAGCTCGGGTGAGAACTGGATGATGGTAATCTCCGATGCCAATGGGGTTACAAATTCATGCATTTGATTGGGGAAAATAAAGGCCGCATCATGCTGCTTTAACGCATATTCATTCCCGTCCACCATCACCTGCAGCTGACCTTCGTTGACAAAAATCAGCTCATAAGCCCGATGAAAATGAAGGGGGAATTGATAATTTTTTAAAGGAAAAAACCTGAAAAAGTCCTTTTCTACCACACCATATACCTCAAAAAAGGGCAACAAGCGGCTTCTCCTCCATAACACGAATATTGTCCTAAAGTATACTATAACTTGCCTAGTATGAATAGGGAAGGTTACATATAATCAAAGTGATATTAAATACCAGGAGGTTATAGCGGAGATGGAATATCATGTTGCCAAATCAGGTTCCCTTCAAGGACAAGGAACTCTGCACGATCCGTTTCTTACGATAAATCAAGCCGCATCCGTTGCAGTGGCCGGAGATACGGTAACCGTACATGAAGGGGAATACCGTGAATGGGTAAAACCGAAGTACAAAGGATTAAGCCACAAAAGAAGGATTACCTATCAAGCTGCGGAAGGCGAAAAGGTTGTCATTAAAGGCTCGGAACGCGTACAGAATTGGCAGCAGGTAGAAGGGAATGTGTGGAAAGCCGAGCTGCCCAACACGCTTTTCGGCAGCTTTAATCCTTACCGGGAAAAAATATGTGGAGATTGGCTCGTCACGGTAGAGGAGACGAAGCATCTTGGAGACGTATATCTGAACGGCATGTCCTTTTATGAGGTAAGCTCCTTTGATCAGCTATTAAATCCGGCTGTCCGAACCGAAAGTAAAGATCTGTGGACCCAAAAAATCGTTCCACTCCCTAATCCGGGACAGACTACGCATGTGTGGTATGCGGAGGTCAAAGTGGATCACACCACGGTTTACGCCAATTTCCAAGGTGCTGACCCCAACCGGGAGCTTGTTGAGGTCAATGTACGTCGGTCTTGCTTCTACCCCGATGCGATAGGAATGGACTATATCACCGTAAGAGGTTTTGAAATGGCTCATGCGGCAACCCCCTGGGCGCCTCCGACAGCCGACCAGCCAGGGCTGCTGGGACCGAACTGGAGCAAGGGCTGGATCATTGAGAACAATATCATCCATGATGCCAAATGCAGCGCCGTCAGCATCGGGAAGGAAGCCTCCACCGGACATAACTACCGTTCGATCCGGAGGGATAAGCCCGGCTACCAATACCAGCTTGAATCGGTATTTAACGCTGAACGACAAGGCTGGAGCAAGGAAACCATCGGTTCCCACATCATCCGGTACAATACTATTTATGATTGCGGTCAAAACGGAATTGTCGGGCACCTGGGCTGTATTTTCAGCGATATTCATCATAACCATATCTATAACATTGCGGTCAAGCGGGAATTCTGG
Organism: Bacillota bacterium; assembly: GCA_023393235.1. Taxonomy (GTDB): domain Bacteria; phylum Bacillota; class Bacilli; order Paenibacillales; family NBRC-103111; genus Paenibacillus_AR. Next base: position 26,184 of record JAEWMH010000047.1, on the reverse strand, counting down.
GGCCACGAAATTGCAGGCATCAAGCTCCATGCGCCTCTCGACGTCCAGCTCCACCACAACCGGATCCATGACTGTACACTGGGCTTGTGGCTGGACTGGCAGACTCAAGGAACAAGAATCAGCAAGAATCTGTTCTATCAAAACCACCGCGATTTTTTTGTAGAGGTAAGCCATGGACCGTATATCGTTGACCATAATATTTTCACCTCCGAGCATGCCCTTGACAATGCGGCTCTAGGCGGGGCTTATATCAATAATTTAATTGGCGGAAAGATGAACCAGTGGAGGGTCTCCAACCGTTCCACCCAATACCATCTTCCGCATAGCACGAAAGTGGCCGGATTTTCCCTTATTTACGGTGGCGATGACCGCTTCTATAACAATCTGTATATCGGCCGCAATGGTCTGGAGGGGGTCGGTACATCCCGATATACAGGCTCTCCCACCTCACTGGAGGAATATATCAGGAAGGTCCCCTTGCACGGTGATGTTGAGGAATTCGAGCAGGTGAAGCAACCGGTCTATATTAATCATAATGCGTACTTCCATGGAGCTGAACCCTTCGACCGGGAGCAGACAAGGCTGGTTGAAGCGAACTGGAATCCCGGCTTGGAGATTATTGATCAAGGGGATGCGGGTTATCTTTCTATCGAATTGCCGGAAAGCTTCGAGCATCTGACCGGTGAGCTCCATTCCACCGCATCGTTGGCCCGGGTGCGCATCGTAGACGCCGAGTTTGAAGCCCCCGATGGCAGCGCTGTGGTACTGGATACAGATTATCTGAACCAAATCAAAACGGGGAAAGGAAACACCTATATTGGACCCATCGCCCAATTGAAAAAAGGAAAGAACTACATCAAAGTTTGGTAATGAACATAAAGCAGCCGTCCGGGATCACGCAGATCCTGGACGGCCATGGTCCCCGTTAAATTTGAAAAACTCCGGTCCCTCCACATCCTTACCCGTCAAATCCATTCCCAGAGACTCCAGAGTTGAAATGACAGTCCAATTGCCCATCAGACACTCAGACGCTTCTGTAACAGTAGCCTCCGTATTTCCCCAACCGCCGCGGTGATATATGCTCTCAGGTCCGTTGCCAGCAAATAGAAGCGGCTGCCATCTGAGCTGCGGATCAGAAACGGATCCCCTGTAAAGTGGCCCGTTACATACCAAGTATAGATCTGTGGAGACTTCCGTAACAACGGACTATCGCATCAAATGACTGATCTATCGTGCTTTATTCCATTAGCACTCCGTTTCCGGGAGAAGAAAAAAGCCCCCGCAAAATGCAGGGGCGCCAGATGCATCCAGACTACTGCGTTACCGGACTTTACCGGCCTCGAAGGCTTTCAGCTTCTCATCCAAGATCTCCTGATATCCTGCCTCAAGGAACTTCTTTTTGGCATCGGCATACAGCTTGTCAAACTGCTCGGGAGGAGACATGACAATCTTCAGGTACAGCTCCTGGAACAGAGCGTTCAGATCTGCCTTATGCTCGTTAACCTTTTTTAGTACAACGGAGAACAAAGGATCCGTAACCCGGTATTCCAAACCTACCTTCATATATTTAAACAAATCATCTGTCAGATGCTCCTGTCCGGGAACGGTCCAGTTGCGCCTGTTTACCTTGGCCGTTAATTCATCGGAGCCGAATTCCACCGCTTCGGTCACAAGCGACCAATAATCCTTGTTGTTATTCTGGGACAACATAGATTCGCCCTTGTAATCGGCCACCTTCACAGGCAATCCGTCCGCATCAAGCTTATAGTTCTGGCCTTCGACCCCGTTCTGCAGGTAGAAAAGATTCTTTGGTTGGCTCAGCCATTCCAGATAAAGCCAGACAGCTACCCGCTCTTGCTCCGTTGACGTATGGTTAATGCCCATGATCAAGCCAAACGGCCAATCTGCCCGGGCCGGCGCCTCTTTGCCTGCCGGTACGCCCCAGCCCGGAGGAAGAACGGCAAAGGTGGCCCCTGGATTATTCTTCTTCGTTGCGGCGAATACATCGGCATTGCTGGTTAGGTAAAGACCGAAGGTCCCTGTTCTTCCCGCTACAAACTCCGCCTTGTTCTTATTTTCATCGTCTCGTAAGTAGAATTCCTTATCAATTAGACCATTCGTGTACTCGTAATTCATGTTTTTCAGCCAGCGTTCGGTTGCAGCACTGGTGAAATCGGCAACGGCCATATCGCTAAACAGCGCATGATCCTTCGGATTCACCGGCCAATCGCGGAAGGCGTAGCTGTAGTTATAGATATTCCGGGTCAGTCCGGCGCCGGCTACCCCGAGCCCCGCTTGTTTCCACTTCATAAGCATCTCGTGGTATTTATCCAGAGATGTCAGGTCCTCCACCTTCATGCCGACCTTCTCCACCCAATCCTTCCGGACAATGCTGACGAAGTTCCCGATATCGGGACGCTTGGCGAAGAGAAACATTTTTTTGTCGTTTACGGAGCCATATTTCTCAATCGTATCCCCTATTTTCTTCCAGTAAGTCGGCGCATATTTGGCAATTTCTTCGGAATTAACCGGCTGAAGAACTTCTTCACCGTGATAGGTCAGCATTTGGGCCATTTCGTAATGGAAAATCAGGTCAGGCGCTTTCCTAGCGGACAGCAGCTGTTCAAAATCCCGTACCTCATTGAAGCGGGCGATCTGCACAAAATTGACTTTGACATTATGCTTTTCGAGCATTTCCTTCTGAATCCAGCGGGTGTAGTAATTATCAGTTACATTCCATCCCTCATATGCACGGTCATAAACCGGAATATCGATGGTGACCGCCTGCGGAAACTTGTTGGAGCTGTCCAGCAGACTTGTGCTGGCGCTTGGACTGGCCGAACCGCCTGCCGTTGGTGATGCTTCGTTACCTTTGTCATTGTCATTGCAGCCTGCCAGAAGACCTGCGCTCACCGCTCCCGCCAGCAGCACAGGAATGAACCTCTTTCTCAACATCGTACAATCCCCCAATATCAATCAGATTTATGCCAAGCCGATTCGGAATTATTCCTTGACGGCACCAAGCATCGTCCCCATTACAAAATACTTCTGGATAAACGGATAGACACAAACGATTGGCAAGGTTGCAAACACAACGATGGATGCCTTCAGCACCTCAGGGTTGCTGAGCGCGACATTGGTTATTTCCAGCTGAAAGCTCTCCGTCGCCTGGATGACCAGATAATACAGCTTCAGCTGCAACGGCCGCAAATCCGTATTTTGCTTAATATAGAACAAGGCATCCTGATATCCGTTCCAACGGCCAACTGCGTAGAAGAGAGACAGGGTAGCCAGAATCGGCTTGCAAAGCGGAAGGACGATATTAATCATAATCCGGAAATGTCCGGCCCCGTCAATTCTCGCTGATTCCTCCAGACTGACCGGAACACTGCTTTGGATGGAATTCTTCATAATCAGCATATTGAACGCGCTGAATGCACCCGGGAGCAGAAGCGCCCATAACGTATCCATCATCCCCAGGCTGTTAATGAGCATGTAGTCAGGAATGATGCCTCCGCTGAAATACATGGTGAAGATGAAGATAAAGGAAAGCAGCGTCCGGCCCTTCATTTGCTTGCGGGATAAGGGATAGGCTGCGCAAACCGTCACGATCATCCCCAGAATCGTGAAGACCACTGTGAGGAAAACGGACACATACAGGGACCGCAAAATGCTGTCGTCGGCAAAGATTTTTTTGTACGCCTCAATATTGAACCCTGCAGGCCAAAGATAGACCTTGTTAGCGATTACATAGGCATCGTCGCTTAATGACTTTGCAACCACATGCACAAACGGCAGTGTACATGCCAAGGAGGCGAGTATCAGGACCAGATGGATCAGCGCATCCCATAGGTCAAAGCGGGTCCTGCGTTTTTTTACAGAGATGGTGCGGACAGTTGAATTCATGGCATTCCCCTCCTTTCTTAAATTAATCCGTCTTCGCCCAGCTTCTTCGCAATCCTGTCCGCCAACAGAACTAGAATGAGCCCGATCACCGATTGGAACATGCCCAATGCGGTTGCACGGCTGAAGTTGCCGCTTTCAATCCCCCAACGGAATACCAGAACCGGTATAGTCGTGGTGAATTCAGTGGTCGCCTTGTTCTGGAGAGCCATAATCCTTTCGAAGGAACCCCCCATCACACCGCCAAGGCTGAGGATCAGTAAAGTCACAATGGTCGACCGGATGGAAGGCAGCGTGACGTTCCACATTTTCCGCATTCTGCCTGCACCGTCCACAATAGCCGCTTCATACAGCTCCGGGTTAACCCCGCTGATGGCCGCCAGATAGATGATGGTCCCCCACCCTGCGCTCTGCCATACGCCGATGGCCAAATAACTGAACAGCCAGTTCTTGTCCTCCTGGAGAAAAGGAATCCGGTTGCCGCCCAGCGCTTCAATAAGGTTATTCACCATCCCGCTGCCCTCGCTTAAGAGCTGGTACGCGATAGCTCCAATAATGACCCAGGATAAGAAGTGGGGCAGATAAAGCAGCGTCTGGTTCACACGCTTGAACATCACGTTCTTGACCTCGTTGATAATAAGCGCAAGTATAATCGGCATGGTAAAGCTGAACAGAAGATCCAGAATGTTCAGGAGAAGGGTATTCCGGATTGCCCGTCCGAAGTCAGGTTTGGCAAAAACATCCTGAAATACCTGGAACCCGACCCAATCGCTGCCCCAAAAGCCTCTTGCAATCTTGTAGTCCTTAAAAGCCATTGTGAGTCCGAACATGGAAGCGTACTTAAAGGTCAATACCATAGCCAAAGGAAGCAAAAGCAGCACATAAAGCTGCCAGTCCCGGCGCAGGTAATAAAAAGCTCCCTGTTTCTTGACTTCGAAAAGCGGTGAAGCGGTTACATCTTCGGAAGTTGAATCCGATATTGCTTTCATTGTCTCACCTCCTGGTACTTGGGGCCCGGCTTACCCTGTCCGTTTCGCTCCGGGATAGACCCCATCATACCGTTTCGGCTCCCCTTGGTAAATCATCATTATTAATCATCGAAGATCATTTTTAATCATGGCCGACCAGCTTTCATCTTCCATGTTCATTTCTCTATCCGGCTATTCTAAAATGATACTGTCACATGCTTTATGATCAAAAATCAACCTGCTGGAGCTCCCGGAAGTTTTACCGTTTTATAGCTGCCGGGAGTCATACCGACAAATTTCCGGAAATTCCGGTTGAAGCTTTGCACATTGCAGTAACCAACCTTGCAGGCAAATTGCGCTATGGTCAGGCCGGGGTCGCTAAGAAGCTCCTTCGCCTTTTCAATCCGCAGCTGATTCAGGTAATCCGCCAGACTCACCCCGGTTAAGTCGAAGATGATCTTGCGCATGTATGAATAGCTGATCCCGATTTCCTTCGCCATATCCTCGAAGACAATCTCTTCGTGATAATGCTCCTTCAGATAGGTGAGAATGGGTCTGCCATATTTATTGGTTTCACCCGCAGCACGGTCCATATCCTTTACAATGTCAGCATAAAACCCGTAGAGATACGCTTCCAGCTCTTCAAGAGTATCAATGGAAGCAAGAGCTGCGTAAATATTGCCGCTTCCGGCGAATATCCTTGTGGCGCTGACGCTTTTCTCTTGCAAATGCTTGATGGTGGCGCCTGCCAGCTGGTGATAGATGAACAGGATATTATCATAAGAGATATACTCTGCCGAACGGATTTGGCTCCCTATGAAATCCAGTTCATGGGTAATGCCCGCCAGATCGCCTTTATCCAGCAGATGGAGGATGCGCCTTTCGCTTGGTTCGGGATAAATATACTTTTTATCATATTGTTCTTGACTGTTCCAGTAGGCAATACCTCCGCTGCCCGCAATCATGCGTTGTTTGGTGCCTTCCATGGCCTCCGCCACACATTCCGGAACGGCATCTATCGAGTCGGCCTGGCTGCTTACCCCGATGGTGACAGAGTGTCCCAATATCCCGGCCGCTTGATCCTGAATCTCAACCAGTATGTCGTGAAATTCGAAAGCTTCGTTGCCGTAATTGATTACTACGGCGAAGCATCCTTCCCCCCGATAGACACATCGGGTATGCATCTCCCCGGGAAATGACCGGTCGCATTGGGAAACAAGCAATTGGCAATGGTGGCTCCGCACCTCCGGATTGTTCGTTCCTACATACTTCCTGTATTGGTCAACCGAGATCAATGCAACAAGAAAATAGCGGTCCGGAAACATTTTCTCTGCTTGAGGGACCCGTTCCCCCCGCAGCAGATTATGGACCGCCAGGCTCCGGGCATCCTCCTCCCTTTCGAAGGAGAGCTTACGGAGTGTTTCCTCTTCTTCCTGCATCCGTCGGAAGGTCGCATCCAGATAAGCAAGCTCGTTTCTGCCCTTTACATCACTGTGTCCGCGCTTGCGCAGTGCCCGGACTAATTCCCTTGCCGGCTTGGACAGCCAAGTAGCAAGAAAGACGGTTAAAATCGTTCCTGCAAAAATAATCAATACAGTTAAGAAAATGATATTTCTATGCAATGTATGCGCCTTGGTCAGCAAATCATCCACCGAGTGGATATTCACATAAGTCCACCCATACCGGCTGGAGGAGGACCATGTATATAAATACCGTTCCCCCCGGGATTCATGAAACATATATCCATCCGTCGCTTCTTTCCCTAGAAGTTGGCGGATGGCGGAATCCTTTGTCCCATCCGTATAGAGCAGATCCTTGTTCTGGTGGGACAGAATGGTACCATCCTGGTTCAAGAGCATGTAGCTTTGTCCGCCTGCAGGGGATGACTGCATATCCAATCCGATTTGGCTTTCCCGCAAATTGACGACAATAGTTCCACGGGTAGTCGTGGACAGCCGGTTGAGCGGCAGAACATACGAAATAACATTCATTCCGGTGTCAAGCCTGCGCGGATACCAAATGCCGCTGATTCCCTTATGCCCCTCCAGGGCCTCCTTCATCCAATCGATGGATTCGTATTGGTCCAGCCTGATGATGCCTTTATCAGTGGATACGACATAGTCAGAGCCGCTCAAATAGAAGAAGGAGGAATACACCCCTTCACCGTTTTGATTCAGACTAAGCAGATCCTCCTGGACCGATAATGCATGCAGGACATTTTCGTAATTCGAATTGAATGACTCATAGTTTGCATACGCACGGATCCGGTCGAAGATATGGGTTGACGCCAGCCGGATGGTCATCTGGGAAAGGTTATCAAGCCTATTCTCGTTCAGGTTGCGGCTGGCATTTAATCCGTCCATGGCGGATTCCGCTATGGCATGATCCGAATTCCGCAGAATTTGGGCCCCGCTGTACCAGGTTAATGTGGCTGTAGGGATGGCCATGACACAGAACAAAATGAATGCTAACTGAAGCATCATCGGAAGCCGCTTCATAAGGCCCCTCCTTTTATCATGCTTATGTCTACATTACAATCTTTTTGTGATCAGTCCTACATCCAAAACCGAGGAACTTGGGCACAAAACCGACTGATAGGATTACCGGGTGAAGTGGAAAAGAAATAACCCTCTCCGCGACGCGTGAAAGGGTATTTTGTCGGTTTCATTCACTAAGGCTGATTCCGCGACAGGATTTCATTCGCTTTTTGGCGGAATTCCGCGGCAGCCGCCTCGGGCTTCACCACACCGAACAGCATCCGGTCATTCAGGTCATATAGCAGTTTGACCACGTCAGACGCACCAGCAGGGTCCGGGGGGTCCATGGGGCTGCTGTTTTTCTCCACCCAGGAGATATATGCGAATACTTGTGCAAGCTCCGGCTTGATAAGCGGCAGCATTCCCTCCAAAATCTTGGAGGAAACCGGGACCCCCCGGTCTCCGTTCAAGATAATATTGGCCTCCAGATCATTCACGAAATAATCGATAAACCGGGCGGCCTCCTCCTTATACCTTGAGTTTTTGGCTATTGAGAAGAACATCCCCGGCTTGAGGAACATCCCCTTGTTCATGTCAGGCCCTGGCATAGGCGCAATCTTCAATTGCTTGCCGGTGTATTGTTCGACAGCAGCCAACTGATTAGAGAAGCCCCAGGTAAAAAGACTTTGACCGCTGGCAAACGGATCCGGAGCCGGATTGCTAACCTCCTTGGTCAAGGTATCGGGAGTGTAAATCAGCTTCTCTCCTGCCAGCCGCTGCATCCTCGCAAAAAAATCCACAAATAAACGGTCATCCTCATACCCCAATTTTGTGCCGTCCGGATCAAACAAGGCTGAACCGGATTGCCTAAGGTAATACGCGAATAGCTGCTCGGCTGTATAGTTGGTTCCCAGATAGATGCCGCTTCCCTTCACCCTTTCTCCCATAGCCTCCAAGTCGGACCAGGTATAGCCCGGCTCCGGCTCCGGCACCCCGTTGGCTCTTAGCACCTCCGGATCATACATGCTGCACCATGCATTGACACCCAGGTTGAAGCCGTACAGCTTGCCGTCCAGACTGCCGCCGGACAGCTTGTCCGGATTGATATGGGCCACATCGATTAATCCGTTCTGCGTATATGGAGTCAGGTCCTCCAGAAGATTCAGGGAAGCATACGGCTTTAAATAAGAGATATCCATTTGCATAATATCCGGCAACGAATTACCGGCGGCATGAATGGACAGCTTTTTCCAATACTCCCCAAAACCCACATACTCATAGTCTATTTTAATATGAGGGTTCAATTTCTCATACCTCTCGATAACCTGGCTGGTCAAGTCGTTCCGCAGCTGCCCTCCCCACCATGCAACCCGCAAGGTAATAGGCTCCGGCAGGTTTTGATGTTGGTCAGATGTATCGCACCCGGTCATTATCCCCGTTACGAGGATGGTAAGCAGCACCATTCGGATTTTTCTCATGCTCACCCCTCCTGGCTTGGCGGAAGGAAAATTTTCACTCTGGTTCCTTTGCCACTGCCGCTTTCTACTTCTATGCCATATTGTTCCCCGAAGGTCAATTTGATCCGCTCCCTGATGTTCAAGAGCCCGATGCCCGTTCCTCTGGTTTTGACTTCCCCATGGTTCTTCTGCAGTTGCTCCACCAAATCCATACTCATTCCCGGACCATTGTCTTCCACCACCAAAATAAGCATTTCCTCCGTTTGTTCAGCATAAATACGGATGGTACATGCTCCAACCATTGGCTCCAAGGCGTACTGGACAGCATTCTCCACCAGAGGCTGAAGTGTTAGCTTGGGAATAGCAGACTTGCGGCAGGAAGGAGGAACCTCCATCCGAAAATCCAGCCGGTTGCGGAAGCGGTAGCCTTGGATGCGGATATAATGATGGATAATGTCCAGCTCCTCGCCGATTGTAATGATACTTTCCCTCAGGCTGATTGAGCTGCGCAGTACAAAACCCAATGAGATGACCATGCTGGAGATATCCTTCTGGTCGTTTTTCCTGGCCATCCAATTAATCGAGTCCAGGGTATTGTACAGGAAATGGGGATTAATCTGCGCCTGGAGGGCCTTCAGCTCCGATTCTTTCACCATCAACTGCTTGGAATAGTTTTCTTGGATTAGCGATTGGATCTGGAGCATCATCATGCGGAAGGTTCTCTGCAGCATCCCTACCTCATCCGTCTGGCTGCCGGAAGGCATATCCACATCCAGTTCAAAGCTTTCCACCCCACTTTTTTGAACCTCCTTCATCTGACGGGTTAAGCTCTCTATGGGCTTGGTCAAGCTCCGCGCAAACGCCAACCCGATGACGATCACCACACATGCCGTAATCAGAAATAGCGCAATCATCAAATTCTTCAGCCTTATAATGGTCTCGAAAATGTCATTGTAGGGGACCACATTATAGAAGGTCCATCCCGTGTACGGCGACTTCGCTTGGGAGATAAACGCCGCTTCCCCGTTTATCGGCTTGATTACAAATCCTTCCCGGGGGGCCGAAGGCTGCAAAGCTTCAGCTGTCGCTTCCGAGATATTACGGAAAGGATAGACGATATTCTCCCCCGCCTTCATGATGATATCGGTTTCCTCCTCCGCACCCACGGCGAAATCCTCTGCGAGACGGTTAATATTAATCCGGAAGATCAATGTCCCGATGGGCTTCAGCTGCAAGGGCTCGTGGGTCCGGACCTCCCTGACCAGAATTAAGGCAGGATCCGATTCTTCCGGGTAGATCCACCGGATTGCCCCCTGTCCCGACTGGGCTTCCTGGATGATCTGTTTATATTTTTCCTCCGGGATCGGACCGGAGTTGCCCGACATGGCTATTTTACCTGTTACATCAATCAGGTGGCACGACTCTATATAACGCTCATCCGGGTTTACCAGGGTCCACAGCCGCTCCTCAAGTGCTTTGCGGATGTCAAAGCCCACATATTCGGGGATGCCCTTTTCCAGCTCATTCAGGCTCTTTTGGACTTCACTGTCGGCGATAATTGATAAGGAAAGGGTCTCCAGCCTTTTCAATTCCATATCCAAGGTGGTGGATGACAGATTAAGCAAGCGGGAGGACTTGTCGTACAACAGCTTGTCATAGGTAGCATATGTATACTTGATCGAACCAAAAGCTAAAATAATGATCAGAATCATCAGCAAAATGATCACGAGAAACAGCTTCACCTTAATTCTGAGATTACGGAATGCACGGAATCCCGGCATCGGACACGCTCCCTTACCCTTTTCTGTATTCCGATGGTGTATATCCGGTGTACCTTTTAAACATTTTGGTAAAATGCTGGGTGCTGCTTCCAAAGCCCGCTCGTTCCGCCAGCTCGGAAATAGTCCCTTCCTCTCCGGCATCCATCCAGCTCAGCACCATCTCAATACGGTTTCGGGTCACATAGTTGGTGAATTTTTCACCGGTTTCTTTCTTGAACATTTTGCCGACATAATCGGGATTCATATAAATTTCTTTTGCCACCTTTAATAGAGACAACGATTCATCATGCAGCTGTTCGGAAACAATTCGCTTTACATTGGCTACAATCTGGGACTGCTTGTTCCGGTTACGGTCATAACGCTCGCCGGTGATTTCCTCCGCAACCTTCATGACCAGCTGGTGCACGGACTGAAGCTTGTTGGACTCCAGAACGCCCGTGAACTGCGCCAGGTAGTCGGTCATACGCTCGGGTTCGCAGAGGCGAATAACCGCCATGAAAATTTGGATGATATACGATTTCGCTACCGTGATATCAAACCTGAATTCCCCCAATTGTTTGAAAATGTGCAGAAGCGCCTTCTCCGCATCCTTCCAATTCCCGGCTTTAACCGACATAATCAAACGATCCTCGTCAAAGGCAAACGCAAGCGGCTCCGAATCTCCCTGAATAGAAAGATCCCGGCTCGTTATCAGACTGCCTTCTTCCAGATAAAACCGGTGAACCAGGCATTCTTGCGTCTGCTTATACAGACTGCGCGCTTGAGTCAATTCCCCCGGTTCACTAAGGGCTGCCGTCAGATCCATGCGGTAATATCTCTTGAAGGTCGTTCTGAGGTCGTCAATCATCCCGAACAAATCCTCCTCCGGCAGGCTATCCTCCATAAGAAGCAGCACGTGACCGCCTGTTGTGGCACTCAAGAGCGGATTGGAGAAGATGTCTTCTGCAATATTTTTCGCCGCGAACAAATGCTCATACTCATGCTGCCCTTCCAGCTCCAGCAGAAGCAGACGGACCCGCTGGCTTTGGAATTGCAGTCCGAACAGATTCTTGAAGTAATCCCACTCCTGGGTTCCATAGGTTTTGTTCGTAACGAATTCCTTCAGAAATTGCTCCTTGGCATGCGGCAAAACCCGTTCCAGGCTGTACTTGATCGAATGGATAAAGGCTTCACGGTCGTCCTGTGTCCGGATCTCGCCAACCACCTCCTTCAGGGCTTCCATGATTTGTTGGTCACTGCAGGGCTTCAAAAGATAATGCTTTACTCCATATTGCATGGCCGTTTTGGCATATTCAAACTCGGAGAACCCGGACAAAATGATGAAGGACGTCTGCGGATGCAGCTTTGACACAGCACCTACCAACTGCAGTCCGTCCATTCCCGGCATTCGGATATCCGTGATGATGATGTCCGGTGGATCCTGTTTGACCAATTCCAGCGCCTCCAGGCCGTTTTGCGCTGTGCCGACCAGCTTCGTTCCTGCTCCTCCCCAATTGACAAAGGTAGAAATACCGTCCAAGATGATGAATTCATCATCAACGAGAAGTACTTTATACATCTGCTTTCCTCATTTCCAGCGCGGTGTATTTCAATATGCTCCTGTTTCAAGTATACCATCTGGAATTTTGGGATCAATTGGAATATATACGGTATGCATATTCCCAAGATTCCGGGAAGGTCCATTCCACCGCAACGTTATAAGGATATGGAAATAAACGCTATATTGAATAATGACAAAGCCGTCCGGGATCGTAGACCCTGGACGGCCTTTTGTTATTATTACCGGACTTGTATGGTAATCGTTGAGCTTGCAGTTTCACCGCTTGCATTAGACAATATACCCCGGTACTCATAAGTTCCCTTGGCCTTCCCTGTGAAAGAGGATACAGCAGATTGGGCTGACGGCGTATGGGCCTGCAGCGCCTGGGAGTCCACAAGGGCACCATTTTCATACAGGTCATACCGGGTAGCATTGGTTCCCCACCACATATTCATCGTAATCGAATAATTTCCATCTCCGTCCCAGTTGTCATGGGACAACACAGATTGACCCGGCGAAGCATCCGTTACCGTTACGGTCAGCGGATCGCTTGAGGTGGAGCCGGCCCCATTGATCAGCTCGCCGGTATACACGTAGGTTCCGTTCTTTTTCCCTGTTATGTCAATCTTTACCGATTGGGCAGATGGCGTAGCATCGGGCAGAGTTTTTGTGCTGATCAGCTTGCCGTTTTCGTAGAGCTTGAACTGATTTCCGTTGTTGCCCCACCACATGTTCATCGAGACGGTAAAGTCGCTGCCCTGTAATCCAGTCTGGTGCCCGTTATTATGAGACAGGACAGGCTTGCCCGGCGCACCGCTTGCCAGTGGCTCGCCCACTACCCTTATCTTGGGCGCTTCTGGCTCCTGCATCCCTGTTCCCAGGAAGTAGCCGGTATGGGGAGGCTGATTATAGCCCGTATTCTGCCAGGCTACACCCAACCGGTATATAGGATCATGCATGAGCGTCCTAAGCCGGACCGCTGTCAAGTCGGTTGTTGTATAGATGCGCATCTCGGTGCTGTCACTGCTTTTTAACACGATCTCCTCGCGCCAGTCGCCGAACAGATCAGCCTGCAGGTTAGGCGTTGCTTTCGTAGAGTTGTTGGATTGGGTTCCTTCTGCTGTAAATATCCGGTTGGTTGTGTGATTCACGTAATCCCACTTGTAAACATGGATATCATCCAGCAGTTCCCGGCTCAGATCCCCATCCCACCAGATTCCAAAATTGGTATAAATGGGAATGGTAGTGCTGATCAGCTCACCCTTCACACTGTACAGTCCGGTGACCGGGATATGCTGTGCATTGGTAATCGTAGCGGCCCATACCTCTGCACCAGGGTAGTTCGGGTCGATATCCGCAGCCATGCCGCGGCCGGTATCCATACCGGTATATACTCCCCAGAGAATTTCACCTGTTTTCGCATCGCGAACTTCCATGCCGTACGGGGAATTGCCATGCTCATGCACATCGAAGTATTCAAGCCCCGGGCGGGTCGGGTCCAGGTCGCCCAGATGCTGCGCGTCGCCGTGGCCAAGCCCGGTATTGTACAATGGTGTGCCATCATCATCAATAGCCATGGCGCCGAAGGTGATCTCATCCTTGCCGTCGCCGTCTACATCCCCCACCGACAGATTGTGGTTTCCTTGACCCTCATAGGCTGAACCATATTCTTCATCCTTGGAATCAAACCTCCAGCGTTTAACCAACTGGCCATCCTCAAAATCGAAGGCTGCGATAACGGTGCGGGTATAATACCCTCGGCTGAAAATCAGGCTCGGGTGCTCCCCGTCCAGATAGGCTACTGCTGCGAGGAAACGGTCTACCCGGTTGCCGTAGCCATCTCCCCAGTCGGAAACAACGCCGCGGGGGGGATCATACTCCACTGTTGACAATGCCTGGCCGGTCATTCCATCGAACAGCGTCAAGTATTCGGCTCCCAGCAAAATATACCCGCTGCTGTTGCGGTGATCAGCCGTTTCGTCACCGATTACTTGGCCTGTGCCATCGATGGTTCCGTCTGCAGTTTTACATGCGACCTCCGCCTTGCCATCGCCATCCAGATCATAGACCAAGAATTGAGTGTAGTGGGCGCCGGCACGAATGTTCTTGCCGAGGTCAATTCTCCACAGCCGTGTGCCGTCTAACTTGTATGCATCCAAATACACATTCCCTGTGTACCCGTACTGGGAATTGTCTCGGGCGTTAGAAGGGTCCCATTTTACAATCAGCTCATATTCACCGTCGCCGTCCAGATCACCTACGCTGGTGTCATTCGCGCTGTAGGTGTAAGCTTCTCCTGAAGGCGTGATTCCTCCTTCCGGCTTTTGCAACGGGATGGATAAGAAGTTGGAATTCCACACTGTTGCCGGTTTCGAGGCCGTCATTTCCGCTCCGGACCCGTTTACGGGCTTCACGGTATAGGTAGAGGCTTCCGTCCCGCCCGGATCCAGGAGATTAGTGGCTCCCGTTATTGGATTGGCATTGACCTTGACGTTGTCCCGGTACACATTGAAAGCAATATCCGCCGGATCTGTGCCAAGCATTCTCCATCCCACATATACCCCGTCCCCGGTCTTCACTGCCACCAAGGCCCGGTCCAGATACTCTGCCTGACGGTACAATTCGGTTACAGCCGGTGAAACAAGAGTTTCCGACAATTCTGATACTCCACCTGCGTTCACTGCAGCAACCTTATAATAGTATGGAATGGTGGTAAGCACGGTAGTATCAGTAAATTGGGTGTCATGCGTTTTTCCGCTGAACTGGAAGGGACCTTCCGCCTGCTCGGCCCGGTAAATATTGTAGAGCCTTGCACCTTCAGATGCCTTCCAGCTGAATGTCAGGTCATTTTTGTTGACCGTACCCATTTGGAGCTGCTCCGGCTTCTCCGGAACAGAAACATTTGGATCTACCAGTGACACCGCTAGCGGTCCAGCCGGTTTGGTTTCTGCTAGAGTGCCGTCAACGGAAGACACCTGATACTCATACTGCATCCCCACATCTACGGTGCTGTCCGTGTACAAACCGGCTGTTGTACTGCCAAGCAGTGTAAACCTGGACTCACCGCCAGCCTTCCGGTATACGTGGTACTTCGCCGCATCTTCCGAACCGGTCCACGAGATGGTAATGGACGGATGGTCCGGATCTGCTATTTTCTCAACCAGCTTCAAACCGGTGGGGGCAGTCAGAATCGGGGTAATCTCCAGTCCGTTGACAATGCCGCTTGCTCCCCCAAAGGTAAAGTTCATCTGTCCGTCCAATACGGAGATTTGCGGAATCACCTTTTCGGTTACAGAATTTCTTCCGGCTGAGACGGTTCCATAGCCGATATCCTCGACGGCCACATCGGTTCTGGCGCTCCCCAAGTAATCCCCGACATACAGCTTGGCGGAATAAAGACCATTGGGTACATCCACGTTAAAGCGCCAGGTTGCATTGAAGTAACCTAACCAGTCACGGAGCAAATCCCGCAGGGGTTCGCTCCCTGCTCCCCGGTCCCGGCCAAACATGCCGGTTGAATCCACAATGCCGTAGCCAAGCTCCGGTGTATAAATCGTGGACAGGGTGACTCCCGTGTAGCCGTTCATTACCGGTGAAGTGTACAAGCCAAAATCATATTTCAACGTTGCTTGTTTGGTACGGACTACAATCACATCGGAAAGCTCGGATTCCCCTTTATCGTTGACTGCCGTTACGTAGAAATCATACGATTTCCCCTCGGACATTCCTTGTACCGCAAGCATAGGCACTACCGCAGAGCCAACCATCGTATACGCGCTGTCTGTGGAAAGCTTTCGGTATACCTTGTAGATGTCGGCCCCTTCGACAGGTTCCCAGCTTAGAGTCGTACCCGAATTGCTGATGCTGCCGGCAATCACATGAACCGGCTTTGGCGGCACATGGGCCGGAGGCGCCACGTCGGTCACATAAGCGGATAGGGGCAGACCCAGTTCCTTAAGTCCGCCGGCAAGCAGCCGGGCAATCTGGATAGCACCGTATTCCTGGAAATGGGTATTATCCGCCGAGCCGTTGGGAAAAGCGGTATACACACCGGCGGGAACATGTAAGAATACGGCGAGTGTACCTTCCGGCCCGATGGAATCATAATACTCCCGGCTAAGGGTGCTCAGATCAACAAGAGGCACATTCTGCTCTGCAGCCAATTCCTTCATAGCATCCACATATTGCGGAAAGCTGACATTAAATATACCGGTCGCTGCGTTGTAATCACGGCGTCCTACAGGAGTGACAAGAATGGGATTGGCATGACGCTGGCGGGTGCCTTCAATATAAGTGCGGAGATAATTTTTATAATCCGCCGGAGATGCATACCGTTCAGGATTGCTGATGGTGGCATCATTATGGCCGAATTGAATTAGAAAATAATCATTTGGCTTAACGGATCGCAGAATATTATCGAGACGTCCCTGCTCAAGAAAGGATTTGGAGCTGCGGCCGCCGATGGCCTGATTACTGAATGTAACATCCGTTGAAAAATACTTCGGAATCATCTGGCCCCAACCTGCTTGCGGCTTCCAGTAGGGATCATAGGTTTGAACTGTAGAGTCGGAAGCAATATAGACGGTCGGCTTCTCGGCTGCAGTTCTCTCCGGCAGACGGTTGATGACAATTCCGTTGATCTTGGGTGCGGAGCCGCTGAAGGCCATATTCAGTTGTCCGTCCACCAACGCCACCTCGAAGGTTTGCTCCAGGAATTCACCGGAGGCTTTAGAGGTAAGCGCAATCTTGGTGGCTGTCATTCCTTCCACCGACACGGCCAGCTCTGTTGCTCCGGCAGCATCACCGGCAGTAACGGCTATTGAATAATCCCCGTTGGGCAGGTCCAGATTGAAGCTTGTGTCCACAGGCATCAGGTAATCGGATTTTAGCGCATCCCCCATACCCGAATTGCCGGAGCTCACGGCGGAAGGATTCGTAAAACCGTATTTCCATTCCGGTGAATAAGTGACTGCAGAGCGGATGCCGAAATATCCCCCAGCCACTTCACCCGGGCCAAAATCCAGCTTCAAAGGCAGCGCCGGCGGCAGCACTGGCGGAGCAGTGAACGGAGCACTGGCCGCTGTGGCGGAGGCCTCGGACAAACCTGCCTCGTTATGTGCCTTTACTTGATAATAATGAGCTGCGGAGGTGTCAATCACGTCCGTATATGCAGTTGCGGCAATATGGTCTGCCACCGGCACAAAGGGGCCGGCAGGGCTTTCCGAGCGCAACAGCTGATACCCCGCCGCACCCTCGGAGGGTGACCACTTCAAGGTTATCCCGTCATTGTTGGTAGCGCTTACAATCAGATCCTGGGGTGCCTTTGGCAAGGATACCGAGGACACAACATCAGCGAAAACCTGGGCGCTTGGTTCTGATTGCAGCCCGCTTGCATTCACCGCAGTCACCTGATAACCGTAATGACCGCCAACCGTAACAGCCTCGTCCTTATAAGAAGTACCCGAAGCTTGAGCCAGAATCGAGAAGCCTCCCCCCGCTTCCGAACGGTACAAATGATAATAAACTGCATCCGACACACTGTCCCATTGCAAGGAAACATACGGAGGCAGAATGCTGGTTTTCGTAACGGCAAGGGACTGGGGAGCTGCCGGAGGAGGAGCAATGACCTGACGAATAACCATCCCGTTCAAATAAGCATACCCGCCACTATAGCCGCTTAAGCCTACTGTCAGTTGACCGTCAAGCACCGTTGTCCGCATGGTCATCTCGCTGACGGACTGCCGGGCTTGAATGATACCAGCCGATTTTCCCTCAAGCTCTACGTGGAGCTTTGTGGTGGAGGTACCAGAAAGCAAATCACCGGAATAAAGGGTAACATCATAATCACCGTTCGGCAGATCCACCATAAATGTGAAGGCGGATCCGATTATAAAGTCATTGGTTAGATCTGTTCCCCCGCCACGCATCCGGGAACCGACCGCCTGATCAAGACCGTAGCCTTGCTCCGGCGAGTAAACCGTAGCGTGATCCACCTTAATATAACCTTCCATGACCGGACTTGTGGGGGTACCGAAGTCAAAGCTTTTCATCACCTCGCTTGCTCTTGCCACGGACACTGCCGCAGGTAGTGACGGAATGATTGCATACAGCATGATTACAGCGATCATGAAAACATGTAGAGCCCGCTTGGTGATTCTGTTCATTATGCCATCCTCGCTTCCTTTTTTAGAGTGGAATGACTGTCAATGCATGAGACTGCCTGAAGTACAAGCACACGATGTCTTTCGCACGGACTAATGAGTTGGTTGGATCACCTCCTTAAAATGCCTTGTCTTATTTCATTACCATTAGACTACCTTTATATTCCATATTATCCCATGTAAAATTCCGGGATATTTGTGCAAAAAACCGTTAACTACTTAAAAAGCTTTCGAAAACCTGCAACTCTTTGCTCACAATGCTCATTCCTTCCAACCTACTTATCATGGCCGGGCTTTGGGTTCTGTCGGTATCCCGTGCAAATATGGCATCCTTCACCGGACCGTGTATATGATTGCTATAGGCATTGTAGCTTTCATTTGCCGCGGGAGATCGGTATGTAATTGAACATTAATTAATCAGATAAAGATAAAAAGACTCCATTCGCTTAGAATGAAGTCTCTGGCCTGGCATAAGGCACTGATTAAAAACCGAATGCCCGAACCTAATAAACTGCGATTGGCCCATAAGGACCATCTATAATTTCTATTTTCGTTTCAAAAATATCTGTCAATATTTCAGGCTGCATAACCTCTTCTACTGGTCCAAAGGCGGCAATTTGTCCATTTTTCATAGCACAAATTCGATCAGAATATTTGGCCGCAAAATTTATATCATGCATAACAGCCAGAATGGTCCTTCCAAATTCATTAGCAGCATGTCTCAGGTGTTCCATCATTAGAACAGAACGGGCAACATCAAGATTGTTCAGAGGTTCATCCAGAAGTACGTATTCCGTCTCCTGGCACAATACCATTGCTACATAAGCCCTTTGCCTTTGGCCGCCGGAAAGCTCATCTAAATATCTATTTTCCAGGTCAGTTAAGTCCAAAAAATCGATATATTTAGAAATAATAACCTCATCCTCTGTCGTCAATCTTCCCTTTGAATAAGGAAAGCGCCCAAATCCTGCAAGCTGCCTGACCGTAAGCCTCGTTATAAAATGATTTTCTTGCCGCAAAATCGTAAGAATTTTGGCTAAGTCCTGAGATTTTGTTCCAGAAACATCCATATTTGCCACTTGGATTTGGCCTGCATCCAAATGCAAAAGTCTACCTATCATCAATAGTGTCGTAGACTTGCCGGCACCATTAGGTCCAATCAAAGAGGTCAGACCAGCCTTTGGTATTTTAATATTTAAAGGTCCTATTTCTACATCATCAGAATATTTCTTTCTCACATTATCAATCTGTATCATAGCGTACCCTTCCTTAAAATCACAATTAAAAAGGCTATTCCGCCAAACATTTCGATAATAATGGAAACTACACCTTGAGCATTGAATATATGATACATAAAAAAGTATGCGCCCGTTAGGATCAAGAACCCTATTGCAAGAGCCATTGGGAAAACATATTTGTGATCATAGGTTGGCGCTGCTTGATAGCTCAAGGTTGCCACTAAAAATCCAAAGAAGGTAAGAGGCCCAACCAAAGCCGTTGAAATAGCCATCAAAATAGAAACTAAAATAAGTGTATAAATGACGTTTTTTTGCGGATTGCCTCCCAGGGAAGTCGCTACATCCTTACCAAGTGATAATACATTCAGCTTCTTTGAATTCACAAAAATAAGGATGGCTACAATGATTACAGCCGGAATGACAAAAGGAAAATAAGCAGCATCGGCATGATTGACGGAAGCAAATAATTTCGCTTGCAAAATATCAAATTCAGAAGGTGCAAGCAGTCTTCTCATAAAAGATGATACAGACCTCAGTCCTGTTCCAAGGATGACTCCAACCAATAGCATAAGCTGTAAATTCCCGTACTTCCCGGAAAGCAGCCAACCGTAAAGGATTAAACACATCAAGACCATCGCTGCAACCTGAAGAGCAAATGATTGAATTCCGTTAAAATTTACGAGTGCGGCAGCACCAAAGAAAAAGATGGTGCTCGTATGAATGGTCGAATAAATCGCCTCAAAGCCCAATAAGGATGGAGTAATAATCCGGTTATTCGTAATCGTTTGGAAAGCGACGGTCGATAAGGCCTGACAAATAACCGCAATCAGCATGGCAACAAGAGCAACCATCCTTCTTGTAACAACGGGGACAAAGGAAGGAGAAGTGACAGGGACTGGATTGTTGTACACTAAAAGTCCATATGAAGATAGCATGCCCAAAGCAATTAACGCAATCAGCAAAAACCAATAGTATTTTTCTTCCTTCCTGGTGCGAAAGGGTCCGGCGGATCTTTTTTTATTTACTATTCCGCTCATCTTAGCCTCCTCTTTGACCTCCTTTGTCTCAATAAAATCGTAATGAATACGACTGACCCTACCGTTCCAAGTATTAATGAGACAGGGACTTCAAAAGGCATGATAATGGTTCGAGAAATAATATCACAAACTGTAATGGCGCCCATCCCCAGTAAACATACCCAGGGCAAATTACTCCTCAGATCATCGCCTCTAAACATGGACACAATGTTGGGGACAATCAGCCCTAAAAAAGGCAGGTTTCCAATAACTGCCGCCACAATTCCAACTGCCAGGGAAATAAGACCTGTGCCAAAAAGAACAATCCTATTGTAATTAACGCCAAGGCTTACCGCAACATCTTCCCCGAGTCCAGCTAAAGTCAATCTATTCGCATAAATAAAAACAAGAAAAGTAACGATAACAATGATCCATAAATATTCATATCTTCCTGCCTGAACTGGTGCAAAGGAGCCAACAAACCAATTTTCAATGCTTTGACTCTTTTGAAATACAAGCCCAACAAAAGTGGAAAATGCAGAAATGACTGCGCCAAGCATCATCCCGATAATCGGGACAATCAATGACGAACGGAGTTTAACTCTTCTTAAAAACACAAAAAAAATCATCGTTCCAACAAAAGAAAAAATGATGGCGCCTGTCATTCTTAAAACTAAGGAGGGGGCAGGAAATAACAAATAAACAGAAAGAAGCCCCAGACCCGACCATTCAATCGTTCCCGTTGTGGTAGGCTCAACTAAACGGTTCTGGGTAACCAACTGCATGACCAGTCCTGCCATTGACATTGCAGCCCCCGTAAGCATGAGCGCAGCTGTTCTTGGAACGCGAGTGATGAAGAACATTTCCATTCCATCCTCTTGCCCGCGTATGTCATAAACTCCAGTAAGCAGTGATAGAATGCCTAAAATCATCACGATTAAAATCGCGAATATGAAGGACTTCGTCCAGACCCTATTTTGCTTATAAAGCCGGGGTTGAGAAAACTCAACCCCGGTCATGTTTGGTATAGAGTTTTTTGACACTACGTTATACTCCTTTAATCTACTTAGCTAATGCATCTGCAAGATTTCCAAACAATTCTATAAAGGTTTCAATGGATTCATTGGTGTAAGTGTCATTAGGTGCGTAAACAATCTGGTTTTTGGTAACAGCCGTTATTTTTTTGAGGGCTGGCGAATGAGTAATAACATCCTGAGCAGGGACGGCACCGGTTGTTGAAGCTATTGAAGCATCACGATCCAGAACGAACAACCAATCCGGATTGGTTTGGGCAATAGCTTCGACGGAAACCTCATCACCCTGGTGATCTGAAGTAGCGCCGCTCACTTCCAAGGCAGGAGCCCACCCGAAAATTTCATACAATGGCCCCCAGACACGTCCGGAATGCGGTGCTGAAAAACCGATATTTCCTCCAGAAACGATAACGCTCATCACCTTGTCCGTTCCATTGTAGGTAGATTTGGCGTTTTCAATAGCCTTGTCTAAAGCGGCTATCAATTTCTCGGCCTCCGAATTTTTATTAAATATTTTTCCCAAGCTAATGGTGTTATCCTTAAATCCCTTTATCAAGTTTTTACCCGGTGCAGCAGCCGACTCGGAAACATCAAAATTGAGATCAATAACAACTGCATTGGGCACTATTTTTTTTATATCCTCATAGAAGCCGCCAAATCTTTGACCTACAATGACAAGATCAGGTTGTACTGCAGCAATTATTTCAAGGTTGGGTTCACGGTGGTTTCCAACATTTTTCACTGACTCATCTTTTATGTACGGCGAATTGGCAGGCATGACATCCTTTGGAACGGCCGCTAATTTCACGCCCCAGCTGGCTAAGGTTTCAAAAGTTCTGCTATCCAAAGAAACGACATTCTTTGGATTCACAGGAACAGTAACTGTCCCGTGAGCATCAGTGATTTGAACCGTCGCAGGAGCAGCAGGACTTGCCGAAGCCGATGTAGTTGTCGTATTGCTGCTAGGCTCAGACTGCCCGTTAGTCTCATTTGTGCTAGAACAAGCTGCCAGCATAACTAAAGCCATCAAAGCAACGAAATACAAAAAATAAGATCTCTTCATCATATCCTCCTTAGCATGTAAAACTATTTTTCCTACTTTGATAATGATAATCAATATCAACTTATTCCCTTTTAGCAGTATAGCCTGTAATAATCTGAAAATCAATAGAAAATCAATAGATTATAAACGGTGGATACGAAAATCGTCCATCAATAACCGGAAATAATCAATTGCTTCTCAGGCAGCAGTTGGTTATGGTGGAAGCAGGAAAAGCACCAAGGCATTATATAATCAGGCTCATCATTAGGGTTCCCGTATGGGAACTTTTTCCTTATAGTAAAAGAAAGCCTTTTCATTTTCTCCTGCCGTGAATTCAACATTAAGGGGCCATGCTATATGAAGGTGTTGATTGTGGATGATGAGCAGCGCACTCGTGATTTTTTGAAAAATTATGTTCCTTGGGAAGAACTGGGCATCCGCCAGGTGGAGACGGCGAAAAACGGACAGGCTGCCCTTGACATCGCCAGTGTGTGGAAGCCCGGAATCGTAATTTGCGATATCAAGATGCCAAAAATGGACGGGATTGAATTTGCCCGCGAATACCGTAAATTGGAGCCCAGCTCGAAAATTATTTTCCTAAGCGGGTTTTCGGATAAGGAATATTTAAAGTCTGCCATTTATGTAAAAGCATTGGCTTATATCGATAAACCTGTTGTCATTGAAGAAGTCAGCAAGGCAGTTGAGGATGCTCTGATCTTGTGCAGGGAGGAGGAACTGCTAAAAACGGAAACAAAACGGCTGCAGGAGAATGCCGACCGTACCCTTCCTTTTTTGCGCCAGGAGATGGTGCGCAAGCTCATTAAAGCTCCCCAGTCGGTTCATATTGAGGAAGCGTTACAAAGCCGCGAGACATTCTTGCTGCCCAAAAAGGGACCCTATACCGTGGGTGTAGCCTGGCTGTTCTGGAACGCATCCTTGTTACCGGAAGATACCAGCAACATCCAGGAACGTATGCTGCAGCAGCTTAACCTTTTGGATACGGAAACGTCGGCCGGAGGGATTTTTGGCTTTGAGTCGCTTTATTGGCTGGTGTTCGTCCTGCCTGGCGACTATGACGGCAGCTACAGCAAGGAACGGGAAAAGATTGACCGCTTGACCCGGCAACTGCGGAGCATTGCGGGGGAGGGCATCGATCTGCATCTTGGGATGGGAGGGGGGGTACAGCATATTTCCAACATCCCCCATTCCTACGAGTTGGCAGTTCAAGCGGTCATCATGCAGTTTTACCGTGAAGACCCCCACCCCTATTTCTTCCAGCCGCAATTCTCCTGGGGTGTTTTTGAAACGAATTGGGAAGAAATTCGCGTCATGCGTGAGGAGCTCCGCCGGGAGGAATTTGAACGCGTCCACGTCCGCA
The DNA here is from genome assembly GCA_023393235.1 of Bacillota bacterium. Lineage (GTDB taxonomy): Bacteria > Bacillota > Bacilli > Paenibacillales > NBRC-103111 > Paenibacillus_AR. The sequence continues at coordinate 2,189 of JAEWMH010000047.1, read as the reverse complement.
TTCACAAGCATGCGGAAAAAGCGCTGGTTTGCTGTGACCGGGATATCGCCCGTGTGAAGGACACTTTTTTTCAGATTCTTCTAGCTATTTTAGACGCAGCAGTTACTAAAGGTCTCACAGAACAAACCGAGGATACGGAACGCCGCTACATCTGGCGCGAAATCGACGCTATCTCCTCCCTGTCCCGGCTTGCGGCGTATGTCTCCACCTTTCTTGCTCCTTTCGAGGAAGCAGCGGAAGCCGGTTCGGCTGTTCCGGGCAAGCTAAAAGACATTATTCGCTATATCCATGCGCACTTTCACGAAAAAGGATTCACGATCAAGGCCATCGCCGAACATGTGAATCTAAGCGAGACCTACCTTTGTTCCTATTTCAAGAAGCAGCGGGGCGAAACCATTAAGGAGTATATCAACGCGACCCGTTACGAGCAGGCAAAGGAGCTGCTTCGGGACCGCAGGCTTAAGCTTTTTGAAGTAGCCGTTCGGCTGGGGTTTGCCGATGCCAATTATTTTGCTACCTTCTTCAAACGCTGTGCAGGATGTACACCATCCGAGTACAGGGAAAGGGTCGGCAAATGAACAGAAGGCTAAAAATTCCGCGCTTATCCAAGCTGAGTATACGCAGCAAGCTATTTTTGAGCTACCTGCTGGTCATTAGTATTCCCTTTGTTTTTTTACTGTTCATCAATCTCAACCTAACCCAGCGGGAGAATACGGAGCAGATGATGTATTCTGCCCACAAGATGCTGGAGGAGACCAAATCCTACATCGAATACCGTTCGCAGTCGATTGCGGAGGTGCTGAATTTTGTTGCATTTAACGATCTGGTACAATCCAATGTCAGTGCTGACGCTTCTATCTACCACGATGTCAATCTCTGGGGGACGGACGCCAATAAGGTAGCAAAGGTGCTGAATCAATTCCGCAGCAACGAAGACATCGCCACGCTACAACTCTACATGAAAGAGGGGCTGGGAAAGGCTGCGGACAGCCCTGATTTTCTCAACATGGGGAGAATTGAGGCCAGTGATTGGTTTCGAGGCTTCAGCGCTTCCTACTCCGCTGTCGCATGGCTGCCCTCTGCAGCGATCGACGGAGAAGAAGCAGATGAAGACCAAAGTGTTTCCGTGATCCGCAAAATCCCCAGCAGCCACAATATTAACCAGTTTGACGGCATCGTCCGGGCCCAAATCAAATCCGATGCGATGCGTTCCGTGCTGAATCATGCCGTTATTACCCCGAATACGTTTGCGGTATTGTTCAACGACCGGATCGATATCATAAGCACGTCGGACGACACGCCATTTTCCCGGAAACAGTTGGCTACATTTTTACAGGAGCGGGTTGATACCAGTCTGGACAGGCTATGGAACGAAAATATGACCCTTGAAAACAAACGGGTACTGTTCGGTGTGCTGGCTATACCCAACACGGACATGAAAGTGGCGCTGGCCGTTCCCTTCAGTGATATTCTCGCATCCAGTGATAAAACCCGCAATCGAATTGTCTTCATCTTCTTGCTGGTTGTGCCTATCACTCTGGTAATTTCGTATTTTGTGGCGACCTCGGGCACAAGGAGGCTGCGCATGCTGATGGTCCATGTTCGAAAAGTGAAGCAGGGGCTATTCCAGCCTGCTCCTCCACCAAAAAGCGAGGATGAGATCGGGGAGCTTACCCGCAATTTCAACATCATGGTGACGAATATATCTCAACTTATGGAGGAGACGTATTCCCTCGGAAAAGAAGTCAAGGATAAGGAATTGAAGGCTCTGCAAGCCCAAATCAATCCGCATTTTCTCTACAATACCCTAAATCTCATTCATATCATGGCTATGGAATCAGGGGCTCGGGATATTTCCAAAATTGTGGATGAACTGGCCGTGTTCTATCGGTTAAGCCTATCCAATGGGCGCAACCAAGTAACCCTGGAAAGCGAGCTTATGCATATTGAAGCTTATGTCCGTATTCACAACATGCGTTTTAAGGAAAGTGTCCAGCTGGAGATTGAAGTCTCCCGCGAGCTGCAGGCTTGCATCATTCCCAAAATCATTCTTCAACCCATCGTGGAAAATGCGATTATTCACGGCATTATGGAAACCGAGACAGAGCAGGGGACCGTTGCCGTTCGGGGAAGAGTCGAAAATGACATGCTGGTTCTGGAGGTACAGGATGATGGGGTTGGTATGAGCC
>JAEWMH010000203.1 GCA_023393235.1 Bacillota bacterium | reverse complement strand
GGCGAAGTCCCCGCCATGGCCCGGGAGCCTGCCCCGTGGGTGGGCAGGCTGCTAAAGGCACTGGGCGTGCAGCATGAGCTGCAGCTGGCACGCCCCCATGAGGGCGCCCATGCGCAGCCGCCCCACGCCCGCGCCGGCGAAGCGGCACCGCCGCCGGCAGGCACTGCGCCGCCGCAGGAGGCGGATGCGGCGGCGGACAATGCCACGCTGAAGGGCCTCCTGCTGCAGCTGTCCGCTGCGGAGGATGCGCCGCCCGCTATCCGCGAGCAGGCGCAGCAGCTGGTACAGCAGGTCACCGGCCAGCAGCTGCTGTTGACACCGGACCGGAATGCGATGTTCACGCATATGACTCTCATGCTGCCTATTATGAACCAGAACGGCAGCCAGACGGCGGCGGTGCATATTCAGTCCCGCAAAGGCGCAAACGGCCAGCTGGACGCCCGAAACTGCCATCTGGTCTTCGATCTGGACATGCGAACCTTGGGCACCACGCTGGTGGATGTTCAAGTGACGGACAGGATTGTGGCGCTCCGCGTCCACAATGATTTTCCCGAAATCGGGGAGCTTCTGGAGGAGCATCGGGAGGAAATCCGGGAGGGGCTGGACAAAATCGGCTACCAGCTGTTATCCATGAAGGTGCTCCCTTATCCGGAGCCTCTGACGCTGGGGGCTGAACCCGGTACGGACAGCCAAACGGGGGACCATGGCCCAACAGCCGCATCATTGGCAGCCAGCCGATACTACACCACACCCTACAAAGGGGTTGACGTTCGCATATGACACAACCGGAGCAGCCCGCCAGCGCCGTGAAAAAGGCGGTGGCGTTGAAATATTCCCCCTCTGCCAACAAAGCGCCTGTAGTGGTGGCCAAAGGCAAGGGGCATGTAGCCGACGCCATTCTGGGCAAGGCCAAGGAGGCCGGGGTTCCGGTCCAGGAGGATTCTTCCCTTGTAGAGGTATTGTCCAAGCTGGATATCGAGCAGGAAATCCCCGGTGAGCTGTACCAGCTGGTGGCGGAGATCCTATCCTTCGTTTACCGGTCGGATAAGAAGGCACGGGAATGGAGGGATAACGGCGGATGACCGGGGACGAAAAACAGCCAGCCCGCCCGTTTAAAGACAGCCGTCTGAACCATCATTCCACCGATCACCGCAAGGCTCTTGGAAAATGGGGAGAAGAACAAGCCTCGGCTTATTTGTCCAGCTTGGGCGTACAAATTCTGGCACGCAACTGGAAAGCTAGAAGCGGCGAAATTGACCTAATCGGCGAGATAGACGGACGCCTGGTGTTTGTGGAGGTCCGGACGCGCCGGGCCTCCGGCCGGTTCGGCACTGCGCTGGAGTCGGTTGATGCCCGCAAGCAGCGGCAGGTCCGGGAAACAGCCATGGTGTATCTTCATGCCACCCGCCAGACGGAGCGCCCCTGCCGGTTCGATGTTGTGGCAGTGACGGTGGAGGGCACAGGCGGCCGGGCCGACATTAAGCATATCCCTCATGCATTTTAAGAGGGGAAAACCCAGAATAGGACAAGCAGCGTTCCCCTACAGGAAACGCTGCTTTATTTTTGTGTCCTGCTGCGGCTGCTGCATTGTATACTTACAGAAGCTGGCTCACCTCTACTTTGACAGGCAAGGAGCATAAAACCGCAATGATTCTATGGATAAACGGGGCCTTCGGGTCCGGCAAAACGACCAGCGCGTACGAATTGAACCGGAGATTGCCGGGTTCATTCGTCTATGACCCTGAGAACATCGGCTATTTCCTGTTTAAGAATATGCCGCGCCGGCTGCGCATGAAGGATTTCCAGGACCATCCCCAGTGGCGGCTGTTCAATTATGAGATGCTGAAGGATATGGCCGGGAGGTTTGATGGGGTGATTATTGCACCGATGACGGTGACCAACCCCCACTATTTTGATGAAATCATCGGCAGACTGCGGCGGGAAGGCATTGAGGTCCAGCACTATATCTTATATGCGGAGCGGCCGGCTCTGGAGAAACGCTTGAACAAACGGCTCCAGAGAGGCGAAACCTGGGCCAAGGCGCAGATTGACCGCTGCCTGCATGCATTTAACCACCACATTACGGAAGAGAAAATTATGACTGACCATCTCAGCATTGATGCCGTGGTCCAAGAAATTGCAGCAAGAAGCGGACTGGAACTGCTGCCGGACCACAGAAGTCCCTTGAAGAAGTGGAAGGACCGTGTCCACACGCTTCTCCGCCATATCCGCAGGTAGTCATCCATTCCCTAAAGGAGGTCTGTCCCATGGCGCTTGTTAAATCCCCTGGAGGCTCTATCTTTCCATATTTTTATAAAAACGGGGAACTCCACTGTTTAAAATACGGCAGCTTTTATGAAAATGAAGAGGCGCTTTTCCGGCTGATAAAGGAGGAGGAGGAGTTTTTGCTGAACCAGCCCAAGCGGCTTCCGGTCTGGGTGGATCTGTACAAGACCAAGCTCAGCCCTCAGGTGCTGCAGGCTCTTCTGCGCAACCTGGATGCGCTTCAAAACCGCATCCTCCGTCTGGCACTGGTGGGTATGTCCTTGGGGAATAAACGGAAATGGGAGCGGCTCCTCCGCGATAATCAGGAAACCGGATTTTCTTTTACGATCCGCCATTACAGCGACCCGGAGGAGGCCAAAACCTGGCTGGTGGGAGAATGATCATCCGCTTTTTTTGTCCAGCTTTCGGTACTGGAGCGCTTCGGCCAGATGGTTCAGCCGGATCTCCCCGGACCCTTCCAGATCGGCAATGGTTCTGGCCAGCTTAAGCACACGGTCATGGGCACGCACGCTCAAACCCATCACCTGAAAGGCCGACGCCAGCAGGGCCTCCGCCTCCGGAGCCGGGCGGCAGAATTGGCGCAGCGCCCGTCCACTGAGCTCACCGTTGTATCGGTAAGGCAAACCCTCATAACGCTGTTCTTGGATGCGCCGAGCTTCCATCACCTGCTCTCGCATCTCCTGTGAAGATAAATGGCCGCCTGCATTGGAAAAGGCCAAATCCTCGTAAGGTGTCCGGGGCACCTCCACGTGAAGATCGATCCGGTCCAGCATGGGACCGGATATCCGGGAACGGTACTGCGCCACCTTGAGCGCCGAGCAGGTGCAGGCCTCTGTGTCCGACTCTGTTCCGTAGAACCCGCAGGGGCACGGATTCATGGAGGCGGTCAGCAAAAAATGAGCCGGATAGGTATAGGTGGCCCTGGCCCGCCCGATGGTGACCCTGCGGTCCTCCAGCGGCTGGCGGAGTGCCTCCAGAGACAAACGGCTGAACTCCGGCAGCTCGTCGAGAAACAGTACGCCATGGTGGGCCAGGCTGATTTCACCAGGTTTGGGGACAGACCCGCCGCCGGCCAAACCGCTTGGGGATACCGTATGGTGCGGGGAGCGGAAGGGCCTCAGCCGCAGCAGTTGACCCCGGTCAGTGAGTTTGCCCGCTACGCTGTAAATTTTGGTGACCTCCAGTGCCTCCTCATCATCCATGTCCGGCAGAATGGTGGGAAGGCGCCGCATCAGCATGGTTTTGCCAGTGCCAGGCGGCCCGATGAACAACAAATTATGCTTGCCGGAGGCCGCAATAACCAGGGCGCGTTTGGCTTGATGCTGCCCGCAGACATCCGTGTAATCCTCTCCTGAAGGCAGTCCACCGCCGCAGTCCGCCGTTCTACCCGCACTTGAAGGCTCAGCAGCCTTTTCTGTTTCCTCCCATAAGCGAGTCAACACCAACGGGTCCGCCAATTCACGCAGCTCCCTTACCGTCACAACCTCCAACAGCCCCACAAGAGCAGCCTCCCGGGCATTTTCTTGAGGGAGCACCACCCGCTTCAGCCCTTGCTGTGCTGCATGATGCACCATGGACAGCACGCCCGACACCGGTCGCAGGGAGCCGTCCAGTGCCAATTCCCCGATCCACAGGGTATCCGACGCATCCTCAAACCGGATTTGCCCGCTGGTCTCCAGAATCCCCGCAGCAATGGCCAAGTCAAAGGCTGAACCCTCCTTGCGCACATCCGCCGGGGCCAGGTTTACGGTTATCCGTTCCATAGGGTAAGTAAAACCGCTGTTGCGGATGGCCGCCCGCACCCGTTCCGTAGATTCCCGGATGGCGCTGTCCGGCAGACCCACCACTTGAAAAAATGGCAGACCGTTGGCAATGTCCGTCTCCACCTCCACCAACACACCGTCAATTCCGGCTACACAAGCACTCATTAATTTTCCGTACACGAAAAAACACCCCCGGGACTTTACCTACCTGCGCCGTGCGGCACAGTCAGCAAGAAGTCGGCAAGAGGTGCTTCCATCATAACCGTTTGAATTTATCTTACCGCAGCCGCAGCTGAATGTAAACAGGCTATGGGGAACGATCCCGCATGAGTTAATACCGGAAGCTTTGGTTGGGGACTGCGCTTGCGGTAAGGCAATGCTCGAACATTTCGATCAGTGTCAGGAACCGCTCCGCTTCCCGATATACATGATCTGCCAGCAAGGGGTGGATGATGCTTTTGATCCGGCAGGCTTCAATGAGATCCCGGGCGGTTTTTTTGAAATCGCGCAGGCTGGTGACCGAAACCTTATTCTGGTCCAAAAACTGGCTGAGCAGAGGCGGTGTTTGGGACTGGGGCCGCATAGAGCTGAGATCCAAAGCCTGATACAGCAATTGGTCGAAATCATGGCTGAATTCCCGGGCCTGTTCCACCAGCTTTCGCTCGGAAGGATCCAGCAGGTGGCTGATGAATTTGGCGTGATCGGCCATAATTTTGAGGAAAAACACATTCTCGTCGATAATCGCGTCCGGCAAAGGCTCCAGGCAGCCTTGATTCAGCTCAACCAGGCGGTTCCGGAAGTAATTGGCCTCTCTGCTGACATGATCCACCAGAAGGGGGAAATTGTTGCCGCCGGGCAGCTTGCAGCTTAATATCAGTCCCAATATCTTTCGCTTGAAGGCCCAAATGTGGGTCGCAGCAGTAAATACTTCGGTGTTGAATCTGCGGATTTGCTCGGGGTCTGTGTCCGGCGAAAATGCATGGGATTTTGCTTCAATTTGCTCGAACAGGGCATAAAATCCGTTTGCCTCCTGAATCAACTGCGTGTCCTCACACCGAAAGCCCAGCTTCAGAAATAAAGAGTGCTCTTTCATGATTCTCGACCAAAATTGGATTTCGTCCAAGGAGCGAATCACAAAACCATCCACTGCCAGCCACCTCCCGTTTCTTCAAGTAATGTTTATGTAGCGTCATCATTCTCAATGACAGAAGATGGATTTTTTCGTGGGATAAAACAGTTTTAAGGATGAATAACCTTGACATATAAATTGAGCTTGCATTAAGATAAGTTAAATTCAGGAAAATGGAAAGGAGCGTGAGTGGGGATGAATAAGCTAACCTTTTTGTTTACATTTAAAAGCATCCAGCCCCGCTGCGTGTCCTTTTTCCAAATCCGTCTCTCCGCAGCTGTGGGGGACATATAGGCAGAGCCGTTATTTGAACGGACTTGTCCGGATTGGAAAAGACCGCTGGGGAGCCGGCGGTCTTTTTGCATTCTTTAGAGGAATAAAGAAATGTGGAGAAATAGAAGAAAAAGGGTTGACATCTATAAAATACCATGATATTATCAATTATGTAAAGTGGTAACGCGTTAAATCGAAGAAGTGGATAAAGACAACGACGAACGAAAAATTCTGATGAAAGGAAGGGATAGGCGATGAGATTCCGGTCATTTTATGGGCATGAACGATTTAGTCACTTTTTTCCAAGCCTATTTCAAACCCTGCATCAGCATCTTTTGCGTACAACGTTGGGACCGGCCAATCCTTCGGCAAGGAGGACGGTGCTGACGTGATCATGAATCACGGACCGATTCCTCTTTTGAATCCGTAGATCCATAGAATCCGTACGTAAAAGGCTGCTTGCACCCGGCAAGTGGTCCATTTGTGCATGCTTTTCCAAGGCGGAGCCTGGATGAGATGTGATGCAAGTGGCCACGGCTAAACAAAAGCAGCTTTTTTTGTAATCTCACAAAGAACATACGTTCCCTGGTTTCTTCCCGTTTAAGATGTTTTAGGCAACAATGGTTGGATAGCTCAGTTGGTAGAGCGATGGTTTGAAGAACCATGCGTCGCCGGTTCAAACCCGGCTCCGACCACCATGAGATCATGGCGAAATGGCCACCGCGGCGGGGTATAACCCCGTTATCACCGGTTCGATTCCGGTTGATCTCCCCATCTGTGAAATTTCTTATATGGAGGCTAATCACATGAAACAGCGGCGCAGGGCCGATACCGCCAGACAAACCTGGCCCCGGAGCCCGGTTACCAGAGTCAAACCCAATAAAAAGGGCAAAGGCTCCTATAACCGCAACCGGAAAGAGAGTGGAGGATAAATGGTGTATTTCTCGGGCAATCGCAGATTTAGACAAAATAGTGATCTTTTTGACGGGATACAAAAGTGCGGGTTCGTTCCTGGGGGAAGGGGACATACCGCACTTTTTTTGTCGCCTCTCTTATATGACCGGGTCCGTGTTATATCCTGCGAAGATGGTTTGCGAACCAGTCCGGGTATCTGTCCATACTCCGATATAGCCGCTGGGCGTTACGGCTTTGATATCAATATAATCCCCGATCAAGGTAACCGGTGTGGGACTGCCTTCATTGGGGTTGAAGGATTGGGTCGTCACCCTCTGGTTAAAAAAGGTGATGCCGCCGTCAATGGATCTTGCCGTAAACACATCAAGCAGGAAGCCGTTCACCCGGTTGGTATAGTAAATAATGTTAACTACACCCGTTAAAGGGTCCACATCAATTGCAGGAAAAAAATTCTGCGTACCTGGAGGCGCTCCGGTGACAGGTTGGGGAACGGACCAGGTGGTTCCCTGGTCAACGGAAAAGGATACGAAGATGTTGGAATAACCCTGGCGGTAATCCTGCCATACGGCATACACCCTTCCACTGAAGGACAGGGTTGACCGGTCCGCGCTTAAAAAGGCAAAGGTCAGCACCCGGAAGCCGTAGCCCGGTACGGGCAGGATGGTGGGGACGGGAACCACGTTGGAAATCAGAACGGCTCCCGTGAAGCTGGCTCCTCCATCAAAGGAGCGCCTCACTAGAAATTGCGATGCGGGAGCTGTAGTAATCCAGCCACCATATACCACTCCGGTGAGCCCAACGGCAATATCCGGCCGTTCTGTGAGACTGCCGGGGTCTGACATCAGAACAGGCTGCTGCCAGGTTGCCCCTTTGTCCAGAGAGCGCTGGAAGAAGAAGACGGACCGGGGATTAACCGTAATATTAAATTGATGATTGTATCCGAGATAGGTATTTCCCTGATAAGGGCTTGCCTGGCCATTGTCAATCTCAATTATGGTTTCGTCATTATTGGTGTACACGCCAAAACCGGGTGCAACAACAACCGGCGGTTCATAATTCAAGCCGTTATCGAAGGAACGGTACACCACAGTAGTTCCGTTCAGCCCGTCAGCTGTGAATGCATGGGCGCTGATAAAAAAGTTGGTGGGAAACCCATAGGCCACATATTGGGCTTCCGCTCCGGCAAAACCTGCAGGCAGGGGAAGAACGGTAACGGACCAGGTGGCTCCTCCGTCAAAAGAAACATAAGCGCCGGTCATTGGCGTGGTACCCTGAACAAATACGGAAGTAGCCACCATAATATTCGGGCTGAGCAAATTAACCGCCAGGCCGGGCTCGAACTTGGGTGGACCGCTGGGCGTGACTTGAAAATTAAAGGCTGGCACCAGAATCACCTCCTGCAGGTTTTTGTTCTGTGCCGGCCAGAAGCTTTCTTTGAAGCTCCGTAGCCATCCCTACAAAGCTCTCCACATAACGTTCCGGCCTGAAGCGGCTGCGGATATGGAGCATGCCTGCCCGGCGGATCCGCTGACGGAGCGGAAGGTCCTCCATCAGGGTGCGGGCCATCTGATAGGCAATGTCCGTGTCCCCGCTGGGGTATAACATGCCTGTTTTTTTGTGCATAATCATCCGGTTCACCCCGTCTGAGGAGGAAGACAATACGGGGCAACGGCACAGCATTGCCTCACAGACGGCATAGCCGAAACCTTCCAGAATGGACGTGGAGCACAAAAAACCCCCTGAATCTCCGATGATGGAATAATAATCGGCCATTAAAGCATTGGGAACATTGGAATGCCGGATTATATGCCGGGTCAAGCCCAGAGCCTTCACCCGGGCATTGAATTGGCTGCGTTCCCATTGGTTATCCAACTTGGCATCGCCGAACATCCAAACGCTCAGCTCCGGGTATACGGGAACCAGCCGGCTGACAAGCTCCAGAAGCTCCATCCAGTTCTTGTTGTACTCGATTCTTCCCACCCAGCCGATAATCGGAAACTGTTTTGGCGGATATTTGCGGTAGCGCATGGTAACGGAATCCAACGGATTGTCGAAGCTGTAATGGGGTAAAGATGGAATGTGCTGCCGGAACAGCCGGGATAAATGGCCGGTACGGGGATAAAGCACGGCATCCGCATATGTTTCAATGAAGCGTTTGGCCGAAACCATGACTTTTTCACCCTCATCCGGCGGTCCGTAGCCCTGTACCTCATAAATCAAAGGTCCCGTGTAACCGGATTTTCTTATTTTCTCCAAGAGGGTATAGTCGGAGCTTACCGTAACAAGGTCAAAAGTTTCCCGCTCGAACAGCTCTATAAGATAAGTGTTATCGGATTCCTTATGCTGCGTGGTATATAACAGCCGGCAATCATGGCCAAGCATATGAAAAGCGTCCCGGCGAATCCGGTTTAAGGTCCCCATGCCGCCGCTGGGCATATAAAAACTGAACAACAGCTTCATTGGCCCAGTCCTCCAGGCATATGCGTACTGTGGAGCAGCACCCATTCCGTCAGCTTCGTTGTGCGGAACAGTTCATTATGCAGAGGGAGATCCTGATTCAGCTCGTATCTATGGAGGACCTCGGAACGGTCCGGGGATTGATATACGGAAAAGCTGGAATCTGGTGTTTTCCGCAACTCCAGGGCAAGATAATGCAACTCTCCCTCGTTCTTAAACCGTTCGTTGCAGTACAAGTAAACAAACGGGGTTTCAATAAATTGGACGGCAAAATATAATGTCTGCCATTCGCTGCTTTCGGGGAACCATTTGAATACAACGGATGGATGGGGGATTTCCATTAATTTGGTATTGATGGAGCAATTCGCCGTCAAATCGATGACATACAGGATGTAATTGCTGTACAGCTGTTCGTACAACTCTTCTATACGGGAGACTGCATCTTCATCTTGGCCGTCTGCCAAAAAAAGCACGGTTGTCTCTGTCCGAATACCCCGGCGCTGGCGTGCCTCCAAGCGGGAAAGGTGGTACATGTGGCGCCAAAAGCGGTGTTTTTCTGTGGAATGCAGGGTGCTGGAAACGCTGAAGGCCGAATCCACCCGGTAATCCATCAGCTCCACCGGAAGGTATTTAACACCGCAAACCTCCGTCAGACGCAGCCAAAAATCATAATCCTCTATCGGGGCATATCGGTAGCCTCCGATCCGGAGGGCATATTCTTTTTTGTACATAAATGAAACGCCGATCAGGCTGGAGTCCAGGATGGTTTCGACGGGCTGGGATTGGAATTCACGGAGCAAAGCCAAATCAACCTCAGATTTTAACTGCTTGCCGTCGTCATCGATGGAACGGAAAGAGCTGTAAACCAGCCCGGTTTCCTTGGGGGATAACCGCAGAGCTCTTCTCAGCGTTTCGAGAAATTCGGGATCGTACACGTTATCGCTGGATACCCATGTCAAATAACGGATGTCCGGATCAATCAGGAGCCTGCCGAAGCCGGTGTTCAATGCACCGGCTACTCCCAGGTTCTCCGGGTTGGCGATGATCTCCACCCTTGAATCTTTGGCTGTATGATGAAGAACCTGCTCAAGCATTTCCGGAGCTCCGTCGATCACGATGATAAAGCGGAATGCGGCATAGCTTTGCTCCAAAACAGCTTGAATGGACTTCTGCAAATGTTCAGGCTTCTGGTAATAAACAGGCATTACTATCCCCGTGTCCACCACGCTTCTCACCCTTTCCAACTCCTGTTATTCTCTAGTTTATGGAACACAGGGTGGATTGAACTGTATACTTGCCTTAAAACGGACAGTTAGGCCTGTGAATTTTGCAAAGGGAAGAGGCCGCCCCTTGAAGGGTACGGCCTGCAAGATACAGACGGTTCAGGCTGTTAAGGCTGTTAAGGAACAACAGACAAGGCGTTAATAGGAGTCAGTTCCGATTGCAGCACCCGTTGGTCGGTTACGAGATTGCCGAATTGGTCGATGCCGTAGCTCGAAACCACGACATTCGAAGGAGTAGGCGCGTTGACATCCATTTGAACCTCATAAGCCACATTGCCGGCAATAAAGAACTCCCGTACGGCAAAGCCCAAGGCCGGAACCACTATCCCCGTGACATACGCGATATAAAAGGTTGTGGAGTTTACAGAAGCAATCACCTGCACGGTCACAACTGAGCTGTTGACCGGGTCTGTATTGTGAATGCTGACTACAATATTAGTCGCCGCTGTTCCGAAATCTCTTGTGTTCGTAATGATTCCTGTTGTAAATGCCATAAGATCACCTCCTTCCTGAATATTATATTCTTCTAAAATTCTGGAAGAGTGATGGTTTTGCCATCCCGCAAAAACCTATTTTCCCGTTAGCGCTCTTCAAGAATAGATAGTCCTGCCCCTGGGGAATACTGGGGATAGAGGTGAGTATAATGACAGATAGCCAAATGCAGGATAAACCTTATTTTTGTCCCAATTGCCGCTCCAACCGGGTGAAGTTCAACGTAGTGACCACTTACAGCCAGAGCTTCATGAAGGATGCCATCACAGGCTCCGTAACGGTCCAGGAGGATCCGCTGCAGATTGCGGAACCGGAGCCGAATATTCAATGCCGGGTGTGCGGATTTACGGGCAATGAGCTCCGTTTTGTCAAGCAGGCGGAAAGGGAGCCGCGGCAGAATACCAATCCCGGACAAGGGCTGCAATGATGCAGGAAAAGGCCAAAACACCGTGCTCACTGGAGCCGGTGTTTTTTTTCTTAAAAATAATGATTCCCATTTAAAAATAAAGGCAAAGTTTCTTCGGACGTGATACAATATGAAAAGATTTTCTAAATTGTCATAATTGACGATTGTGTGAAGGATTATTTACCCAGGCAGGCGAATAAGGATTCAAGACGCACGACCCTCAAATGGGCTTTGCCCATTACGAGGCTTCCATTACTTGATCCGGCCTTCGGCATGGACCAATGTTATTCAGTTCTGCATCCGTGAGTAACTTTCAGCCGCAGCTTTAGGGCAGCTCCGTCCGGTACGGGCGGTTTTGCATAATGAATGAGGGAGGACTCGAAGCCATGAATATCCACGAGTATCAGGGCAAGGCTGTTTTGAAGCAGTACGGAGTCGCGGTTCCCGATGGCATCGTTGCGTTTTCAGCGGAAGAGGCAGTGGAAGCAGCTAAGGCTTTGGGAACGACCGTTGTTGTGGTGAAGGCGCAGATTCATGCCGGAGGCCGCGGAAAAGCGGGGGGCGTGAAGGTGGCCCGGAATCCGGAGGAGGTCCGCGGCTTTGCCGAGCAGATTCTCGGCAAGGTGCTGGTGACCCACCAGACCGGTCCCGAGGGCAAGGTGGTCAAACGGCTTCTGATTGAACAGGGCTGTGACATCAAGAAGGAATATTACATCGGCGTGGTGGTGGACCGGGCAACAGGCCGGGTGGTGATGATGGCTTCAGAGGAAGGGGGCACCGAAATTGAAGAGGTAGCAGCCCGTTCCCCAGAGAAGATTTTCAAGGAGGTCATTGACCCGGCTGTTGGGCTTCAGGCCTTCCAAGCCCGGAAGCTGGCATATGCGATCCGCATTCCGGATAAGCTGGTGTCAAAGGCTGTCGGATTTATGACAGCGCTTTATCATGCCTTCATCGATAAGGATTGTTCCATTGCAGAGATTAATCCCCTGGTGGTCACCGGGGATGGCCAGGTCATGGCGCTGGACGCCAAACTGAACTTCGATTCCAATGCGTTGTACCGGCACCCGGATATCCAGGCGCTGCGGGATTTGGACGAAGAGGACGAGAAGGAGATCGAAGCCTCCAAATTCGATCTTTCCTACATTGCGCTGGACGGCAATATCGGCTGTATGGTCAATGGGGCGGGTCTGGCTATGGCAACAATGGATATCATTAAATATTACGGCGGGGAGCCGGCGAATTTCCTTGATGTGGGCGGGGGCGCTACGGCGGAGAAGGTGACGGAGGCCTTCAAGATCATTCTGAAGGATGAGAAGGTCAAGGGGATTTTCGTTAATATATTCGGCGGGATCATGCGCTGTGACGTGATTGCGGGAGGCGTCATCGAGGCTGCGAAGCAGGTGGGTCTGGACCGACCCCTGGTTGTCCGGCTGGAGGGTACCAACGTGGAGCAGGGCAAGCGGCTTCTCAGGGAATCCGGGTTGAATATCATTGCCGCGGATTCCATGGCCGACGGCGCGCAGAAGATTGTGGCACAGGTAGGCTAATCGATACCTTCCGGGAGGGCGGTTATTATGAGTATTCTGGTGAACAGGCATACCAAGGTGATTACGCAGAACATGACAGGGACCACAGGCATGTTTCATACCAAAGGCGGTCTGGACTACGGAACCCAGATGGTGGCCGGTGCAGTTCCGGGCAAAGGCGGACTGCAGGTGGATTTTTCCTTGGAAAACGGGACAACGGTCCAGCTTCCGGTGTATAATACGGTGAGCGAGGCTAAGGAAGCTACAGGCGCCAATGCTTCAGTGATTTATGTCCCCCCCGCCTTCGCGGCGGATGCCATCATGGAGGCAGTGGATGCCGACCTGGATTTATGCATTTGCATAACGGAGGGTATTCCGGTTCTTGACATGGTCCGGGTCAAACGGTTTATGGAAGGCAAGCGCACCCGCCTGATCGGCCCTAACTGTCCGGGGGTCATCACACCCGGAGAGTGCAAAATCGGCATTATGCCCGGATATATCCATATGCCCGGCCACGTAGGTGTGGTATCCCGCAGCGGGACTCTGACCTATGAAGCGGTCCATCAGTTGACTACCCGGGGCATCGGTCAATCCAGTGCAGTGGGCATTGGCGGCGATCCGGTGAAGGGCTCCGAGTTTATCGATATTCTCAAGCTATTTAATGAAGATCCGGATACCCATGCCGTGATTATGATCGGTGAAATCGGCGGCACGGCCGAGGAAGAAGCGGCGGAATGGGTGGCCGCCAATATGACCAAGCCGGTGGTGGGCTTTATCGGCGGTCAGACCGCTCCCGCAGGCAAACGGATGGGTCATGCCGGAGCGATTATCTCCGGTGGCAAAGGCACGGCGGCGGAGAAGGTGGCAGTAATGGAGCGCTGCGGCATCCGGGTTGCGCCTACTCCCGCGGAGATGGGGGCTACGCTTGTCGCTGTTCTGGAAGACAAGGGTATTCTCCAGCATTGCGTCACCAGCTCATAATGTTGTACGGATAGGCAAGCAGCCTTCCGATGATTCGCGTTACGCGCGGATCTCGGAGGGCTTTTTTATTTATTATCATCTTATTCCGATTAAAGGAGACCCAAAATCTATGAATCATCATCATGTACTTGTGGCTTTGCACGAAATGGAAGGGATCGGCTGGAAAACCATCCAGCGGCTGACGGACTATTTTCCGGACCTGGAGGAGCTGGCCGGGCTTACTCCCGGACAGTTGGCTGCGCTGCGGTTGGCACCCGGTAAAGCGGAGCTCTTGTCCAGAGGTTTGTCCCGGGACTATCTGAAGCGGATTGAGGAGGGCTACGCCGATTCTGTGGTTGTACCTATCGCCCGGGGGGACGAGGAATATCCCCCACTCCTGAATGAGACGGCGGCGCCGCCATGGGTGTTCTATACCATCGGGAGGCGGGAACTGCTGGGGAAGCATGCCATCGCCATGGTGGGCACCCGCACCCCTACAGTATACGGCAAAAGAATCGCCTCCCGGATGGCGGAGGAGCTGTCCTGCTCCGGCGTGTGTGTTGTCAGCGGCTTAGCCAGAGGCATTGACGGGGAAGCTCATGAGGGCGCGCTGAAGGGGGATGGAAGCACAATCGCTGTTTTGGGCTGCGGCATTGACGTGATTTATCCCCGGGAGCATACCCTGCTTTACCGGAAAATCACCGAGCAGGGTTTGGTGGTGTCGGAATATCCGCCAGGCACACCGGCAGCACAGGGGCTGTTCCCCCAACGCAACCGGATTATCGCCGGGTTGACTCTGGGGACGGTGGTGGTGGAGGCGGCGGCCCGGAGCGGTTCTTTAATCACCGCCAAATATGCGGAGGGGGAATTCCGGGAGGTATTTGCCGTCCCGGGCCAGATTACGTCGCCCAAAAGCAGGGGCACCCACGATCTGATCCGTGACGACGGAGCCAAGCTGGTTACCTCGGCAGCGGATATATTGAAGGAATTCGGCCATCTGCCGGGCATGGGCCGGAATAGCCTGGAGACGATGGCGTACACTAGAGAATATCTTCCTGCACTCACTGCCGAAGAGGAGCGGGTGGCTGCGGTTTTGGCGGATGGCCCCGCATCCATCGACGAGCTGATAGAGCGCTTGCAAACAAATTTTGGACATTTGCATTCAATTCTGTTATCTTTGACTTTGAAGAAGAGGATCGGGCAACTTCCGGGCTCGTTATATATGCTTCTATCTTAAAGTCCAGCAGGATACATCGCGTATCCAGGGGGGAGGAAGGCAAATGGCAGACTCTCTAGTTATTGTGGAATCGCCCGCCAAAGCCAAAACCATCGGCAAATACCTAGGCAGCAAATATATCGTGAAGGCCTCGATGGGCCATGTCCGTGACCTTCCGAAGAGCCAAATGGGCGTCGAGTTTGACAACAATTTTGAACCCAAATATATTACCATCCGCGGCAAAGGGGATATTCTCAAGGAATTGAAGGATGCCCGCAAAAAAGTGAAAAAAGTCTATCTGGCGGCTGACCCTGACCGCGAAGGGGAAGCCATCGCCTGGCATTTGGCACATTATCTGGATCTGGATGATACGGAAGAGTGCCGGGTGGTATTTAACGAAATTACCAAGCAGGCTGTGAAGGATGCCTTTAAGACGCCCCGGCCCATTAATAAGGACCTGGTTAACGCCCAGCAGGCCAGACGTATTCTGGACCGGCTGGTTGGCTACAAGATCAGTCCGCTGCTCTGGAAAAAAGTTAAAAAGGGCCTCTCCGCAGGCCGTGTACAATCTGTTGCGGTGAAGCTGATCAATGACCGGGAAGACGAAATTAAGGCCTTTATCCCGGAAGAATACTGGAGCATCACCGTTCAGCTCAAGTCCGGGTCCAATACCTTTGAAGCCAAGTTTTATGGCACGGGCGGACAAAAGCAGGAGCTGCACACGGAAGCCGAGGTCCAGGCTATTCTCCAGGGTCTGGAGGGTGCTGACTTCATCGTATCCGAGGTGAAGGAGAAGGAGCGGAGCCGCAATCCCTCCGCCCCCTTCATTACCAGTACGATGCAGCAGGAGGCCGCCAGAAAGCTGAATTTCCGCGCATCCAAAACCATGTCCGTGGCCCAGCAGCTGTACGAGGGCATCGATTTGGGCAAAGAGGGGATCGTAGGTCTCATCACGTATATGCGTACGGATTCCACCCGGATTTCCCCGGTGGCGCAAGAGGAAGCCAAGGGTTTCATTCTGGAGAAATACGGCGAAGCCTATTATCCGGAGACGCCCCGGCAATACGTCAAAAAAGCCGCAAATGCCCAGGATGCCCATGAAGGCATCCGGCCCAGCTCGGTGCTGCGGACACCCGAGGAAGTCAAGGGATTCTTAAGCCGTGACCAATACCGGCTTTATAAGCTAATCTGGGAGCGCTTCGTCGCCAGTCAAATGTCCTCGGCAGTGATGGATACCATGACCGTGGATATTCTTGCAGGGGCATCCACGTTCCGTGCCGTCGGATCCAAAGTGAAGTTCCCCGGCTTTATGAAGGTGTATGTGGAGAGCAGTGACGAGGAAGCTCCTGCCGGTGATGAGGAAAAATTCCTGCCGCCGCTGGCCAAGCAGGATGTGCTGAAGCGGGAGGCTGTAGAGCCCAAGCAGCATTTCACCCAGCCGCCCCCACGCTACTCGGAAGCCCGCCTCGTGCGTGCACTGGAGGAGATGGGCATCGGCCGGCCCAGCACCTATGCGCCGATTCTCGAGACCATCCAGAAACGGGGATACGTGGCTCTGGAGGAAAAACGCTTTATCCCTACGGAAATTGGGGAGCTCGTCAATGAATTGATGGAAGAGTTCTTTCCGGAAATACTGGATGTAGGTTTTACGGCCCAGATGGAAGAAGAGCTGGACCATGTGGAAGAAGGCCGCGAAGACTGGGTTAAGGTATTGAACGGTTTCTATAAATCCTTCGAGAAGCGGCTGGAGGTCGCTGAAGAGGAAATGAAGGAAATCGAAATCCAGGACGAGGTTTCCGACGAGCTGTGTGAGAAATGCGGACGCCATATGGTTTACAAAATGGGCCGGTTCGGCAAATTCCTGGCTTGCTCGGGCTTCCCGGACTGCCGCAACACCAAGCCGATTATCAAGGGCACCGGAGTGGTTTGTCCCTCCTGCAATACAGGCACCATTGTGGAGCGGCGCAGCAAGAAGGGCAGAGTGTTCTTCGGTTGTGACCGGTACCCTGATTGTGATTTCGTATCCTGGGACCGTCCGGTGGGGCGGAATTGCCCGGAATGCGGTCAAATGCTGATAACCAAAACCAACCGCAGCGGTACGGTCATCCAGTGCTCCAAATGCGACTACAAAGAGGAGCCTGTGGAGGAAGCAGCGGATTTCGAGGATTAAGGAGCTGCGGAGTGCAGTCTCTACACGGTCAGATGGCGTGCTTCTATTAATGATGATATGCTTAAACGGCAGACTGCTCTCGATGCGGTCTGCCGGACTTTGTTTTATGCCCAATTTCAATTATGTGTAACGCAATAATAATCAATGGGGGAAGGATTCACTGTGACTCAAAAACAGCCTGTTATTGTAATCGGAGCCGGATTGGCGGGCAGCGAAGCTGCTTGGCAGCTGGTCAGCCGCGGTGTGCCGGTTATCCTTTACGAAATGAGACCGGTGGAGAAAACGCCGGCACATATTACAGATCAATTCGCGGAGCTGGTCTGCAGCAATTCTCTGCGGGCTAACGGCCTGACCAATGCAGTAGGTTTATTGAAGGAAGAAATGCGTACGCTGGGTTCGCTTATTATGCGCGAAGCGGACAAACATGCCGTTCCTGCCGGCGGCGCCTTGGCGGTGGACCGGGATGGTTTTTCCGGTGGAGTTACAGAGGCGCTCCGCAGCCATCCGCTGGTGGAGGTGCGGAATGAAGAGCTCCGCGAAATCCCGGCTGACGGAATCGTCATTGTCGCCTCCGGGCCCTTAACGTCCCCTGCGCTGTCGGAGAGCCTGAAGGCGCTGACAGGGGAGGAGTACCTCTATTTCTATGACGCGGCGGCTCCTATTGTGGAGAGAGAGTCCGTGGATATGGACAAGGTATATCTGGCTTCCCGGTATGATAAGGGCGAAGCGGCTTACCTGAACTGCCCGATGACTGAGGAGGAATTCAACCGCTTCTACGATGAGCTGATTCAAGCGGAGGCTGCACCGGTAAAGGCCTTCGAGAAGGAGATTTATTTCGAGGGCTGCATGCCCATCGAGGTGATGGCCAAACGCGGGCGCCAAACCGTTCTGTTTGGTCCCATGAAGCCTGTGGGCCTGATCAATCCCCATACAGGCAAGCTGCCCCATGCCGTTGTACAGCTCCGTCAGGATAATGCAGCGGGAACGCTGTTTAATCTGGTAGGTTTTCAGACCCATCTGAAATGGGGCGAGCAAAAGCGGGTTTTCTCGCTGATCCCCGGATTGGAGCAGGCGGAGTTTGTCCGTTACGGTGTGATGCACCGCAATACCTTCATTAATTCACCCCGGCTGCTATCGCCAACCTATCAGTTCAGATCGCGGCCCAACCTGTTCTTCGCCGGCCAAATGACAGGGGTGGAAGGGTATGTGGAGTCTGCCGCCTCCGGTCTGACTGCCGGGCTGAATGCTGCAAGGCTGTGGCACGGACAAGAGCCGTTGGTGCTCCCGGCTGAAACCTCCATCGGCAGTATGGCCCATTATATTGTCTCCACGGAGTCGGGCCATTTCCAGCCGATGAACGCCAATTTTGGGCTGCTGCCGCCTCTGGAGGAACGGATTAAGAACAAGAAGCTGAAGTACGAAAAACTGGCGGACCGTGCCCTTCGGACAATTCAGAATTTTGTGGGCAATTTGCAGTGATGTCCCTTGTATGCCGTTCGTGTGCTGTGTTACTATAATCGTATTGCGCTTATTAACCATTCGAAGGTTGCCGGTAAGTTCTAATTCTGGTCTGCCGGTTGGTCTTCGTCAAACATTGCATTTGAACACCCCGCGGATGGCGCCGGCTCGAAGGCCCTCCCGGGGTTTTGCCGCGCCGGACATGTTTCGCGGTGATTAGTGACTATGGATGGAATCGAATTCCAGAAGATTTAGACCAAAGGGCAGCGTCTTGCCCTTCATTGTGATCAGTTGCGAGGACCGTTTGGGGCATACAGGAATCTAACGGAAAAGAGCGACGCTATTTAGCTGTTTAGTCCCTGTTTTGAAATCTAACGGAAGTGAGCGCTCTTATTGCTGGTGATTTGATTAAAAACCAGCCTAATAGCGTGAAATAACGGCTGTGGGTTCCGTTAGGTTGGGGATTAAGCCGTTTTGGAGCGGATAACGGCTTCTGTGTCCGTTAGAATGGGTGAGGCCCGGCAGATGCTTACGAAGCGGGTTTTGCTAACGCAAAACCTTAGCTTATGCTTTCGAAGTAGGCTTTGCTGACGCAAAGCCCTCAGGAGGGATTTTCATGGGAGAGTTTCACGCAACCACGATTTTTGCGATCCGGCATAACAATAAAGGCGCCATTGCTGGAGACGGCCAGGTTACCTTCGGCAACAGTATGGTGATGAAGAATACGGCCAAGAAGGTGCGCCGTCTGTACCGCGGCCAAGTGGCGGCGGGTTTTGCCGGATCGGTAGCGGATGCCATTACGCTGTTTGAGAAGTTCGAGGGCAAGCTGGAGGAGCATCAGGGGAATCTGCAGCGTGCGGCTGTGGAGCTGGCTAAGGATTGGCGCTCGGACCGTGTTCTGCGCCGTCTGGAAGCCATGATGATCGTAATGGACAAGAAGGACCTGCTTCTCATTTCAGGCAACGGCGAAATCATCGAGCCGGACGACGGCATTCTGGCCATCGGCTCCGGCGGCAACTTCGCCTTGGCTGCCGGACGGGCGCTGAAGGCCTATGCCGGGCATCTGGAAGCCCGTGACATCGCCAAGGCATCCTTGGAGATTGCTGCGGATATCTGCGTATTCACCAACCGCAACATTATTGTCGAAGAAGTATTGTAGAAACGGATGGAGGGATGGATCATGAAAGGCTCCGCGCTTACCCCTAGAGAAATTGTTTCCGAATTGGATAGATATATCGTCGGCCAGAAGCAGGCCAAGAAATCTGTCGCCGTCGCCCTCCGCAACCGTTACCGGAGAACCCTGCTCCAGGATGTGATGCGTGATGAGATCATTCCCAAGAATATTCTGATGATCGGTCCTACCGGTGTGGGCAAGACGGAAATCGCCCGCCGGCTGGCGAAGCTGGTGAATGCCCCCTTCGTAAAGGTGGAGGCCACCAAGTTTACTGAAGTGGGTTACGTGGGCCGGGATGTGGAATCCATGGTCCGGGATCTGGTGGAGACTGCCATCCGTATGGTCAAAGCCGAAAAAACGGAAGCCCTGAAGGATCGTGCTGGCAAGCTGGCTGAGGAACGGATCGTCCAGTTCCTGGTGCCTGGCGCCAGCAAGAACAAGTCCGGACGCAATCCGCTGGAGATGCTCTTCGGCGGCCAGAAGGAGCCGGAGCGGGAGCAGGAGGAGCCGGATTCCGGTGTTACCGCCGGGCGCGCCGCTGTGCGGGAGAAGCTGGCCCGTGGAGAGCTTGAGAACGAACAGATTGAGATTGAGGTGGAGGATCACTCTCCCAACATGATGGACATTCTTGGGGGCCAAGGCAATGATCAGATGGGCATGAATATGCAGGAAATGTTCAGCAGTTTGATGCCCAAGAAAACCAAGAAGCGCCGTCTTCCCGTAAGAGAGGCACGCAAGGTCCTGATCCAGCAGGAAGCCCAGAAGCTGATGGACATGGATGAGGTGATTTCCGAATCCGTCCAACGGGCAGAGCAGTCCGGCATTATTTTTATCGACGAAATCGACAAGGTGGCCAGCACCGGCAAGGGCAGCGGTCCTGATGTATCCCGGGAAGGGGTGCAGCGCGACATTCTTCCTATAGTGGAAGGGTCTACGGTAATGACCAAGTACGGTCCGGTGAAAACGGATTATGTTCTGTTTATTGCGGCAGGTGCGTTCCATATTGCCAAACCGTCTGATCTGATTCCTGAGCTTCAAGGGCGTTTTCCTATCCGGGTGGAGCTGGGCAGCCTGAACCATGAGGATTTTGTGCGGATCTTGAAGGAGCCGCAGAACGCGTTGACCAAGCAGTATACCGCGCTTCTGGAAACAGAGGGCATTACGGTCACCTTTACGGACCAGGCCATTGACGAACTGGCGCAGATCGCGGTGGAAGTGAACCAGCATACGGAAAATATCGGTGCGCGGCGGCTTCATACCATTCTGGAGAAGCTTCTGGAGGACCTGTCGTTTGAAGCGCCGGATCTCCAGCTGGAGGCGTTCCAGGTGACTCCCGAATATGTACGGGAGAAGCTGTCGGATATTGCCCGTAACCGCGATTTGAGTCAATATATTCTTTAAAGACTGCAGGGGTCCCCGCTAAGTTATGGAAATGGGCTTCATGAGAATGGGATCACTTTGCGGGGAATTGTTGAATGAAAATAGGGGGATTTGAGAAATGCAATTGCTTTCGAAGACAAGACGGCTGAATCGGCTGCTGCAAAGGGCGGCAGGCAAAGCCTTGTCGTTTATGGAAATGACCGAGGTTTTGCGGGATGCTATGGCAGCCAGTGTGTATGTCATCAGCCGCAAGGGCAAAATTCTGGGCTGTGCAGCCTCCGGAATGTTGGTTTCACTGGAAACCAACCGGGTCCTGTTTCAGGACAAAAGACTCACTCCCGAGCAAAACCAGCTTCTTTTGAAGGTGGAAGAGACTGTCTCCAACATCGATCCGGAGAATCCGTATGTCCAAGTGACTAATCAGCTGCAAAGCCTGTTCGAGCAGCATTACCTGACCATTATCCCGATCATGGGAGGCGGAGACCGTCTGGGTTCCCTGGTGCTAGCCAGGACGGAAGACCCGTTTGGCGAGGATGATCTGATACTGGCTGAGTACGGAGCCACGGTGGTGGGCATGGAAATTCTGCGCGAGCGCGCAGAGGAAAGCGAGATCGAAGCCCGCCGGAAAACCATTGTCCAGGTGGCGGTAGGCTCCCTTTCTTACAGTGAATTAGAGGCTGTGGAGCATATCTTCGAGGAGCTGAAAAGCAAAGAGGGTCTGCTGGTAGCCAGCAAAATCGCCGACCGGGTGGGGATTACCCGCTCTGTGATCGTGAATGCGCTGCGCAAGCTGGAAAGCGCCGGCGTCATCGAAACACGGTCCCTGGGCATGAAGGGAACCTACATTAAAATTCTCAATGACCAGCTGGTTCAGGAGTTGGAAAAACGGCAGGCCTAAATTCGTGTTAGATTTATATTAGGTTTTAGATTATAAAGTCCTATCTTTCTAAAGATAGGGCTTTTTTCATATTGTATATTTTGCCATTTTTTTGCATGATTTATGATGTCGAATCTTCTCCAGACTCCATGATATGACAGCATTAGTGAAAATTTAAAATAATTTTATTGTCGAAAAAAAGAGGAGAATGAAAGAAAGCTGTTGAATAAGTAACGGTAATCTGTGGCCGGAGGTTGAATCCCATAATGAATATCCTGCAATCAGCAAGTTTTAACCGGTTGGAACGCACCTTGGATGCGGCCGTCCTGAGGCAGACTGTATCTGCCAATAATATCGCCAATGTGGATACGCCTAACTTTAAACGTTCCGATGTAGTGTTCGAGGAGCTGCTCAGCCAGCAGATGAATTCCAAAACCCTCACAGGCAGACGGACTCATCCCAAGCATATTCCTATTGGAGGCGGAACATCTCCGGCGGAGTCGAAAATTGTCGTGGACAACAATTCGGTTATGAATAATAATTTAAATAATGTAGATATCGATGCCGAAATGTCCCTCGTAGCCAAGAATCAGCTCCGCTACAATGTGGTAGCCCAGCAAGTAACTCACGATATCCGCAATATCCGTACTGTAATTGGAGGGAGATAATGATGAAGCTGACCAACGGGTTTGATATCAGCAGCTCTGCACTTACCGCCCAGCGGCTCAGAATGGACGTAATCGCCTCTAATATGGCTAACGCGGATACAACGCGGGGCAAGCTGGTAGACGGCAAATGGGTGCCATACAGCCGGAAGGTGGTCTCCCTGGAAGAAAAGCAGGGGGCAACATTCTCCCAGGTGCTGTCCGGCGCCATGGGTACAACGAAGGCTTCATCCGGAGGCGGGGTTAAGGTAAGCAAGATTTCCGATGATTCTGCTCCTTTCAAGCAAGTATACAACCCCACCCACCCGGATGCGGATGAGAACGGTTTTGTGCTGATGCCCAATGTGGATCCGCTGAAGGAAATGGTGGACATGATGTCTGCGACCCGGTCCTATGAGGCCAATGTCACTGCGCTGAATGCAGCCAAGGCAATGATTACAAAAGCTCTTGAAATCGGCAAATAATTAGGGGGTAACTACAGATGATCGAGAAAATAGGAATCCAGCCTTCCTCCTTGTTGAAGCCGTTGCAGACGGATGCCAAAGCATCGGCGGGAGCTGCTGACCTGGGGAAATCCTTCGGGGATATGCTGAATCAGGCCATCGGCCAATTATCGGCCCAGGAAAAGAATGTAGAAATGCTGAATGATCAATTTGTCCGCGGCGAAGGGGTAGATGCCCACCAGCTGTCGATCAATGCGGAAAGGCTGTCCTTGGGACTGGAGCTTACCGTCCAGGTCCGCAATAAGGTGATTGAGGCTTATCAGGACATCATGAGAACGCAAATTTGATCCTAACGTATGATTGACATACGTGTTGGCGGACGAGGTGAAATACGTGAATGAAAGATTGCTCCAATATTGGACGAACGTGAAGCAATATTGGAATCGATTCAACAAAACTTCGAAATTTATGATTGTCGGTATTTTTATAGCGATGATCCTGACGATTGTCCTGTTTGTTTACAACAACTCCAAAATTGAATATGCAACGGCCTTTACGGATTTGCAGCCTAATGACGCAGCATCCATTACCAAGTATCTGAAGGACAACACGATCCCCTACAAAATGAGCGAGGACGGCAAGAGCATCGGAGTTCCCCGCAAAATGGTGTCCCAAGTGAAGGTGGATATCGTTGGCCAAGGTTTGACCAAAAGCGGCTCCATCGGATGGGGTGTCTTCCGGGAAAACAGCATCTTCGGCAAAACCGACGCCCAGACCCGGATCATGGAGATGGAGGCTCTGCAAGGAGAGCTGGAGCAGCTGATCAACACCAATGTAGCCATCGCAGGCTCCAAGGTACTGATTACCCGCCAGGATGACGGTGTATTCCTTCGCCAGAACCAACCGCCTACAGCGTCGATTATGGTAAATACGAAGCCCGGCTACGTCCTCGATCAATTAAAAATCGACACCATGTATCAATTGGTGTCGAAAAGTGTCCCGAATCTGACTGTGGAGAACATCACCATCTCCGATCAAAACGGAGATTTGCTCCCTTATTCCAAAACGTCCGCAGGACAGGTTGGGGCAACCAATGCGGCGGCGCAGCAGTTCCAGATCAAAAAGGACTTCGAGCAGGACCTGCGTAAGGAGATTACCCGCCAGCTTGGTTCCATAGCGGGAGCCAACAATGTGATGCCGATGGTGGTCGCTACCTTTAATTACGATAAAAAGACGCAAAACAATGATCTGGTTACTCCGGTTAATGGGGAAAACGGCATTGTGGTCAGCTCCAATGTGAATGAAAAATCCTCCACGGGAGCGTCCAACGGCGGCGTAGCCGGTACAGGCGAAACCGATGTTCCCACTTATCCGTCAGGCACCAACGCCGGCAACGGTACGTCGGAGGAATCTAACCGGACCTACAATTATGAGTTCAACCGGATCAAAGAGGTTATCGAATCCCAGCCGTTCTTTGTCAACGATTTGATGATCAGCGTAGGGATCAACCGGAACGCCAATTTGACCGACGCCACCAAAACCGCCATCCAGCGGATGTTGACCAGTCTGGTAGCCACTTCTTTGGCCAATAACGGCCGGACCTATACCAATGAGGAGCTGGCAGGCAAAGTAACCGTGTTTGATGAAACCTTTGCAGAAACTGCACCCGGAGCACAAACCGCCGCAGGCACCAATTGGCTTCTGTACGGTGGAATCGGCGCAGCCGCAGCAGCATTGGCGGCAGTGGGCGGCTTCGTGGTCGCCTCCCGCAGACGCAAATCCAGAGAAATGGCGGCGATGGAGGAAGAAGCGGCGGTTATGGCCCAAAACTCCAATGCCAAGGCTGAGTTCCCGAGCATTGATCTTGACAATCTTACTAATGAAAATCAGGCCAGGAAGCAGCTTGAGCAATTGGCGAAGAAAAAACCGGAAGAGTTCGTTAATCTTCTTCGCACCTGGCTTGTAGATGAATAGAGGGGTGTGCAATGGCAGCAGCAAAAGGGGCTTTTCAGGCTCCAGTTCTTACAGGCCGGCAAAAGGCTGCTATTCTGCTGATCAGTCTGGGTCCGGAGGTTTCCGCGCAAATCTTCAAGCATCTCCGGGATGACGAAATCGAACAGCTGACCTTGGAAATCGCCAATGTCCGCAAGGTGGACTCGGGAGAAAAGGACGCTATTCTGGCGGAATTTCATCAAATCTGCATGGCCCAGGAATTTATCTCCCAGGGCGGTATCGCTTATGCCAAGGAGATCCTGGAGAAGGCGCTGGGCAACCAGAAGGCCATCGATATTATCAATAAGCTGACGGCAACCCTGCAGGTTCGTCCCTTTGACTTTGCCCGGAAGGCGGACCCGTCGCAAATTCTTAACTTTATCCAGAACGAGAATACCCAGACCATCGCGCTGGTACTGTCATACCTGCAGGCCCAGCAGGCTTCCATGATTCTCTCCGCACTGCCCGAGGACAAGCAGGCGGATGTGGCCAAGCGGATTGCCCTGATGGACAGCACCTCCCCGGAGGTCGTGGCACAGGTGGAGCGTGTACTGGAGCAGAAGCTCTCCGCTACGGTTACCCAGGACTATACCTCCGCCGGCGGCATCGAATCCATTGTCCAAATCCTCAACGGCGTCGACCGCGGCACGGAACGTACCATTCTGGATGCTCTCGAAATCCAGGATCCGGAGCTGGCCGAGGAAATCAAGAAGCGGATGTTTGTATTCGAAGACATCGTCAATATCGACAACCGTTCCATTCAGCGCATTATCCGCGATCTGGAGAATGCCGACCTCCAACTTGCCCTCAAGGTGGCCAGCGAGGAAGTTCGGGAATCCATCTTCCGCAATATGTCCAAACGGATGGCGGAGACTTTCAAGGAAGAAATGGAATACATGGGACCTGTCCGGCTGCGTGATGTGGAAGAGGCCCAAAGCCGTATCGTATCGACCATTCGCCGTCTTGAGGAATCCGGCGAGATTATTATCGCCCGCGGCGGGGGAGATGATGTGATTGTCTAGAGTGATCAAGCCTCAATTCTACATTACCTTAGACGATCGAAAGGAAATAAATGTTTCACCTTTTCCTTTACCCAATCAAATGCAGCATGAAACACTAGTCCAGCCTGTCACCGATGAGGAAGAGGCGGAGCTCCGGCAACTGCTTCAGATGAAGGACCGTATTCTGCAGGATGCTGAAAATGTGGCCGAGGAGCAGATCCGTCAGGCCCTGGAGGATGCCGAGGAGCTTCGGGCTTCCGCCCAGCAGGAAATTGAAGGCTGGTGGGAGGAACGCCGCAGCCAGGACCGGGAGGCCACGGAGCAAGCACGGCAGGGCGGATTCGAGCAAGGGTTCCAGGACGGGCAGGAGCAGGCTGAAGTCAAGGTGTTGGAGCAATATGACCAGCTTCTGAGTGATGCCCGGACCGTTCTGGAGCAGGCGTATGAGCTGAAACGGCAGATCATCCAGGAATCCGAACCCTTCCTGGTGGAGCTGGCGACCGCCATTGCCGGCAAGATCATCCAGCAGGAGCTGAGCGTGAATCCCCAATGGGTCATTGAGATGACCAAAGGGGTGCTGGCCCGGAAACGGGAAAAAGGCACCATTACCCTTTGCGTGAGCCCCAAGCAGTTTGCTTATATCCGGGATGCCCGGGATGAGCTGAAGCTGTCGGTGGATTCCCAGGCGGAGCTGGAGATTCTTCCTGATTCGACCATTGATGATTACGGATGTGTGGTCCGCACTGCCTTCGGCAGCATTGATGCCCGTGTAGACACCCAATTGAAAGAAATCAAGCTTGCGCTGCAGCAATTGTCCATGGAAATGGCGGAGGGAGAAGAGGAAGCATGAACATGCCCCAGGCTTCGCGCTATATCGAACACCTTCGTCATATCGACCCTGTGCTGGTGAACGGCAAGGTAACCCAGGTTATCGGGTTGACGGTTGAGTCCGAAGGCCCCGACGCCAGCGTAGGCGATGTCTGCTATATCTACCCCTATAAGTCCACGAAGCCGCTGAAAGCGGAGGTGGTGGGCTTCCGGGACAATAAAGTAATTTTGATGCCCCTTGGTGATCTGCATTCCGTTGGGCCGGGCTGTGAAGTGGTAGGCACCGGAAAGCCGCTCTCCGTACAGGTTGGTTATGAGCTTCTGGGCAAGGTTCTCGACGGACTTGGCCAGCCTCTGGACGGCAGCTTTCTCCCCAGCCGTATGACCCATTACTCCACACACAATATGCCCAGCAATCCGTTGAAGCGTCCACGGGTGCTGGAGCCCCTCAGCGTAGGCATCCGCGCTATTGACGGACTGCTTACCGTTGGCAACGGCCAACGGGTGGGGATCTTCGCCGGCTCAGGCGTTGGGAAGAGCACCTTGATGGGTATGATCGCCCGGAACACTGAAGCCGATGTCAATGTGATTGCCCTAATCGGTGAACGGGGACGGGAAGTATTGGATTTTATTGAGAGGGATTTGGGTCCGGAAGGTCTGGCACGTTCGGTTGTGGTGGTAGCTACCTCCGACCAGCCTGCGCTTATTCGGATCAAAGGCGCGTTGATTGCCACCAGCATAGCCGAATTTTTCAGAGACCGCGGTTTAAACGTCATGCTGATGATGGATTCCGTTACACGTTTTGCCATGGCCCAGCGGGAAGTTGGACTGGCTGTAGGGGAACCGCCTGCTACAAGAGGATATACCCCGTCCGTGTTCGCCATGCTGCCGAAGCTTCTGGAACGTTCAGGAACCAATCCCAAAGGCTCCATCACCGCCTTTTACACCGTACTGGTGGACGGTGACGACATGAATGAGCCCATTGCCGATGCTGTCCGGGGCATACTCGACGGACACATCGTGCTCAACCGGAATCTTGCTAATAAAGGACATTTCCCGGCCATTGATATTCTGGCCAGTGTCAGCCGCGTCATGAAGGAAATCGTGCCGCCTGAGCATCAGGAGGCCGCTCAATTCCTGAATCAGCTTCTTTCTATATATAAGGATTCGGAAGATCTGATCAATATTGGGGCATACCAGCGCGGATCCAACCCGGAAATTGACATGTCCTTGAAATATATACAGGCCATCAATGAGTTCACTAGACAAAAGGTCAATGAAAAAGTGACGTTCACCCAGGTTCAGGAGCGCTTGTTATCCGAATTCAGCGGAGGTTGAGGCAGAGGATGCGGTTTAAGTACACCTTCCAGAAGATTGTGGATCTGAAATCCAATGAAAAAACTCAGGCTGAATGGGTGTTGTCCGGTGCCATCGGCCATCTCCGGGAAGAGGAGGAGAGCCTATCCACCTTATTTTCCGAAAAAAGCAGTGTAGAAACCGAGCTCGTCTCGGCAGCACTACATACCACCGCCTCGGAACTGATGAACTACCAGTATTATCTGGATCATCTGAATAACAGAATCCGGTGCAAAACAGCGGATGTCCGGCTGGCGGAAAAGAACGTAGTGGAGAAGCGGGGTATTCTCTCCTCCAAAATGGTGGAGGAAAAGGTTTGGGATCAAGCCCGCAACAAGGCATATCTGCTTCATCAGGCCACGGTGCTGAAGAAGGAGCAGGAAGTCCTGGATGAAATGGCCACCATGCGGCACAAAGCCAGCCATGGATAATAGATCTTGGACAAAAGGAAGTGCATGAATGATGGAGATGGAGGCGGAAAAGCCGACATTCAGTGCGTTTGAACGGTTTTTGTACTGGTTTTTTATCCCCATTGTATTCACGATGGTGCTGATGGGGGCGCTCTTCTCCTTGTTTGGCTACAGCGCAACGGATGAGCTCTTGAAAATCGGGAATAATGTGCCGGGTTTGTCCGCTGTTCTTCCTGACCCCAAGGGAGAGGCCAAGGAAGCGCAAGCACCTGCACAGGGTACGGCAGTTCATGCTGAAGGTACACCGGAAGCCGCAGCAACCGAAGCCACCGCCCAACTGGCTGCCCTGCAAAAGCAGCTGGAGGCTCAAACGGCCGAATTGGCGGGCAGCACCCAGGCAATGAAGGATAAGGATCAGACCATTAAGGATCTGCAGGCCAAGGTGGCTGCTTTGGAGGCGCAGAAGGTAAGTGCGGCCAAAAGCGACGAGGAATATCAGGCGCTGATTACCGAGACGGCTTCCATGTATGCCAAGATGTCACCGAGCAAGGCAGCGCCCATCATGCAGAATTTAACCCTGAAGGAGCAGGTGCTGCTGCTTTCTGAAATGAAAACTGACGACCGGGTCCGCATTCTGGAGAAAATGGACGCCAAAAAAGCAGCTGAGGCCTCCATCTATCTGAAGGATGCAGTAGCGGCCAAGGATAAGCAGATCGCCGCCCTTCAGGAACGTCTAGATCTGAACAAAACAGCCACTGCCACCCCGTCAAGCGCCATGACCAAGCAGGAGCTGGGTCAAACCTTTGCCAGCATGACGCCCAAAAGTGCCGCAGAACTTCTGGTGGAAATGAATAAAACCGATTCCGCTAAGGTTGTTGAGATCCTGAACAGTATGGATGTGGCGGGGCGGTCCAAAATTATGACCTACCTGTCCGACAATTATAAGGAAGTGGCTCCGGTCATTGCAGCCAAGCTGGCTCCTTGACTTCAATTAGAACCAGCCTATGAAAGGAGGTGAAATCAAAAATGACAACTATCAATCCATTGGTAATGACTATGCCGGGAAGTCCCGGAGCTGTTGCAGGCAATGCATCCGGCAGCGCCTCCGCAGCAGGGG
Organism: Bacillota bacterium; assembly: GCA_023393235.1. Taxonomy (GTDB): domain Bacteria; phylum Bacillota; class Bacilli; order Paenibacillales; family NBRC-103111; genus Paenibacillus_AR. The sequence goes on along the minus strand of JAEWMH010000203.1, from coordinate 41,724 downwards.
GGGATGCTTTTGGCCAAATGCTGGTGCAGGTCATTGGCGGTACAAGCCCCCAGGCCCAAACAAGCACACTTCCCAACTTGTCTTCACTGCTGGCAGGTTTGCTGGCCGGTATGAGCTCTGAGGAATCAGCCGCCATGCTGGAGGGACCCGATTCGGAGGTTTTGGTGAAGCTGCTGGAGCAATTGGCTGACAATCCGGATTTGCTGGAGCAGCATCTTGGAGATGAGGATATGCAGGCTTGGCTGGCCCAGGCGGCGCTTCTGCTACAAGGTATGCAGCTGTTGCCGGCAGCGGTTTTGAGCACGGAAGATGTGTCATCTCTTGCCAATCAGGCGGGTGGTGAATCTGCAGACGCTCCGGCTATGAACGCACAGCAGGCGCAAGTGGTGCTGAAGCAATTTGTCCAAGCGCTGAATCAGCATCCGGACGAGATCTTCTTGAATCAGCTCCAGGACAAGCTGGCAGCTATTCTGACGAAGCGCAATCAGCCGGAACAGAACTTGCCTGTGCATACATTTGAAGACGGTAAAGCCGGTGCCGCTAAATCCGCTGACGTAACGTTTACCGTAATGCCCTCCACTGCCGCTTCCCGGTTGGAGATGCTGGCAGCCAGACATACGCCCATCCAGCTGGCCGAAAACGGCAAAGGCGCACAGACCTTGCCTCAGGAGCAAGCCGAATCCGGTCAAGAGTCCGGTGACACCCAGGAGGGACCTTTCAGCGCAGCACCCGTTAACGGGAGACACCTGCTGGATAGAGCCCACGCTCCCGCAGAGTCCGTCCCGGTACGAGCAGGACAGCTGGCGGAGGACATCAGCAAGTTTATGCTTGGCAAGCTTCGTGTCCAGACCGGCAACGGGATAACCGAAGCGAGACTTTCTCTGACGCCTGAAGCATTGGGTCATGTGGACGTGAGACTCACCCTGCACAACGGGCAGCTGGTGGCTCAATTCGCCGCGCAGACTGCGATGGGCAAGGATGCGCTGGAATCCCAGCTGGCCCAGCTTCGCAACATGCTGCAAACCCAAGGTATTCAAGTGGAGAAAATTGAGGTAGCCCAAAGCCCTTCCCTGCAGTCCAGCATGTTCCAGGACCCGCGCGGGCAGCAGCAATCCAGGCAGCCAGGTTCCCACAACCGGGAACAGGCCCGTGATGGAAACGAGGAGTACGCTGTTGAAGCAGCAGCCATCCTGCGCAGAGAGGCTTCCGAGGAAGACGGCTTTGACGTGATTGCCTAAGCGGTCGCTCCGTGTGTGAAAAGGAGGTGTGAACAATGGCGGATTCCCCTATATCCACCCAGAATGTATGGCCGTATTATGCCTCGTCCAATGTAAGCAAAGCGGCGAAAACCAACGGCAGCGAATTGGGGAAGGACCAGTTTCTTAAAATCCTGATTACCCAATTGAAGAATCAGGACCCAATGCAGCCTTTGCAGGACAAAGAATTTATTGCCCAGATGGCACAGTTTTCCTCAGTGGAGCAACTGACCAATATGGCTACCGAAATGAAAGCATTGCGTGAGTCCCTAGGGATGGCGTCAGGATTGATCGGCAAATCCATTACCTGGACAAACAAGGATTCCGGCGGCAATGAAACCGAAGACAGCGGCATCGTTCAAGCGATTACCTTCAAAAAAGGCATTCAATATGCCACTGTGGACGGCGTGGAAGTCTCTTTGGAGAAAATTACGAAAATCGAGAACGCGGAGACCTCATCATGATGGACAATATGAAAATCGGTCAGATGTATCCCGCCACTCTCCCTCCCGGCAATGTCAGGGTTGGCTCCAAACCCGGTGCGGGCGCTCCGGATAAAAGCTTCCAACAGGTGCTTCAGGAGGAAACCCTCAAATTCAGCCATCATGCGGAACTCAGGCTGAAGCAGCGGGGAATTCAATTGGAGCCCGAGCAATTAAGGAAGATCGGATCTGCGCTGGATAAGGCGGCTGCCAAAGGCGCCAAGGATTCCTTATTGATCATGAATGATCTTGCACTCATTGCCAATGTGCGCAACAGGACAATCGTTACCGCCATGGACGGCGACAATTTGAGAGACAATGTTTTTACTCATATCGACAGTGCCGTGGTAGTATCGTGACAGGAAAGGGCCGGCCCGAACAGGAAGCCTGATTTGCGGATCGAAGGAAGCAAACAGCCTGTCACACTTCAATAATTGCCAAATGAAGCATTCAGGGAGGAAATGAATTTATGCTTAGATCTTTGTATTCCGGCGTTTCCGGTATGCGCGGCTTTCAAACCAAGCTGGACGTCATCGGCAACAACATCGCCAATGTCAACACAGTGGGCTTCAAGGGTAGCCGCGTGATGTTCAAGGATATTCTCAGCCAGACGGTTTCCGGCGTAACGGCACCGAACGAAAACGAATCCGGAGGTGTCAATGCCAAACAAATCGGCTTAGGTGTGGCCCTTAGCTCCATTGACACCGTTCATACCCCTGGCAGTGCCATGACAACCAACGTACCTACCGATCTGCGGATCGATGGCGACGGCTTTTTCGTGGTCAGTGCAGGGGAAGAAACCAATTACTTAACCCGTGCCGGAAACTTTACCGTAGATGCCAACCGGAACCTGGTCAATGCGGACGGGCTGCAGGTTCTCGACTCCGAAGGTGCGGCCATTATCATTCCGGAAGAGGTTACCGCCTTCTCCATTGCCAATGACGGTAATATTATTGCTGTTCAAGCAGACGGAACTTCCGCTCCTATTGAGGTTCGGATCGCCGTAGCCAAGGTAGCTAACCCCAGTGGTCTGGAGAAAATCGGCGGAAATCTGTACCGTGTTACACCCAACGCCAATCCCGGCGGGACGCTGGACGTGGCGGGAGCCATTGCTAATGATGCTGCAACCGGCACTGGTGCCATTGTTTCCGGCCAACTGGAAATGTCCAATGTGGATCTGACTGCGGAGTTCACGGAAATGATCGTCGCCCAGCGCGGCTTCCAGGCGAATTCCCGGATCATTACCACCTCGGACGAAATTCTCCAGGAAGTAGTTAACCTGAAGCGCTAACGTCTATGAATAATTGATTTGCCGGAGGGTCTTAAAAACCCTCCGGTACATCCTTTATATGTATTATGCTTTTGATGTAAAAGCCGCAGGAGGGATGGCATGATCACCGTCAGACGGTTAAATGGAAAGCCTATTACCGTAAACGCTCTATTGATCGAGACGATTGAGGACACTCCGGATACAGTGATTACATTGACGACAGGAAAAAAGTTTATGGTTCTCGACGAGGTTTCAGATGTGATACGCTTGGTGCAGAACTTTTTGTCGGCTATTGGCGGAGTACGGGGGACGATCATGAGCTCGGAGTTGGAGGGGTCTTAAGGTGTTTAAAAACAAACTGTTTATGATCATTATCGCCATGCTCATTGTGATTACCTTGATTTTGGTGGCGTTCTTCACGTTATGGACTGTCATGGACAAGAACAGCCAGCCGTCTGATCCGCAGGAGGCAGCCAAAGCTTCGGTAAGCCAAGTAGAAGGCAAAAAGCTGACACCGGCCCAAGTCAAGGCACAGACCGTTTTTATGGAAAACGTGCTGACTAACCTGGCAGAAAAAGGCCGTGTGGTGAAAGCCAGCTTCGCTTTTACCCTGGACAACAAAAAGAGCAAGGAAGAATTTGAAACCATTGTGTTTCAGGTAAAAAGTATTGTGATCCAAACCCTGGCGGACATGAAAGCCGAACAGATTCAGGGCAGCAAAGGCCAGGAATTCCTGATCTCCACCCTGATGAACAAAATCAATGAACTGCTTTCTGAAGGCAAAGTGGTCTCCATCTCCCTTACGGATTATTATGTGGAGTAACCGATGAATATGGACAGGAAGTATCCGAGGAGGTGACGATATGGTAGACGTACTTTCGCAAAATGAGATCGACGCCCTGCTGGCGGCCTTGTCCTCCGGTGAGATGGATGCGGAGGAGCTGAAGAAGGAAGAGACGCAGAAAAAAGTGCGGGCGTACGACTTCAAGCGCGCCACGCGGTTCTCCAAGGACCATCTGCGCAGTCTCACCCGGATTCATGAGAACTTCGCCAGGCTGTTGACCACATATTTTTCCACACAGCTGCGCACGTTTGTGCAGATCAATGTGGTGCAGGTGGAGCAGCTGCCTTATGATGAGTTCATCCGCTCCATCCCCAAAATGACAATCCTGAACATTTTTGAAGCGGAGCCGTTGGAGGGTCGCATGGTTCTGGAGGTACATCCCAACGTCGCTTTTGCCATGCTTGACCGCTTGTTGGGTGGGACAGGCATATCCCCTTCGAAAATCAATGCCTTGACTGAAATCGAAACCATTATTATGGAACGGATTTTCAGCCGCGCGTTAGATACATTGCAGGAAGCGTGGAAAACCGTGTCGGACTTGTATCCGCGGCTGGAGGCTCTGGAGACAAATCCGCAGTTTATGCAGATCGCTTCCGCCAACGACACCATTGCCCTGATTTCCTTAAGCACGAAGATCGGGGATACAACCGGCATGATCAACCTGTGTATTCCGCACGTGGTCATAGAGCCTGTTATGCCGAGGCTGTCGGTGCACCACATGTTTGTAACTCATAAGAAATCCAAGTCAACCGATGAAGCGGACGCCTTGAAGCAGCGGGTAACCAAAGCGAAGCTTCCGATCATTGCCGAGCTGGGGCATTCCGAAATTTCGGTAAAAGAGTTCCTAAACCTTACCGTAGGGGATGTCATTCCGCTGACCAAACCTGTTGAACAGGGTCTTCATATTCTAGTGGGTGAAAAATTAAAGTTTATCGGCAGTCCCGGAACGCTGAAGGGCAAAGTAGCTGTTCAAATTTCGGAGATTGTAGAAGAAGGAGCCGAAGAACAAAATGGCGAATAATAAGGATTATTTGTCCCAGGAGGAGATTGATGCCTTGCTTCGGCAATCCTCCGATGATACAGGCGCAGCGAGTGCATCGCAGGAGCCTGCCGTACAGGATTATCTGTCGGACATCGAACAGGACGCACTCGGTGAAATCGGGAATATCACATTCGGCAGCGCGGCAACGGCACTTTCCACGCTTCTGGGCAAAAAAGTCGACATCACCACGCCGAAGGTGGATGTCATTCTCAAGGATCAGCTTCATAATGAATTTCCCAAGCCGCATGTGGCTGTGCATGTAAATTATGTGGACGGCTTCCATGGAATTAACCTCCTGGTGATCAAAACCCGGGATGCCCAGATCATTGCAGATCTGATGATGGGCGGGGATGGCACAAATCCCGCAGGGGAGCTGAATGAAATCCATATCAGCGCCGTGCAGGAAGCCATGAACCAAATGATGGGCTCCTCGGCCACTTCTATGTCCACCATCTTCAACCGTTTTGTAAACATCTCCCCGCCGGGCATCGATATTATGGATCTGGCTAACGGCGGAATGGATACTCTTCCGGATGAAGAGGTCTATATCAAGGTTTCCTTCCGGATGGTCATCGGAGATTTGATCGACTCCTCCATCATGCAGCTCCTGCCTGTGAAATTCGCCAGTGACATGGTCAGCACATTGATGGGCGGAGCTAGCTCGGAGCCAGCACCTGCGCCGTCTGCACCGCAGAAGCAGCAGGCAGCACCGGCCCCCGCCGCGCATGCCGCACCGGCAGCCGCAGCTCCCGCACCACAGCCGCAGCAGCCACCTCAGCAGCCAGCAGCGGCGTATCAGCAGCCGCAAGCTTATCCGGATCCGGCAGCCTATCAGCAGCCGCCTTACGGGTATCCGCAGCCCGGCTATGGCCAACCCGGTTATCCGCAGCCACCCATGATGCCTCCGTATCCCGGACAGCAGCAAGCGGCGGCAGCAGCATACTCCGCGCCGAACAGGAATGTGAATGTGCAGCCGGTACAATTCACGAATTTTAATCATCCGAACAATTTGATCCCGGATGATTCCAATTTAAATCTTTTGCTGGACATTCCCCTCCGAGTCACGGTAGAGTTGGGTAGAACACAAAAAGTGATCAAAGATATTCTGGATCTGTCGCAAGGCTCCATCATTGAGCTGGACAAGCTTGCTGGCGAACCGGTAGACATTCTGGTGAACAACAAGCTGATTGCCAAGGGTGAAGTGGTGGTCATTGACGAGAATTTCGGCGTTCGCGTCACCGACATCATCAATCAATGGGATCGTATCCAAAAACTTCAATAATTACTCTCGAGGAGGATATTACTAATGGCAAACCGTATTTTGATTGTGGACGACGCAGCATTTATGAGAATGATGATCCGGGATATTCTGACGAAGAACGGATACGAGGTATGCGGCGAAGCCAATGACGGGGCCCAGGCAATTGAACGTTATAAGGAGCTTCACCCGGATCTGATTACTATGGATATTACCATGCCGGAAATGGACGGCATTAACGCTTTGAAGGAAATCAAGAAAATTGATGCTAACGCCAAGGTGATTATGTGCTCCGCTATGGGCCAGCAGGCTATGGTTATCGACGCCATTCAGGCAGGCGCCAAGGATTTCATCGTGAAGCCGTTCCAAGCTGACCGCGTAATTGAAGCCATCAAGAAAACGCTTGGCTAATTTCTGGCTAATTTCCCAAGCGGGAAGGCAGGCATTGCATGAAGAGGGTATGTAAGGGGCTTTTGGCAGCGGGGGCATGCATGCTGCATGCTTCCATGACAGCAGGAGTTAGCTACGCACAGGAGGTTGAAGGGCTGCCAGATCTGCAAGGCGGCAGCTCCCTATCTTTCTTTTGGATGATTTTGAAGGTCATTCTTTTTCTCGTTGTCATTATCGGCATTTTCCTTGTGATAATGAAGATCGTTTCCCAAAAAGGGAAGTTATTCCGGGGAGACCGCTCCTTGCGGACCATCGGCGGTATAGGCTTGGGACAAAACAAGTCAGTTCAACTGGTGCAGATCGGCAATGCCTTGTATGTCCTGGGAGTCGGAGAAGAAGTAGGGCTTGTGGACAAGATTACAGATGAAGCAGAGATTCAATTCATTCTGGATAATCTCCACTCCAGCCCCGCTGCCGGCACCGACACGTTTTCCTCCGTTGGCGGCTGGCTGAAGGGGTTGGGCGAAAACAGGGCAAACTCCGAGGAGTTGGATGTGACACCTTCCTTTCAGGCTGTTTTCCAGGAAAAAATGCTGAAAATGGCCAACCGGCAGAAGAAGGTTGAGGAGCTTATCACGGAGGACCGCCAAAACCCACATGATCGGCTGGATGACTAATCATGAATAAGAAAATTCTAGCTCTGCTTGTTTTGTTTTGTTTCGCTGGTTTGGCTTTTTCGTCCATCGCCTTTGCCGCGGATCCGATTCCCGACATTAATCTGAGCATCGGCAACGGGGGCGATGAGGCAGGGGGCTCCAGCACCATCTCGATTATCCTGCTTTTGACTGTACTGAGCTTGGCGCCATCCATATTGGTGCTGATGACCAGCTTTACCCGGATTGTCATCGTGCTGGGTTTTGTCCGGACATCACTGGGTACGCAGCAGATGCCTCCCAATCAGGTGCTGATCGGATTGTCCTTATTCTTGACGCTTTTCGTGATGGCGCCCACTATCGGCGAAATCAACCAAACGGCCTATCAGCCCTATGCCCGTGGCGAAATTACACAGATGCAGGCGCTGGAGCAGGCGTCCGTGCCGTTGAAGCACTTTATGGGCCAGCATGTGCACGAGAAGGATCTGAAGCTGTTCTTGGACTTTTCCAAGGCCGAGAGGCCCGAGGGTATCGATGATACACCCTTGACCGCATTGATTCCGGCATATGTCATCAGCGAGCTGAAGACGGCATTTACCATGGGTTTCATTATTTTTATCCCGTTTCTGGTTATTGACATGGTAATTGCCAGTACTCTGATGGCAATGGGGATGATGATGCTTCCACCTGTCATGATCTCGCTGCCTTTTAAGATCCTGCTGTTCATCCTGGTTGACGGCTGGTATCTGGTTGTTAAAGGCCTGTTGCTCAGCTATGGTTAACGTCCCGGCGTTTGATCGGTAAGGAGAGGATAAAGCCTTGAGTCCAGAATATATAATGAAGCTGGCCGGAGAAGCCATGTATGCGGTCCTGAAGGCCAGTGCCCCCATGATGGTGATTGCGCTGGTAGTCGGGTTGGTGGTCAGTATATTTCAGGCTACGACACAGATTCAGGAGCAAACCCTGGCGTTTGTTCCGAAGATCTTGGCGGTGTTCATTTCCATCCTGATTTTTGGGCCATGGATCATGACCACTCTGGTAGAATTCACTTACAATCTCTTAAATAATCTTCATCAATTCGCGGGATAAGCAGATGAACATGGAACTGATTCTGCAATCCTTCTCTGGTTTCATGCTTGTTTTTTGTCGGATTACGGCTTTTTTTGTCACAGCGCCTGTATTTTCCTCCCGAAATGTCCCGGCTTCCTTCAAAATTGGCTTTTCCGTTTTTGTCGCTTTCCTGACCTTTTCAGGTTTGGGGCTGCAGCCGGTGCCAATGGACGCGCTGTATGTGCTCTCCATTTTCAAGGAAATCCTGGTGGGGTTACTGCTTGGTTTCATCGGCTACATGTTTTTTGCGGTAATCCAGACGGCAGGCTCCTTCATTGACATGCAGATGGGATTGTCTATGGCCAACATTCTGGACCCGATGACCGGGACCTCATCACCGCTTATCGGCAACATGAAATATATGCTGGCGATGCTGTTGTTCCTGTCCTTCAACGGTCATCATCTTCTCCTGACGGCCATTCATGACAGCTACAGCTGGATTCCGCTGCAGAATGATGTGTTTGCCCGGATGTACAGCGATAATATGGTTGATTTTATGCTCAGGACCTTTACGGACTCCTTCGGCCTCGCCTTCAAAATGGCCGCTCCCCTGGTGGTGGCGCTGTTTTTGACGGATGTGGGATTGGGAATTCTGGCGAAAACCGCACCCCAGTTTAACATTTTCGTTATTGGGGTTCCGCTGAAGATTATTATCGGACTGATCCTTCTGGTCTTTTTGTTTCCGGGGATGCTGTCAATCTTTGAAATGGTGTTTACCGCACTTTTTACCGCTATGGAAAAATTCATGACACTTTTGTCCGGAGCACCCTGACAGCGCCGGCGCAAGCGCTTAGAATCAAGGAGGGAACAGGGCGTGGCAACGACTCCATTCCGCTACAAACTGAACCTGCAGCTGTTTGCCGGGGAAAAGACCGAAAAGGCGACACCCAAAAAACGGGCGGATGCCCGTAAAAAGGGTCAGGTTGCCAAAAGTAATGAGCTTCCCGCATCGCTGATCCTGCTGTTCTGCTTCATGACGCTGCTTATGTTTGGCGGATTTCTGAAGGATAAGATGTTCCTGCTGATGCAGGGCACCTTGAAGGATTATCTGACCACCGAGATCAGTATGAGCAATGTTATGCCTCTTATGACTGATCTCATGGCCCAAATCCTTATCATGCTGGCTCCGATTTTTGCCGTTACTGTTCTTATCGGAATTCTCGCCAATTATATGCAGGTCGGATTTCTTATCACCGGTGAAGCCTTCAAGGTGAAATTCAGCAAGCTTAACCCCATTGAAGGGGCGAAGCGGATGTTTAGCCTCAAGGCATTGGTGGAATTCGGGAAAACGCTGCTGAAGCTAATCTTAATAGGATACCTGGTTTATTCCTCCCTTTGGGGGGAGAAGGAAAGCCTGATTAATCTGGCCCAAATGCCCTTGACCGACGTTTTGGCGTATGTGGCCCGGCTCACGGTCATGATGGGCATCAAAATTGGTGTTGCTCTTGTTATCTTAAGTCTTTTCGATTATATGTACCAAAAATATGAACACGAAAAAAACCTCCGTATGTCCAAACAGGACATCAAGGATGAATATAAAAAATCCGAGGGTGACCCGCAGATCAAGGGAAAAATCAAGGAAAAGCAGCGCCGGATGGCGTTGGCCCGGATGATGCAGGATGTCCCCAAGGCGGATGTGGTCATCACCAACCCCACCCACTTTGCCGTAGCCATCCAATACGACAACGGCAAGATGGATGCACCCCGGGTTGTGGCCAAGGGAACCGACTTCGTCGCATTGAAGATTAAGGAAATCGCCAAGGAAAACGGGGTTATCACCATGGAAAACAGGCCATTGGCCAGAGCCTTGTACGATCAGGTTGAGATTGGCCAGACGATCCCGGCGGAGCTGTTTCAGGCTGTGGCGGAAGTGCTTGCATATGTGTACCGCTTAAAAGGCAAGGCAAAATAACGGGAAGGGAGGATGTTCATCATGCGTGTGAAAGATCTAACTGTGCTTTTGGGCGTAATCGGAATTGTATTGATGATGGTCGTTCCTGTAAGTGTGCATGTAGTGGACGTTCTGCTCATCATTAATATATCTCTTGCACTTATGATTCTTCTTGTCGCGATGAACACCCAGGAAGCACTGGATTTCTCCATCTTCCCGTCACTATTGCTGATTACCACGTTATTCCGACTGGCCTTGAACGTATCCACCACACGGAATATCCTGAGCCATGCCGACGGCGGCAGAGTGGTTGAAACCTTCGGCGGTTTTGTGGCCCAGGGCAATCTGGTGGTGGGTTTTGTTGTGTTCCTGATCCTGGTTGTTGTGCAGTTCATCGTCATTACCAAAGGCTCTGAGCGGGTGGCCGAGGTTGCGGCCCGCTTTACCCTGGATGCGATGCCCGGCAAGCAGATGAGTATTGATGCCGACCTGAACGCTGGTATGATTAATGAAACCCAGGCCCGTGAAAGAAGACGGAAGATCGAACGTGAAGCCGACTTCTATGGCGCCATGGACGGTGCCAGCAAATTCGTGAAAGGCGATGCCATCGCCAGTATCATTATCCTCATTATCAACCTGGTGGGCGGACTGATTATCGGGATGATCTACCATGGCATGGGCGTAGCGGAAGCAGCCAGTCTCTTTACCCAAATGTCCATCGGTGACGGTCTGGTGAGTCAAATTCCCGCACTGATGATTTCTACCGCTTCCGGTCTGATTGTGACCCGGGCCAACTCGGAAGGCAATCTCGCCTCCGACCTTACCGGACAGCTTCTGCAGAATCCCAAGCTTTTGTTTGTAGTGGCGGGTACCATCGCACTGCTGGGCCTTGCAACTCCCATTGGGGTTTTGATTACCTTCCCCGTTGCCGGCGTAATCGTCTTCAGCGCCTTCCGCCTCCAGAAGAATCTGAACAAGAAGCAGGTGGAGGACGAAAAGGCGGAGGAGCAGCAGCAGATCGAAGAGGTGCGGAGTCCGGAAAGTGTCATCAGCCTGCTGCAGGTGGACCCCATCGAATTCGAGTTCGGTTATGGCCTGATTCCGCTGGCGGACACCCAGCAGGGCGGGGATTTATTGGACCGGATTATCCTTATCCGTCGACAATGTGCGCTGGAATTAGGCATTGTTGTGCCTGTTATCCGAATTCGCGACAATATTCAATTAAAACCGAATGAATATGTCATCAAAATTAAAGGAAATTCAGTGGCCCGTGGTGAATTACTACTTAATCACTACTTGGCGATGAGCCCGGGCTTTGATGACGAGTCCATCTCCGGTATCGAGACCATGGAGCCGGCCTTCGGCCTTCCTGCCCTGTGGATCGATGACGCTACGAAGGAGCGGGCCGAAATGTCCGGTTATACCGTGGTGGATCCGCCCTCCGTGGTGGCCACTCACCTGACCGAGATTATTAAACGCCATGCCCACGAGCTTATCGGCCGTCAGGAAACCAAGGCGCTGGTGGAGAACGTCAGAGAAAGCTACCCGGCTTTGGTGGACGAGCTTATCCCCAATGTGGTTACGGTTGGCGATCTGCAGAAGGTGCTGTCCAAGCTTCTGAAGGAGAAAATATCTGTCCGCGATTTGGTAACGATAATGGAGACTTTGGCCGATTATGGCGGCTATACCAAGGACCACGACATCCTGACCGAATATGTGAGGCAAGCCTTGTCCCGCCAGATTACCCAGCAATATGCCGGCGGCGGGGATGCACTGAAGGTGATTACGGTAGGACCGTCCTTGGAGAAGAAAATTGCGGAATCGGTGCAGCAGACGGATCAGGGTTCTTATCTGGCTCTTGACCCGTCGTCCTCCCAAACCATCTTCCACAAGCTGAACGAGCAGGTGACAAGAGCCGTACAGGGTGGACTGCAGCCCGTCATTCTGACATCGCCGACCATCCGCATGTATTTGCGCCAGCTGCTCGAACGGACCTTGCAGGATATTCCGGTATTGTCCTACAGCGAGCTTGAGCCGAATGTCGAAATTCAAAGCATGGGAGTTGTGAATCTATGAGAGTAAAACGGTATGTTGTAGATTCCATGCCCGACGCCCTTGCGCAAATTCGGACGGATTTAGGCAAGGATGCCGTCATTCTGAATACCAAAGAAATCCGCTCAGGCGGGTTTTTAGGGTTATTCAGCAAGAAAAAAATCGAAGTGATTGCAGCGACGGATGCCCTTGGCAAAGCCGAATCCAAACCGAAGACCGCACCGGTTCAACGTCCCGCAGTCCCGCAGCCAGCTGCCCCGGTTGCTGTATTGGAGCAGCCGCGGTCCGCGAAGGAGGACCGGACGGCTGAATTGCTGGAATCCATTGAACGTCTGGCCGGCAAGCAATCCGCACCGATGGAGCCGGAGCCTGCGCCGCGGCCGGTTGTGCCCATGAGCCTGGGGGCTGCGGCTTACGGCGGCAAGGCTGCGCCGGCTGCTGCTCCTGCAGCACCAAGCCCTGCTCCCGCTCCCGCGGCAGCTCCTGCAGCAGCCGTCAAGCCTGCCGCGGAGCCCCGCGGGAAGGCGCTGGAAGAGCCCGGGGAAGAGGACCCGGTATTAAGCGAGCTGCGGGCCATGAAGCTGATGATGAAAAATTTGTCCCGCGCCGGCGCCGTTCTGCCGGAGCCCGATCCGGTTCTGGCCGCTCTTGAAGCCAAGCTCCTGGAGCAGGAGGTTCTGCCCGAGCTGGCCAAAGAGGTGGTCAGCACCATTGAGGAGAGTTTGGCGGATGACGAGGACGGTTTAACGCCGGCGCGCGCGAACCAATTGGCTGCGGAGAAGCTCAGACAGATTATGGGTGATCATCCCCGCAAGCCGCTGCAGCCGGAAACCCGCATCGCCCATTTTGTGGGTCCCACCGGAGTAGGCAAAACCACCACCATCGCCAAGCTGGCGGCCGAGCAGGTGCTCCGTCACCGCAGGAAAGTGGGGTTTATCACCTCCGACACATACCGCATTGCGGCTGTGGAGCAGTTGAAGACCTATGCCACCATTTTGGGGATTCCGCTGGAGGTTGTGTTTTCACCCCAGGATTTGAAGAAGGCCTTCGACAATTTGAAGGAATGCGATATTGTGTTCATGGACACTGCCGGACGCAACTTCCGCAATGAAATGTATGTGTCCGAATTGAATGCTCTTCTGCAGGGCGATCCCAGAAGCGAAACCTTCCTGGTGCTGAGCCTGACCATGAAATACAAAGACATGAAGGCTGTTGCCGAAAATTTCTCCCGGTTCAGGCTGGATAAGGTTCTTCTTACCAAAAGGGATGAAACGGAGACCTTCGGTCCCATTCTCAATCTGCTCCATGAATATCCGTTGGCGCTGTCGTACATGACGACCGGACAAAATGTCCCCGACGACTTCAATGTGGTGAGCGAGGAAGAACTGATTGCCTTGATACTGGGGGAACAGGCAGATGAATGACCAGGCGCAGATGCTCCGGGATTTGGTCCAAAAGCGGGAGCAGGCCCGAAACGCCGGCAGAAAAACCCGCATTATCACGGTTACCAGCGGAAAAGGAGGGGTGGGCAAATCCAACTTCACGTTGAATTTTGCCCTGGCGCTCCAGTCCAAAGGCTTGAAGGTGCTGGTGTTCGATGCGGACATCGGTTTGGCGAATATTGATGTGCTGATGGGGGTTACCCCCAAGTATAACTTGTACCATTTGCTCAAAAAGGAAAAAACCATCTGGGAAATTATTCATACCGGCTACAACGGGCTGGAGTTTATCGGCGGCGGTTCGGGCTTCAACGATCTTCTTGATCTGAAGGAGGAGGAGTTGAATTATTTTGTGGAGCAGGTTGGCCAATTAAACGGCCACTGCGACGTGATCCTCTTCGATACCGGCGCCGGGTTGTCCAAGGAAACGCTGAAGTTTATTCTGGCAGCGGAGGAGACCATAGTGGTCACTACGCCTGAACCTACCTCCATTACGGATGCTTATGCAATAATCAAAATGGTCAATAACCTGCAGTCTGGAGTGAATTTCCGACTTGTCATCAACAGGGTGACCGAGCCCAAGGAAGGCAAGCAGACTGCAGATAAAATAACGCTGGTGGCGAAAAAGTTCTTGCAGATGGATATTCCCACCATGGGTTTTGTGACGGATGACAGTCATATTTCCAAAGCGGTGAAACGGCAGATTCCGTTCACTGTTGCGTATCCCCATTCACCTGCCTCGCGGAATCTGCTGGAGATTGCCGACCAGTATGTGCAGGGCAGGCCCCCCGAGAGTGCCGGCGCGGCTTCGGGTGTGAAGGGGTTCCTATCCAAAATGATGAGGCTTATGAAGTAAGGCTCCAATTACAGATATCATTGCTAACCAGAGGAGGGAGGACCGGGATGCAGAAAAAGCGGGTGTTAGTAGTTGATGATTCCGTTTTTATGAGAAGAATTGTCTCGGATCTCGTTGGGGAACATCCGGACTTCCAGGTGATCGCCACTGCCAAGAACGGTGTGGAGGCCGTGCAAATGGCCAAAGAGCTGCAGCCGGACTGCATTACCATGGACGTGGAAATGCCGGAAATGAATGGCCTTGAAGCGTTGAAGCGGATTATGAAGGAAAATCCGCTTCCGGTGATTATGCTCAGCTCGTTAACCAAGGAAGGGGCTATGGAAACCATTCAGGCCTTGGAGGCTGGGGCGATCGACTTTGTGCAGAAGCCCTCCGGCTCCATTTCCCTGGACCTGTTCAAGGTAAAGGAAATGCTCCATGAACGTTTGGAAATTGCGGTCAAATCCAATATAAAACGGTTGAGCCCATCGTTCCCGTCAGCGGCAGTTCCGCCTCCGGCCGATCCGGCTCCGCCGAAAGCACCGCCGCTAAAGGAACCGCCGGCGGCTCCCAGGCTCCGGTCCGTAATGCCGCCGGCATCACCTGTCCCGGAGCATCCCAAGCCGCTGCGTCCTTCTGTGCAGCCGGAACGCAAAGCCGAACGTCCGCCGCTGATGCGGCCGGAACCCAAGGCGGTACCGCCCGCTGCCCCGCCGGTAAAGCCGGCAGCACCCATTGCGAAGGGGCCTGTGAAGCATCTGGTGGCCCTTGGCACCTCTACAGGCGGACCAAGAGCGCTCCAGCAGGTGCTTACCGGTTTGCCGGAGGATTTTGGGGCACCGATCGTTATCGTGCAGCATATGCCGCCCAATTTCACCAATTCCTTGGCGGTCAGGTTGAACAGCAACTGCCGCATACAGGTGGTCGAAGGCCAGGACGGAATGATTTTGCAGCCAGGGACCGCATACATAGCTCCCGGCGGATTCCAGATGCGGGTCAAGTCCGAGGGCGGCGGCGTTTACCGGCTTGCCATAACAGCCGAACCGCCGCGGGGCGGGCATAAGCCTTCTGTGGATACGCTGTTCGAATCGGTACTCTCCTTGCAGGAGCTGAAGCGCCATATTGTGATCATGACAGGCATGGGAAGCGACGGAGCCAAGACGATGCTGGAGTTGAAGAATCAGGGAGTCGCAACAACCATTGCCGAATCCGAGGAAACCTGCGTTGTATACGGTATGCCCCGTGCTGCCGTAGAGCTGGGCTGCGTGGATCACTTGCTGCCGGTGCATGAAATCCCCAATCAATTGATACGCGCGTTAATGAAGTGATCCATAAACGCTTAAAGAGCAGGGCCCTTGTCCCGCCGGTGAGCAAAAGCGGGAACAATGCGGTATAACCAGTCGGAGGTGCATAGTATTGGAACTGAATCAGTATCTGTCGATGTTTATTGATGAATCAAAGGACCATCTGCAGGCCATTAATGAAAATTTGCTCGCTTTGGAGCAAAGCCCTGAGGATATCGGCATTGTCCAGGTGATTTTCCGGTCGGCCCATACACTTAAGGGCATGTCGGCAACCATGGGTTTCGAGGATCTGGCCAAGCTGACCCACGAGATGGAGAATGTGCTGGACCTGGTGCGGAACAACAAGCTTTCCATGAACTCATTCATTTTTGATTGCCTCTTCAAAAGTACGGATGCCCTGGAGACCATGGTCAATGACATTATAGAAGGGGGCACCGGCCAGGCTGATGTGTCCGATATCGTCAAGTCCCTGAAATCCATCGTAACCGGAGATTATGCGAAGGAGCCTGCAGCATCTGCAGCACCGCCGGCATCGGCAGGCGGTGGCGGTTCGTCGGCTATGCAGATTGATGAGTTCCAGTATTCCGTGCTGGAGCAATCTGTTTCAGCAGGCCATAACGCTTACTTTATCGAGGTGAGTGTCAGAGAGGATTGTGTGCTTAAGGCTGCCCGGGCATACATGGTATTCGATCTGTTCGAGCACAACGGCGAAGTGATTAAATCCGTTCCTTCCATCCAGGACATTGAGCAGGAGAAATTCGACAGAGTCTTTTCCGTATTCTATGTGACCCAATTGCCTAAAGCCGAACTGGATACCATGATCGGGAATGTTTCGGAGATTGACTCCGTCAAATCCGTCCTGTTCGATCTGGAAAGTTTGAAGGAGCTGAAGGAGCAAAAGCAGGATAAACCTGCAGCAGCCGCTCCATCCGCTCCCGAAGCATCTGCGGCAGCGGCGGCTTCGAATGCGCGGGAAACCAACCCGGCACCCCAGGCCCCGGCCGCTGCCAAAACCGGACATCAGCCGGTGGCCAACCGGACTATCCGGGTGGATATCGACCGGTTGGACATGCTGATGAACCTGTTCAGCGAAATGCTCATCGACCGGGTGAGACTGGAGCAGCTGGCCAGCGAAATCCGCCGCCAAGAGCTCACGGAAACTGTAGAACATATGGCGCGGGTCAGCAGCGACTTGCAGAATATCGTTCTGAAGCTACGGATGGTACCGGTAGATACCGTATTCAACCGGTTCCCGCGGATGGTGCGGGACGTGGCTAAATCCTTGAACAAAAAAGTCGATCTCGTGGTTACCGGCGCCGACACGGAGCTTGACCGGACGGTTGTGGATGAAATCGGCGATCCCTTGGTCCATCTGCTGCGCAACTCCATCGACCACGGCGTTGAACCCATCGACGACCGCCTGGCAACAGGCAAGTCGGAGACCGGCACCGTGTGGCTGCGGGCCTTCCATAGCGGCAACCATGTGTTCATCGAGATTGAGGATGACGGACGTGGCATCAACCGCCAGAAGGTTCTCCAGACTGCCATCAAGAAGGGCATCGTCCGCGAGGAACAGGCGGAACGGATGACGGATGATGAAGTGGCGGCTCTTCTGTTTGCTTCCGGCTTCAGCACCGCAGACAAAATTTCCGACATTTCCGGACGCGGCGTCGGTCTGGATGTGGTGAAGACCAAGATTGAATCTCTGGGCGGCGTAGTAGCGGTAGAATCCAAACCCGGGAAGGGCACCAAATTCTCCGTACAGCTTCCGCTGACCTTATCGATTATTTCGGCTATGCTCATCCGGGTGAACGATGAAAAGTATGCGATTCCGCTGTCCTCCATCGTGGAAACGGCTGTCATCCGCAAAAGCTCGATCCGCAATGTTCAGGGTGTGCCTCTTCTGGACTACCGCAATTCGGTGATCCCGCTGGTTTCCCTGGCGCAGATCTATCAGGTGCCGGACAACGGGCAGCCTGAGCGGGACGAGACAGAAATCGTCATTATCAAAAAAGGCGAAAAAATGGCGGCGTTAAGTGTTTCCGAGCTTATCGGACAGCAGGAAATCGTGCTGAAAAACCTGGGCAAATATCTGAATAATGTTTTTGCCGTATCGGGAGCCACCATTTTGGGAGACGGACAGGTTGCACTCATCTTGGATACCAACGCACTTATCAAATAGGGGTAACAATTAGGAGGAAGAGGCATGGGAGCAGAACTGAAGGTTATTGTGTTTGCGCTGGCCGATGAGGAATACGGCGTCGAAGTGGAGAAGGTCAAAACCATTGAACGCATGATGCCCATGACGCGGGTGCCGAAAACCTATTCATTCGTCAAAGGAGTCATCAATCTCCGCGGCGTCGTCGTTCCGGTCATCGATCTCCGCGGCCGCTTTGGGCTTCCGGAGCAGGACTACACCGATAATTCGCGGATTGTCATCATTGCCGTCAACGATATGGAGGTAGGCCTGATTGTGGACTCCGCCAATGACGTTATTGATGTGGACAGCGATGCGATCCAGGATCCGCCGGAAATTGTGGGTGGGGTCAGAGCCAAGTATTTGCAGGGTGTAGCCAAGCTCGGAGACCGTCTCCTGGTGCTTTTGAACCTGCAGGAGGTTCTGAACAAGAGCGAAATTGTCAAATTGGAAGAGCTGGAAGGAGCGGAGTAAGTGAGCGATTTCAGGCCTTTTGCCGATTTGCAGCTGGATGTTCTGAGGGAAGTCGGAAATATCGGCGCAGGCCACGCGGCCACTGCCCTCGCTAAATTATTGGACAAACCTGTGGACATGATGGTCCCCAAGGTGCGGATTGTGCCCTTCGAGGAAATTGCTGAAAGCGTCGGCGGCGTCGAACAGGTGGTTGTAGCTATTTTCTTGCGGATTGACGGAGAAACGCCGGGGAACATGTTTTTTATTCTGACGCAGGAGTCCGCCAAACGGCTCTTGCGGAAGATCGTTGGCATTGAAGTGGAAAACGATGCATTTTATTCGGAAATGGAGCTTTCTGCACTGAATGAAATCGGCAATATTCTGGCCGGGTCATATCTTTCTTCTCTTGCGGATTTTACCAATCTCAACATGCAGCCGACCGTTCCTTCTCTTGCCATTGATATGGCCGGGGCAATTCTTACCTACGGGCTTTTGCAGTACGGGGAGATGGGGGACCATGCACTGTTGATTGATACGGCATTCCTGGAGGGCAAAGATGAAGTAGAGGGGCATTTTTTCCTGATTCCCGATCCCGAGTCCTTTGACAGAATTTTTGCAGCGTTGGGAGTGCCTCACGAATGACCCAAGACGGAATTATCAAGGTTGGAATGGCAGATTTGAATGTGGCCGCCCTGACGGGCATTCTGAAGACGACGGGTCTCGGCTCCTGTGTCGGCGTTACACTGTATGATGCCAGAACCAAAATCGCCGGTATGGCGCATGTGATGCTGCCGTCTTCGGATATTGCCAAGGAAGGGAACCTCAACATTGCCAAATATGCGGATACGGCGCTTCCCGACATGATTGCCAAGATGGAAAAGCTGGGAGCGGCGGTCAGCCGGATGGAAGCCAAGATGGCGGGAGGCGCGCAGATGTTCGCCTTCTCCAACAACAGCGACACTATGCGGATCGGTCCCCGGAATGTGGATTCCTGCAAGGAGATGCTGGCCCGCTACCGGATCCCGATTCTCTCGGAGGATACCGGCGGGAATTACGGCCGCACCATTGAGTTTGATTGCACCACCGGAAAGCTGATGATCCGCAGTGTACAACACGGAGTAAAGGAAATATAGCCATGGCCGGAAACTTGAAATGGAACCTTGTAACGGGATTAATCGGCTTCGCAGGCACCTTGGCCCTCTCCATGCCGCATAACATCTTGAAGACGGCGTTCATTCAGAGCCTGTACAGCTTTATCTTTCTTTTTCTAATTACATTTTTGGCCCGTTGGCTGCTGGGGCTAGTCGCCCAGTCCGCCCAAACTCCGGAATCGGCGGCGGAAGCCGTTACCCGTGAGCTGGAACGGGAAGAAGAAATAAGAGGCACGAGGATTGACCTGGCCACACCGGAGGATGATTCGCCCGTTTTGCCCCAGGCAGAAACTGACACCGGCTTTACGCCTCTGAATCCGCCCAAGCTATCCACCGATTTCGGGGAGCACCGGACAGAGGACGCAGTAAAGGCATTACGCCAGATGACTGATAAATAAGGTGGTGAACCTTGACCTTGATGGAGCATAAAACATCCAAAATTTCCCATATGGAGCTATGGCGCTTATGGAAGGAAGAAGGCAAGGTTGAAGCCAAAAAGGAATTGATTGAGCTTTTCTTGCCGCTGGTGGATTTCGTCAGCAACCGGTTAGCCATCGGGCTTCCGCGGAATGTATCCAAGGAAGATTTGAACAGCTACGGCATACTCGGTCTCATTGATGCTGTGGAAAAGTTTGATTACCTGCGCGGATTGCAATTTGAGACCTACGCCTCCTGGCGGATCCGCGGCGCCGTCATCGACGGGCTCAGACAGGGTGATTGGGTTCCCCGCTCCGTGCGGGAGAAAGCCAAGAAGGTGGAAGACGCATACCAAAAATTGGAGCAACAATATCTGCGCTCGGTTTCCGACGAGGAAATGAGCGTGCATCTTCAGATCTCCATTCCCGAATTCCAGCAGATGCTTCAAGACATTGCCGTCACGACCATCGGATCCTTCGATGATCCCATTAGGGATGAGGAAGCGGAGACCCGCTTGTCCTTGCTGGTTGACGAACGGGCTGCCAAACCCGAGGATACCGTCAACGAGGTATTCCTCAAGGAAATGCTGGCCAAGTCTATTGAACGCCTGACGGAAAAAGAACGGACAGTGGTTTCCCTCTTTTACTTCGAAGACCTATCCCTAAGCGAAATCGCTGAAGTCATGTCTCTTTCACCTTCTCGAATATCCCAGCTTCATTCCAAGGCCATTCTCCGGCTGCGTGGTGCCTTAAGCCGGTTCAAGGAACAATTAATGCAGAATTCATGAGTGTCGGAAGAAGGTGCGATGATGGATGAGCAGGTCCTGCCTTTGGAATATTACGTGAACCTTACGGTTTCCAACGACAAGCTGAAGGCGTTTGTTCATTTTACGAACGTGGAGCAGGGATTTTCGTGCAAGCTGTCCCAATTGGAAGAGCTTCTGAAGAATAATCACATTGTTTATGGCATTGATCAGGGAATATTGGAGCAGATCGCCAGAGATGCCGGCCCTTTTCTTGCAAGAAAAACAATGGTGGCTTCGGGAGATGAGCCGGTAGACGGCAAGGACGGCTATATGGAGTGGGTCTTCGATTTGGATACGAAAACAAAAAGACCCATGGAACGTGAGGATGGGACTGTTAATTATAAAGAAGTAACATCCATTAACAATATTCAAAAAGGCCAAATCATTGCCCGCCGCATTCCGTCGGAAGAGGGTAAAAACGGCAAGGCTGTAACAGGCGAGCCGTTGTTTGCCCGAACCGGCAAGGAAGTGCGTTTCAAGCTGGGGAAAAACGTGATTACCGATGCCGAGCAAAGCGGCATCTACGCGGCTATTGACGGTGTTGTGGTAAAAACGGACCGTGACAAAATCAATGTATTCCCCATCTATGAGGTAAACGGGGATGTGGATTTCAATGTTGGCAATATTAACTTCATCGGCTCCGTGGTAATCCGCGGGAACGTGCAGCCCGGCTTTACGGTCCGGGCTGCAGGGGACATCCGCATCAGCGGCGGTGTAGAAGCGGCGGAGCTGGAGGCGGAAGGATCCATTGAAATCAGCGGAGGGATCCTCGGCCAGAATAAGGGCAGCGTAAAAGCCGGTAAGTCCATTAAAAGCTCGTTCATCCAGGATGGCATTGTGGAGGCGGGGGAGGATGTTATCGTCTCCCAAAGCATTATGCACTCCAATGTCCGTGCCGGCCGATCAGTAGTCTGCCAGGGGACCAAGGGTTTGATAGTTGGAGGCACCGTACAAGCAGGCGAGAAGGTCGTAGCCCGGACGGTGGGCAACTCTATGTCCACCATTACTGCCATTGAGGTGGGTGTGGCTCCCGAGCTGCGGAACAAGCTTGTGCTGCTGCGGCAAAGCTTGCGTGAACATATGGATAATATGGACAAAACAGTAAAGGCCTTGGTGCTGCTGGACCAAATGGCCGCCAACGGGCAGCTGAATCCGGAACGCCTCAGCATGCGGATTAAGCTGGTGCATACCCGCAAGCAGCTGGTGGAGGCCATGTCCGTTATTAAGGATGAAATTCTGGTGATTGAAAAGTCTCTTGAAGATACGGATAAGGCAGTGGTAATGGTTACTTCAATGATTTATGGGGGAGCCAAGGTGGTAATCGGGCGGTTCACCCGGTTTATTAAGGACCCTGCCTCTCATGTATGCTTTAAGATGGAAAGCGGGGATATTGTAACATCAGCTAATTTTTAAAGCGGGAGGGGGAGTATGATGAGCCTCAAAGCAGTGGACATGTCATTTGCCGTACATAAAAACGCCGATGCCGGGCAGCTTCAACGGGAAATCCAGCAGAAGCCCCAGGTGGACCAGATGGCCTTGGCCGAGGTGCAGCAGCGGAATGCAGAAGGCGCCCGCAAGCGCGCCGAAGGGCTGAAGGAAACGGATAAATCCGCAATCCGCAACGGGCAAGAGGAGAAAAAACGCAGAAAAGGCAGCGCCACCCAGACCTCCCCAGGAGCATCAGACCCCTCCCCTAGCCAGACTCCAGCCCAGGCGGAGCATCCCTACAAGGGCCATCATGTGGATGTGTCCCTGTGAAAACCCGTGCCTTGCGGCCGGAAGAAGCGGAAGTGACGGTTTATGAATGAGCCATACATATATGTAGTTCTGATCGGTTTGTGCATACTGGTATTTTCCTTTTTGTTCGCCAAGCCCAAAAAACAGGCTTCGCCCGAATCCCCGCAGATCATGCAGGAGGTGGAGGAAACCATGGAAGGGTTTATGGCCGAACTGGAGGAGGATAACAAGAAGCTTCTGGACACCATCGCCCACATGAAGGAAAGTCACAACCAATCCCTCCACAAGATGACGGAGCGGATGGAACGGCTGGAGCAGGAATTCCAGCAGGAGCGTCAGGACTGGAAGCGTCTTGTATTGATGACTGCGGAGAATGCGGGGCAGGCGCCTGCAAGAAGCGCCGTTCCGCCCCAGGCGCAGCCCATTCCCCAACCGGAACCCGCTCTTCCGGTACCGGAGGAGTCTCCGAAGCCTGCCGCGGGCATACGGGGTCGCTACGAGGAAGTGCTGTGTCTTCATGATGACGGCAAATCGGTGGATTATATCGCCCGCAAGTGCGGCCTGAACAAGGGCGAGGTTAATCTGATCATCCAGTTGGCCCTACAGGAGGAGGAGGCAAATGCGAAAAAATAAGCCTTTCCAATATGGATTGGGCACCGGTATGATCGCAGGCGCCCTGCTCCTGCAGCTGATGATTTCGGCCAAAGGGGCGGGCACAACGGCTCTTCCCGAGCCAGGAATCCCTTCTCCCGCCCCGCAGCTGACCGCCCAGGAAGTCCGTGAAAGGGCGGATGCCTTGAATCTTCAGGTTTATGACAAGGGAGTCAAGCTTTACAAGCAAAACGAGCTGGATGATTCGGTGGCGAAGGCGGTTGCGGCAGCCAGAGCGGAGGAGGCGGCCAAGGTCCAGGCGCCGGCCAAGGAAATCACCGTCTTTATCACCGAGGGGATGTCGGCGTCCATGGTATCCGATTATCTGTTCCGCAGCGGAGTGGTCAGCGACAAGCAGGCATTCGATGAGGCGCTGCGGTCCAATCAATTAAATACGAAAATCCGCTCCGGGCTGTACAGCTTCGGGGTCAATCATAATATCCAGGACGTGGTCAACCGTTTGACAACAATTCCCCCCACCTGACATCCCCCGCTGTCTCCCATGGAGGCAACCGGGGGTTTTTGCATATCCTGGGGCCACTATTCGACAGTTGCATCCATTGTCATGTTATGCTATATTTAATAGCGGTGTTAAAAAACACACGCCGGCGAATCCCGGGAACGGTGCTCTCAAGCAGAGTTTTTCCGTGGAGATGAAGTTGGCGGAGGGACACTAAAAACCAAATTGTGAGGAGGTGTGTGAGGATGGCAGTTATTTCCATGAAGCAGCTTTTGGAAGCTGGGGTACACTTCGGTCACCAAACCCGTCGTTGGAACCCGAAAATGGATAAATACATCTTCACCGAAAGAAACGGCATTTACATTATCGACCTGCAAAAGACAGTTAAGAAGGTCGAGGAAGCTTACAACTTCGTTAAGTCTGTCGCAGCAGAAGGCGGCACTTTCCTGTTCGTAGGCACCAAGAAGCAAGCTCAGGATTCCGTAAAGGAAGAAGCTGAGCGCAGCGGCATGTACTACATCAACCAACGTTGGTTGGGTGGTACACTGACCAACTTCTCCACCATCCAAAAGCGGATCGACCGCCTGCATGAGCTGGAGCGTTGGGAGCAAGACGGCACTTTCGACGTGCTGCCGAAGAAGGAAGTTATCATCCTGCGCAAGGAAATGGAGCGTCTGGAAAAATTCCTGGGCGGCATCAAGAACATGAAGGGTCTGCCGAGCGCATTGTTCGTTATCGATCCCCGCAAGGAACGCATTGCCGTTGCTGAAGCGCGCAAGCTGGGTATCCCGATCGTTGGCATCGTGGACACCAACTGCGACCCGGACGAAATTGACTATGTCATCCCCGGCAACGACGACGCTATCCGCGCAGTCAAGCTGCTGACAGCTAAGATTGCCGATGCCGTAATCGAAGCCCATCAAGGCGAACAAACTACTGCGTAAGCAGTGATATAACCAAACGGCAATATACCAGGGGTGGGTTGAAGGTGTAATAACCTATCACCACCCCTTTTTTTCGGGAAAACGTGTAAAGCCCAACCATACTTTCGATTCCCGGCTACCGGGAACGATCACCTTCAGGAGGTTAAACCATATGGCAGTTTCTGCTTCCGCAGTAAAAGAATTGCGTGAAAAAACAGGCGCCGGCATGCTGGATTGCAAAAAAGCACTGGACGAAGCCGAAGGCAACATCGAAAGAGCAGCTGAGCTCCTCCGTGAGAAGGGCCTTGCAGCTGCCGCCAAGAAGGGCGGACGTATCGCCACTGAGGGCGTAGTTGAAGCTTATATCCATGCCGGCGGCCGTATCGGCGTTCTCGTTGAAATCAACTGCGAAACCGACTTCGTTGGCAAAACCGAGCAGTTCCGTGAATTTGCCCGCGACATCGCTATGCAAATCGCCGCTGCCAGCCCGCGGTATGTGCGTCGTGAAGAAGTGGCGACCGAAGATCTGGAGAAGGAAAAGGAAATCCTCCGCGCTCAAGCCCTGAACGAAGGCAAGCCGGAAAAGATTGTTGACCGCATGGTGGAAGGCCGCATCAACAAGTACTACGAAGAGTTCTGTCTGATGGAGCAATCCTTCATTAAGGACCCGGACAAGACCATCGACACCCTTCTGAAAGAAAAGATTGCCGCCATCGGCGAAAACATCTCCATCCGTCGTTTTGTCCGTTATGAGCTGGGCGAAGGTCTGGAGAAGAAGCAAGACAACTTCGTAGAAGAAGTTATGGCGCAAGTGAAGCAATAAGACTGTGCCGGATAGCACGCAAAAAGTCGGAACACGATTGGTGTTCCTTCTT
Organism: Bacillota bacterium; assembly: GCA_023393235.1. Classification (GTDB taxonomy): domain Bacteria; phylum Bacillota; class Bacilli; order Paenibacillales; family NBRC-103111; genus Paenibacillus_AR. The sequence goes on along the minus strand of JAEWMH010000203.1, from coordinate 16,229 downwards.
TTTTGCGGGAGGCATCCTAAAAAATGGGGACAGCTGCGGCTTTTCCCCTTTTTTTGCAAAAAAGAGTTGGAAAGAATCGGGTATATGGAGGTTGACAGGATTGGAAGAGCCAGTATTCAAAAGAATCGTATTGAAGCTTAGCGGAGAAGCGCTGTCTGGTCAAACGGGTTATGGTATTGAATCCCAAACCATCGTGTCCATTGCGGAACAGGTGAAAGCTGTTCATGTGCTGGGCGTTGAGGTTGCCATCGTAGTTGGCGGAGGCAATATCTGGCGGGGCATCGCAGGCAGTGCAAGGGGCATTGACAGAGCCACCGCCGATTATATGGGAATGTTGGCTACGGTCATGAACGCGCTGGCTTTGCAGGACGCTCTGGAGAATGCCGGCGTGCCGACGCGAGTGCAATCTTCCATTACAATGCAGCAAGTGGCGGAGCCTTATATCAGACGGAGAGCCATCCGTCATCTGGAAAAAGGCCGGGTCGTCATTTTTGCCGCAGGAACAGGCAATCCTTATTTCTCCACCGATACCACTGCAGCCTTGCGCGCGGCGGAGATTGAGGCAGAGGTGATCCTCATGGCCAAGAACAAGGTGGACGGGGTTTACTCCGCCGATCCGTTCAAGGATTCCACTGCTGTGAAGTACGATACTCTGACGTATCTGGATGTATTGAACAAAAACCTGGGAGTTATGGATTCCACCGCTTCCTCACTTTGCAAAGACAATAACATTCCATTGATAGTTTTCTCGATTACGGAGAACGGCAATATCAAGCGCGTGGTGCTCGGTGAGAAAATCGGCACCATAGTAAAAGGGAGTGTAGAATAGATGGCGCAATCCGTGAAGAAAAACGCCGAAGAACGTATGGAAAAAGCAGTAACGTCTCTGAAAAAGGAACTGGCGTCCCTGCGTGCCGGACGTGCCAGCACCAGCCTGCTGGACCGGATTCAAGTGGAATATTACGGTGCAATGACGCCTGTGAATCAACTGGGCAATATTACTCTGCCTGACTCCCGGACGCTGATGATCCAGCCTTGGGATAAATCGGTCATGAGTGCCATCGAGAAGGCCATCATGAAATCCGATCTGGGGTTGACCCCCTCCAATGACGGCAGCACCATCCGGCTGGTGATTCCCGCTCTGACTGAGGAGCGCCGCCAGGAGCTGGTGAAGCTGACCCGGAAATACGGTGAAGAAGCCAAGGTGGCCATCCGCAATATCCGCCGTGATGCTAATGACGATATCAAGAAGCTGGAGAAAACCGGCATGCCGGAGGACGAATCCCGCCGCCATCAGGACGATATTCAGAAGCAAACCGATAAGTACGTGGCTGAAATCGAGAAGGTTTTGGCAGCGAAGGAAAAGGAAATCATGGAAGTGTAAAACAACAGCCCCTTTCAATAAGGGGCTGTTCGGCCAAATCGGCCAAAACATGTGTGCCGGGGGAGATGACATGTTTCATTTGTTCAGAAAGGGAAAAACCGAGGAGGCGGCTCACAGGGAGATCACGAGAGAATCGCTTCTCCAGAGCCAGGTCCCCCGGCATGTTGCGGTCATCATGGACGGCAACGGACGGTGGGCCAAGCAGCGCGGACTTCCCCGCATCGCCGGACATCACAGCGGCATGAAGGCGGTCAAACGGGCCACCATCGCCGCCGACGACCTGGGCGTCAAAGTATTAACCATGTATGCTTTTTCGACGGAAAACTGGACCAGACCCCAGGAGGAAGTGGACTTCCTGATGAAGCTTCCCCAGGAGTTTCTGGCCATTGAGCTGGATGAACTGGTGGAGAAAAATGTGCAGGTCCGCATGACCGGGATCAGAGAGGGGCTGCCGTCCCATACGCTGAAGGCGCTTGAAGAAGCGGTGAACCGCACCCGCACGAATACGGGTCTTATTCTTAATTTTGCCCTGAACTACGGCGGGCGCAGTGAAATGCTGATTGCCATGCGGCAGGTGGCGGAGCGTGTCAAGAACGGCGAGCTTTCCGTGGAGGATATCCAGGAGGAGACCATCCAGGCCTCTCTCTTAACCTCTGATCTGCCTGACCCCGATCTCCTGATCCGCACCAGCGGGGAGCTGCGGCTCTCCAATTTTATGCTTTGGCAGATGGCCTATACAGAGCTGTATTTCTCGCCCTTGTACTGGCCGGATTTTGGGGAGAAGCAATTCTTCGAGGCCGTACATGAGTATCAGAGAAGGTCGAGACGTTATGGCGGCCTGTGACCCATTGGAGGAATCGGCTTGAAACAGCGGATTATCACCGGCGTGCTGGCCGGAGGCGTATTTGTAGCAATGCTGGCGCTGGGCGGCTATTGGTTTTTGGGACTGGTGCTGCTTATGGCCATAATCGGTTATGATGAATTCATCCGGATGAACGGGCTGCAGAAGCAGCATTTCACCCGGTTTTTCGGCATGGCAGCCACCGTATGTCTGGTTGTTCCGTGGGAAACGGACCGGATCGGCTTCGGCTTGCCGGCAGAATCCTTTGTATGGCTGATTCTGTTTGTGCTGCTGGCGGTAACGGTCATTTCCAAAAATAAGGTAACCATCGACCATGCGGCGGTTGTGTTTGTGGGTATTATCTATATCGGCTTCGGTTTTCATTATATGGTGTCGTCCCGCTGGATTGAAACGGACGGCCTGTTTTGGACACTGCTGACGTTTTTGTGCATTTGGGCTTCGGATGCGGGTGCTTATTTCGCCGGGGTGGCTTTCGGCAAAACACCCATGTGGCCTACCATAAGCCCGAAGAAAACCATTGAGGGGGCGGTTGGCGGCCTGCTTTTGGCCGTTGTGGTGGCGATGGCTTTCCATTTTTATGCCCCGGATATTCTCAGTTTGGGAAGAGCGGCAGCGATCGGCGTATTGGCGGCAGCCGTCGGCCAAATGGGTGACCTGATTCAATCCGCTTACAAACGGGTGAAGGGCATCAAGGATACGGGCACCATCCTTCCGGGTCATGGAGGTATTCTCGACCGGGTGGACAGCTGGCTGATTGTGTTCCCGTTCCTCTGTCTGGTTTCGCTTATTCCGTAAACAAGAAGCAAAGGACGTGCGCACCATGAAAAAACGCATAGCGGTGTTGGGCTCAACCGGCTCCATTGGCACACAGACCCTGGATGTGGTCGCCCATGATCCGGATTCCTATCAGGTGGAGGCACTGGCGGCGGGAAGCAATCTGGCCTTGCTGCTGAAGCAGATCCAGATGTTCTCCCCGAAGCTGGTTTGCGTGTCCAGCCGCCAGCTGGCGGAGGAAGTGGAGGCCGCGGCCGGTCCTGGCATCAAGGTAGTGTACGGCGATGACGGACTGGTAGAAGCCGCCGCGGCAAGTGAGGCGGAGCTTGTGGTAACGGCCGTTGTAGGCAGCGTCGGGCTGAAGCCCACTCTTGCCGCCATTGATGCAGGTAAAAGCATCGGGTTAGCCAATAAGGAAACCCTGGTGTCGGCGGGGCATCTGGTTTGTGAGCTGGCCCGCAAACGGGGCGTTTCCCTTTTGCCTGTGGACAGCGAGCATTCCGCCATCTTCCAATGCTTAAACGGGGAATCGCCCAAGGATATACATAAGCTGATTATCACTGCATCGGGCGGCTCCTTCCGGGACCGTACCCGGTCGGAGCTGGTTGGTGTTACGGTGGAAGAAGCCCTGCGCCATCCCAACTGGTCCATGGGCGCCAAGATCACCATCGATTCCGCTACCATGGTCAACAAAGGGCTGGAGGTCATCGAGGCCCACTGGCTCTTCAATATGGATTATGACCACATTGAGGTGATTCTCCATCCGGAAAGTGTGATCCATTCCATGGTGGAGTTCCGGGACCATAGTGTAATGGCCCAGCTGGGAACGCCGGATATGCGGATTCCCATTCAATACGCACTCACTTACCCCCACCGGAAGCCAACGCCGGCAGAGCCCCTGCGGCTGACGGAGATCGGAAGGCTCAATTTCCGAACCATGGACATGGAACGCTATCCTTGCCTGGCTATGGCCTATGAAAGCGGCCGAGCCGGAGGTACCGCTCCCACGGTGTACAGTGCCGCTAACGAGGCGGCAGTAGCGCTGTTCCTGCAGGGCAAGATTGAGTTCCTGGAGATTGAGGACCGGATCGCAAGAGCCCTGGACGCCCACCGGAACGTGTCCCGTCCGGAGCTGGAAGAGATCCTGCTGGCTGACCGGCAGGCCAGAGAGATTGCCTCGCGTTTGTAGTTATCCATGTGAATAAGCCTCCCCCGAAACGGCATATGCTTAGGTATTAAAAGCGTCCAATCCGGGCTCCAGGGCAGTCGGCTTGTATTGCCCTCGGTCTTAATGGTACTCTTTATGAAAGGACCTTGCTTTTACCAACTAAGGGGGAATCGATGTTGTCCAATATACAAGTCGGTCTTCAGATCGTGCTGATGTTCTTCGTGCTGGTAACCCTGCATGAATGGGGGCATTTCTACTTTGCCAAACGGGCGGGGATCCTGGTCCGGGAATTTGCCATCGGCTTCGGGCCGAAGCTCTTTTCGTACAAAAAAGGCGAAACCACCTATACGCTGCGGATTCTGCCCATCGGCGGGTACGTCAGGATGGCGGGGGAGGACCCGGAGATTGTACAGGCCAATCCCGGCCAAACCATCGGCGTACGGTTGAAGGACGAGGTGGTCACCCATCTGTTTCTGGACCAGCTCGACCAGCGCGCTAATGTGATTCAAGGCGAAATTGAGAGCATTGATCTGGAACGGGAGCTGTTTGTCCGGGTGATTGTGGAAGGGGAGCCGGTACGGTTTGCCGTTGCCGAGGACGCCATGATGGTGGCCCGGGGCAAGGAAACTCAGATTGCGCCCTGGAACCGCCAGTTCGGCGGCAAAAGCGTCGGCAAACGGGCATTGTCCATTTTCGCCGGTCCGGCCATGAACTTCATTCTGGCTTTTGTGCTGTTTCTGATCGTCATGATGATGAACGGGATGCCTACCAATGTGAAGCTGGGCAAAATTGAGCCGGGCAAACCGGCGGCTGTTGCCGGTCTGATGCCGGGGGATGTTGTGTTGGAGGTTAACCACACCCCCATCGGCAAGGACCAGACCCAGCTGTCCCAGCTGATCAAAAATTCTAAGGACCAGCCTATGCTCTGGATTATTGAACGCAACAAGGAGCAGATGCAGAAAACCGTCACTCCCGTGGATATCGAAGGAACGGTGCGGGTGGGTGTGGAGCTTGGGTTTGACAAGCGCAGCGTTACCCCCGTGGAAGCCGTAAGCGGCGCTTGGGACAATACGGTATTTATGACGAAGAATATCCTTCTGGGCTTTAAACAAATGATTTTCGGCCAGTTTAAAATGGATGATCTGGGCGGACCCGTACGGATCGTCCAAATCTCCAACGATTTTGCCCAGGCAGGCTTAAGCTCCATGATTTCGCTGACCGCTTTCCTGAGCATCAATCTGGGGATCTTCAATCTGCTGCCGATTCCCGCATTGGATGGAAGCCGGCTGCTGTTCCTTGGGATCGAGGCCATCCGGGGACGTCCGGTGGACCCCAACCGGGAGAGTATGGTGCATTTTATCGGCTTCGCTATGCTGATGCTGTTGATGATAGCCGTGACATACAACGATATTGTACGATTGATACAGGGATAAACATTGGAGGTTTGTAACGCACATGTCCAAGGAAAAGCAATTTGTCAAGGAGATCACACCCCAGAGCGAGGACTTCTCCCGCTGGTATATCGACGTGATCAAGAAGGCCGATCTGATGAGCTATGCTCCGGTCCGCGGTTGTATCGTGTTCAAGCCGGACAGCTATGAAATCTGGGAGAACATCCAGCGGGAGATGGACCGCCGTTTCAAGGAAACCGGCCACCGCAACGCCTACTTCCCGCTGTTTATCCCGGAGAGCTTCTTCCAGAAGGAGAAGGAGCACGTGGAAGGCTTCAACCCGGAGCTGCCATGGGTAACCGAAGCGGCTGGCGAGAAGCTGGAGGAGCGCCTGGCTATCCGGCCGACCTCCGAAACCATGTTCGGCCACATGTACGCCGAATGGATCAACTCCTACCGTGACCTGCCGCTGCTTATTAACCAATGGGCCAATGTGGTCCGTTGGGAGAAGCGGACACAGCCGTTCCTGCGCACCAGCGAATTCCTGTGGCAGGAGGGCCATACCGCACACGAGGACGAAGCGGATGCCCGCCGCGAGACCATGCAGATGCTGGAGATCTACCGCGATTTCGCCGAGAATTTCCTGGCTATGCCGGTGATTACCGGCCAGAAGACTCCCTCGGAGAAATTCGCCGGCGCCGTGGATACCTATTCCATCGAAGCCATGATGAAGGACGGCAAGGCGGTGCAGGCGGGTACCTCCCACTATTTGGGCACCAACTTTGCCGTAGCCTTCGATATCAAATATCTGGACCGCGACAACCAGCATCAATTCTGCCATACCACCTCATGGGGCACCAGCACCCGTCTCATTGGCGCGCTGATCATGGTTCATGGTGATGACAGAGGTTTGGTGCTTCCGCCTAAGGTTGCCCCGACTCAGGTTATCATGATTCCCATCGGGCCGCCCAAAACACGGGAGCCTGTAGTGGCGAAGGTGAATGAGCTGTATGCCGAGCTGAAGAAGGCTGGCGTACGGGTGAAGGTGGACGACCGCGAGGGCCAAAGCCCCGGCTGGAAGTTCAACGAATACGAAATGCGTGGAGTGCCGATCCGCGTCGAGCTGGGTCCCCGTGATCTGGAAGCCGGTCAAATGGTGCTGGTCTCCCGGGTCAGCGGCGAGAAGAAGGTCATCCGCCAGGAGGACTTCGTCCAGGAGGTCCAAACCATGCTGGAGGAGATTCACACTGCCATGCTGGAGAAGGCCCGCCAATTCCGGGACGAGCATATGACCGATGTGGATACCATGGACCAGTTCAAGGCCTTCCTGGACGAAAAGCGCGGCTTCGCCTACGCGGGCTGGTGCGGTTCGGCCGATTGCGAGGCCAAGGTGAAGGAAGAAACCGGCGCCACCAGCCGGAATATTCCCTTCCAGCCGGCCGTCACCAAAACCACCTGCATCTGCTGCGGCCAAGAGGCCAAGCATACGGTGGTCTTCGGACGGGCGTACTAAAGATAAGAAGCGTTTACGGAGAAACCTCCGCTAAACGCTTTTTTATATTGGAAACAAGGTTTGAACGGACACAGAAGCCGTTATCGGGTGGAAAAACGCTGATTTTTCGTTCAGGCGGACACAGAAGCCGTTATTAGCTGAAAAGACCCCGGAATTGAGGGGGAAAGGGTGGAATAACGTATCGTGTGTCCGCGATATCACCAGAAGTCCGATTTTTAGCAAAATAACGGTTTTCCGGTCCGCATAACCGGAGAGAACCATAGTTGCTTTCAAAAGGTCTTGACGAACCTTGTCTCTTCCCCCCACAATAGAAGGTGCGGCATTTACGGCTGTGATTGGCAAGATAGGAAGATACGGAGGTGTCCCCATGAGTAACCCTGCGGAGAAAAGGAAACGGTTTGAGCTGCTGCTTGGGCAGGCTCAGGTTCCCGCAGACGTGGCGGAAGCATATTTTTCGGATGGGTACATCGATATGGTGGAAGTCAGCCGCTCCAACCGGGAGTGGCATTTTCATCTCGTGAATGCGGTTTTGGTGCCGCGGGATATTTACCGGAGCTTCGTGAAGCTGATCCGGGAGCAATTCCGCCATATTGCGGATATCAAATTGACTTTCCATTATACAAATGCAGTAACGCCGGAGGCGCTGGCGGAGGAATATTGGAGCCTGTTTGTGGAATGGGCCCAGCGGGAATCGGCTTCGATCAACGGCTGGTTGGCTAAGGCCAAGATGGAAGCCAGCGGCACGGTGCTGACCGTGACCCTCCTGGACCAAATTGGATTGGAGCTGGCCAAAAAGAAGCAGGTGGACAACCTGGTGCGCCAGTTTTATGAACGGTATTTTGCCGGAACCTACCAGGTGAAGCTCAAGGTAACGGAATCGGTGCAGGAAAAAGAAGAGATCTACGACCAGTTTGCCCGTCAGGTGTCCGAGGAAGGCAAAAGCGTTACCCAGGAGATCCTTACCTCTATTGTACGGGAGGAAGAGGCGTCCAAGGGCTCGGATGCGGAGCTGAAGCTGATGGTGGGCTACGATATCCGCGAGGATGCCGTTCCCCTGCAGCAGATTACCGAGGAAGAGAAGAAGGTTGCCATCCAGGGTATGGTTTTCGGCTTGGAGTCCAAGGAGCTGAAGACAGGAACGGTGCTGTTCTCCTTCAACATTACGGACTTTACTGATTCCTTGTCCATCAAGGCCTTCGCGAAAACCAAGGAAGATGTGAAGATATACAGCCTCATTGCCAACGGCAAGTGGCTGAAGCTGCGGGGCAAGGTGGAGTATGACCGCTTCCAGAATCCGCCTGAGCTGATGATGATTCCTCAGGATGTCAATGAGGTGCTGCCGCCGGCAGAGCGCAAGGACAATGCCCCCGAGAAGCGGGTAGAGTTCCATGTCCACTCCAATATGAGCGCCATGGACGGGTTGACCCCCGTGGACGAATATATCAAAACGGCAGCCAAATGGGGCCATAAGGCCATTGCCATTACCGACCACAGCGTGGTCCAGTCCTATCCCGATGCCAACAAAGCGGCCAAAAAGCACGGCATCAAGGTGCTGTACGGGATGGAAGCGAATGTGGTCAACGACAGTGTGGCCATTGTGTTTAATCCGGAGGCGCGTCCTCTGAAGGAAGCCGAATATGTGGTGTTCGATATCGAGACCACAGGGTTATCGGTTATCAACAACAAGATTATCGAATTGGCCGGGGTCAAAATGCGGGACGAAAAGGTCATCGACCGGTTCGCCACCTTCGTAAATCCCCATGAACGGATCCCGTATAACATCCAGCAGCTGACCAATATCAACGACGATATGGTCCGGGGGGCTCCCGAGCTGGAGGATGTGCTGCCCAAGTTTAGAGAGTTTGTAGGGGATGCGGTGCTGGTTGCCCATAACGCCCGGTTCGATATTGGTTTTATCCAGGCTAACCTGAAATCTCTGGGCCAGCCGCCTATGGATAATCCTGTGCTGGATACGCTGGAAATGGCCAGGCTGCTCCTGCCTAATCTGAAGAATCACCGGCTGAACACCCTGTCCGACCGGTTCAAGGTTTCCCTGGAGAATCATCACCGCGCCGTGGATGATGCGGAGGCCCTGGGGTACGTGCTGTACCACCTGATCAAGGAGGCGGAAAGCCGGCGTATTACCGGGTTGGCGGAGCTCAATGACCATGTGGGCAAGGACTTGTCCAACCAGCGGCCGTTCCACTGCTGCATCTACGCCAAAACCCAGGCAGGGAAGAAGAATTTGTACAAGCTGGTTTCCCTCTCCCATACCAAATATTACAACCGGGTGCCCTGCATTCCCAAAAGTGTGCTGACCGAATACCGGGAAGGGCTTCTGGTGATCTCCGGTTGTGAGAGAGGCGAGTTCTACGAGACAGTTCTGAACAAGTCGGTAGAGGAAGCCGAGAATGTGGCCCTTTTTTACGATGTGCTGGAGGTTCAGCCCGTCGAGGTAAACATGCACCTGGTGGAAAAAGGTCTTGTCGGCAGTAAGGAGGATCTGGAGGGGGCGATTCGCCGGATAATAGAAATCGGGCGCAAGCTGGGCAAACCGGTGATTGCCACCGGCAATGTCCATTACCTGAGTCCCAGGGATAAGATCTGCCGGGATATTACTATAAACGGCATTACCGGCTTCAGCCCGCTGAAGGACCAGCGTAAGCCGGATGTGCATCTGCGTACCACGGAGGAGATGCTCCGGGAGTTTGCTTTTTTGGGAGAGGAAACGGCCTATAAGGTTGTGGTGGAGAACACCTCCGCCCTGGCGGACGAGTTTGAGGAAATCAAGCTGTTCCCCAAAACAGGCGGCCCAACGGACAACGGTTTGTTCTCACCCATCATTGAAGGTTCGGAGGAGGAAATCCGCACCAAGTGTTATGACACGGCCAAACGGATGTACGGGGAACCCGTGCCTGAGATTGTGACGGCGCGGCTGGAGAAGGAATTGAAGCCCATTATCGGCTACGGCTTCTCCGCTAACTATCTGATTTCCGAGCGCCTTGTGAAAAAGTCCAATTCGGACGGCTATCTGGTCGGCTCCCGGGGGTCCGTAGGCTCCTCCTTTGTGGCCACGGCGCTGGGCATCTCCGAGGTTAACCCGCTGCCGCCCCATTACATGTGCCCGGCCTGCCAATACAGCGAATGGTTCACGGACGGCAGCATTCCGTCAGGTTTTGATTTACCGAACAAGAATTGTCCGAACTGCGGCGGGCCGCTGAAGGGGGAAGGCCAGGATATTCCCTTCGAAACCTTCCTTGGTTTTAAGGGGGATAAGGTCCCCGATATTGACTTGAACTTCTCCGGGGATTACCAGCCGATAGCCCATAACTACACCAAGGTGCTGTTCGGCGAGAAAAATGTATTTCGTGCAGGCACCATCGGCACCGTAGCCGAAAAAACTGCCTTCGGTTTCGTCAAGAAGTTCGAGGAGGAAAAGGGCGGCAACTGGCGGCTGGCGGAAATCAACCGGCTTGCGGCGGGCTGCACCGGCGTAAAACGAAGCACCGGCCAGCATCCCGGCGGTATCGTGGTTGTACCCGATTATATCGACGTGGAGGATGTGACTCCGGTCCAGTTTCCGGCTGATGACACCGGCGCCGATTGGCAAACCACCCATTTTGACTACCATGCCTTTGAGGAAAACCTCCTCAAGCTGGATATACTGGGACACGATGATCCGACCATGATGCGGATGCTGCAGGACTTGACGGGTATCGATCCTACGACTCTACCCATGAATGACCCCAAGGTGATGAGCATGTTCAACTCTGTGGAGGCGTTGGGCGTTACTCCTTCGCAGATCCGTTCTACCGTGGCCACCTACGGCGTACCCGAAATGGGCACCAAGTTCGTGCGTCAGATGCTGGAGGAATCACAGCCCTCCACCTTTGCCGACTTGCTGCAGATTTCCGGTCTGTCCCATGGAACGGGCGTATGGCTGGGAAATGCCCAGGAGCTCATCAAAAACGGCACCTGCTCCATCAAAACGGTGATTGGCTGCCGGGACGACATTATGCTTTATCTCATTTATAAAGCGGGTATGGATGCGGGGCTGGCCTTCAAAATCACCGAAAGCGTGCGGAAGGGCCGGGGCCTAAGCGAAGAGTGGAAGGATGAGATGAAGAAGTGCAATGTGCCGGCCTGGTATATTGACTCCTGCGAGAAAATCCAGTACATGTTCCCGAAGGCGCATGCCTCGGCGTATGTTATTTCCGCGGTGCGGACAGCCTACTTCAAGCTGTATCATCCCATTGAATTTTATGCGACGTACTTTACGGTACGGGCAGAGTCCTTCGAGGTAGAGCTGTTCTGCCAGGGGTATGACGCCATCCTGAGCAAGCTTCTGGAGATTGAAGCCAAGGGTTTCCAGGCCACCCCCAAGGAGAAAGGCATGATTTCCATTCTGGAGATGGCTCTGGAAATGACCGCCCGCGGCTTCGGCTTCAAACCCGTAGACTTGTACCGCTCCCATGCCACCAAGTTTCTGGTGGACGGGGACAAGCTCTTGTTCCCCTTCTCCGCAGTGGACGGCATCGGCGAAAATGCGGCCAAGCAGATTGCGGCAGCTAAGGATGAAGGGGGAGATTTCCTCTCCATCGAGGACTTCCAGCAGCGAAGCCGCGCCACCAAAACCATTGTGGAGCTGTTGAAGACCATGGGCTGCTTCCGGGGACTGCCGGATTCCAATCAGCTTTCGCTCTTTTAACATCATCAATAGGACGTATGCAAAAAAAGGACTGGATAACGGCTTGGGCCGTTCCAGTCCTTTATGCTTAGTTTGAACGCAGGCGCTTCCTCAGGAAGCAAGGCCTGCCGGTTTCTTGGATAGGACCATCCGGGTAAAAAGAAAGCGGGTCAGCGGACCGACCACCAGAAGCTGAAGCGGCAAGGCCGCCAGCAAGTTTAGCCCGTAGGTTTTTAGCCAGCGCAGGAGCAGGCCGGATTCCACACCGCCATGCATCAGCGTACCGAACAGGGACATGCACAGCGCCATGCCAATGACCATAAAGGTGGAGATGACCAGCACTTTTTTCACGGGATGGGCGTCCGGCGTAAGCAGCTTGAAGGCCAGTCCTTTGGCGATTTTGCCTACAATAAAGATATCCAGCACCAAAGCTACCGCCAACGCCGGGAAGAAAGCCACAGCCGCTTCCGTGAAAATGGCCGTGGTGAAGCCTTCGGCCAGCATCACATTATACACGCACATAAACAAAACCATGAAAAAGCACATCACAGATGTAAACACAAGCATTTCTTTTTTGTTTCTCCCCATGGGACAGCTCCTTTATCTCTATTGAGATTCGTTTTATACTGGATTATCATAACCAATGATTTTCCTTATTGTCAACCAAGTTTACAAAACTTCGGCTAAAGGGGATGTTTTGATGTCTGGAACCAACCGCCCTTTGGGACTAATTGATCTGATCAGCGAAAAGCATATAGAGCTGCGCAAAAAGCTGCATGAAACCAGCGGACAGCCGCTGAACAAGTCGGAGGCGCATATCCTGGCCGTGCTGGCGGACAACGGGGTTTTGAGCATTTCGCAGATCGGGCGTCTCATCGGCATGACCCGGCAGGGAGTCCATAAATATATGCTGGGCCTGCAGACGACAGGGTTAGTGACAGCCGCGGCCGCAGAAGGGAATGCCCGGGACCGCCGGGTGGAGCTGACTCCGCAGGGGTATGAGTCGGTACAGCTTATGGAAGAGACGAAGCGGCGGCTGGAGGATGAGATTACGGAGCGGCTCGGAGAAGCAGAGACGAAGCGGCTATTGGAACTGCTCCGCGGCAAGTGGCTGACTTAATTAGCCCGGAAAGTGGAATAATTCATTAGAATGGATTTCTCCGCTCCATCCGGCCGTTCCTTGGCCCGGCCTTCCATGGTTTCTATTGTAAATAATACGACATCTGTGATATACTTCTATAGGTGGTGTTGGATACTGCACGACGGTCGAGAGTGGGGAAACCCACTCTTTGCTCTTTGAATAAGGAGTTTTAGGGCTCCGGGGGCAGGGTTTGCAGAGGAACAATAAGCAGAATTAACCGCGTATGAGGGGGCATTGTGTTTTGAGCTTGCAGATAAAATCGGCAGTTGAAAGCATGGTCAAGCCGTTTCTCGACGAAAACGGTTTTGAACTGGTGGACATTGAGTATGTGAAGGAAGGAAGCAACTGGTTCCTCCGGGTTTACGTGGACAAGGACGGCGGCATCGACATTGACGATTGCGGCAGGGTCAGCGAATACCTGAGCGAGAAGCTGGATGCGAATGATCCCATTCCGGGGGCGTATTTCCTGGAGGTTTCTTCACCCGGCGCCGAACGCCCGTTGAAGAAGCCTGCGGATTTCGTGAAGGCGGTAGGCAAGCATGTATTCGTCACCACCTATGAGCCGGTGGACGGACTGAAGGAATTCGAAGGCAAGCTGGAAGCGTATGACGAAGCGGGCCTTACGGTCAAAGTGGGCAAGAAAACCCATGCGATTCCTTCCGCGAAGCTGGCCAGCGCGCGTTTGGCCATCGTGTTTTAACACATAACGACTTGGACGGTTGCACATTGAAAGGAGGAATTCCATTCCCATGAACGCTGATTTTATCGAAGCCCTGTCGGAATTGGAGAGAGAGAAAGGAATAAGTAAGGATATTCTTCTGGAGGCTATTGAAGCGGCGCTGATTTCCGGGTATAAGCGCAATTTCAATACGGCCCAGAACGTGCGGGTGGACATCAACAAAATGACAGGCCTCATTAAGGTCTATGCCCGCAAGACAGTGGTGGAGAATGTGCTGGACCCCCGGATGGAAATTTCCGTGGAGGCTGCGCGCCAGGTTAGCCCCAGCTATACGCTGGAGGATATTGTAGAGATTGAGGTTACCCCGAAGGACTTCGGACGGATTGCCGCCCAGACGGCCAAGCAGGTGGTGACCCAGCGCATCCGTGAAGCGGAGCGCGGCCTGATTTACAATGCTTACATTGATAAGGAAGAGGACATTGTAACCGGCATTGTGCAGCGCCAGGATCTGCGCAATCTGTACGTGGATCTGGGCAAGGTGGAGGCGGTGCTTCCCGTTGCCGAGATGATGGCCGGCGACAAGTTCACCCACGGCGACCGGGTCAAGGCGTACATCACCAAGGTGGAGAATACCACCAAGGGTCCGCAGATTATTTTGTCCCGGACCCATCCCGGCCTGCTGAAGCGTCTGTTCGAGCTGGAAGTGCCGGAAATTTACGACGGTGTGGTGGAAATCCGCTCCGTTGCCCGGGAAGCCGGCTTCCGCTCCAAAATTGCCGTCCATTCCCGCAATTCCGAGGTGGAGCCCGTTGGTTCCTGCGTCGGTCCCAAGGGAGTCCGGGTGCAGACCATCGTCAATGAGCTGAAGGGTGAAAAAATCGACATCGTGCGCTGGTCTGAAAATGTGGACGAATATGTGGCCAATGCGCTGTCCCCCTCCAAGGTGGTAGAGGTGAATGTATTCGAGAGCGAAAAAATGTGCCGGGTCATCGTGCCGGACTACCAGCTCTCCCTGGCTATCGGGATCAAGGGTCAGAACGCCAGACTGGCAGCCAAGCTGACCGGCTGGAAGATCGACATCAAGAGCGAGACGCAAGCCGAGCAGGAGTATGGCCGGCCCAAAACCTCGTCCGAGCTGATGCACCAGGATTCGGTGAGCATCGACTAACCGCAGGCCTGGAGCAAGGAAGTGTGAATTTTGCGGCAAACGGGTGGTGGAACAATGAAACCTAGGAAAATCCCTCTCCGGAAGTGCGTAGCCTGCCAGGAGATGAAGGCCAAGAAGGAACTCATTCGCGTCGTCCGCACCCCGGACGAGCAAATTCTCATAGACTTATCCGGCAAAAAATCCGGCCGGGGCGCATACTTGTGCGGCAAGGCCTCCTGCTTTAAGCTGGCGAAGAAAAGCAAGGCGCTGGACAGAGCCCTGAAGCAAGCGGTAAGCCCGGATATATATGACCAGTTGGAGCAGGATTTCATTCGGGTGGAGGATGAGTTCCACGCGCTGAAGGAAATGGAGCCTGATGATGAATAAGTCATTGTCTACGTTGGGGCTTGCCATGCGGGCCGGGAAGGTGCTGGCAGGCGACGATACTGTGTTGAAGGCGGTCCGCTCAGGCGAAGCCAAGCTGGTGATTCTGGCTGTGGACGCCGCCGCCAATGCGCAGAAAAAGTACAGGGATAAATGCTCACATTACCAGATTCCGCTAGTGGAGTATGGCACCCGTCTTGAGCTTGGTGGGGCAGTGGGCAAGGTAGACCGGGTGGTCCTGGCCGTGACGGATGACGGATTCGCCGGCAGAATCGCCCAGGGCTTGGCAAAACCTGCGGAGGTGGAAGAACATTGACAAAACAGGACAAACAGGATAATAAAGACAAACTGAGAGTCTATGAATACGCCAAAACTTTAAATATGAGCAGTAAGGAGATTATTACTATTCTAAAAAGACAGGGAATTACCGTAAACAATCACATGAGTGTGCTGGAGCCCAACATGGTCGGCTCCGTGGAACAATTTTTCCGTGACGTCAAAGCCAATGCCGCTGCCAAGCGGGTGGCGGAGACCTCCGGCAACGTAGCAGCATCCACACCGCCTGCTCCGGAGAAGAAGCAGGCCTCTATGGTTCAGGCCCAGCCTGCCAAATCCGAAGCCCCTGCAGCAAACACAGAAGCTTCTCCCAAGCCGCAGCAGTCCGAAGAGAGCGCAGCTCCGGCTCCGCGGGCACCGGAAGCTTCTGCATCTGCACCGGCTGAGCGCCGCGAAGGTCAAAGCAGCAGTAGCCAAGGCGGTTACCAGCGCCGTGAAGGTCAAGGCAGCAGCCAAGGTGGTTACCAACGCCGTGACGGCCAAGGCAGCAGCGGTCAAGGCGGCTACCAACGCCGTGAAGGCCAAGGGGGCCAAGGCGGTTACCAGCGCCGTGAAGGCCAAGGCACTGGCGGTCAAGGAGGCCAAGGCGGCTATCAGCGCCGTGAAGGTCAAGGCAGCGGCGGTCAGGGAGGCCAAGGCGGCTACCAGCGCCGTGAAGGCCAAGGCACTGGCGGTCAAGGAAGCCAAGGCGGCTATCAACGCCGTGACGGCCAAGGCAGCGGCGGTCAAGGAGGCCAAGGCGGCTACCAACGCCGTGAAGGCC
>JAEWMH010000182.1 GCA_023393235.1 Bacillota bacterium | reverse complement strand
CAGCAGAGTAGGTCCAACAGCAGGAGCACGCCCGTCAGCAGAGTAGGTCCAACAGCAGGAGCACGCCCGTCAGCAGAGCGAGTGCAACAGCAGGAGCATGCCCGTCAGCAGAGCGGCTCCCGCAGAGGTCCACGTTCCTCGGCCGTCCTTTTATACCAAGGTGCCGAAATATTCGTAGCTCTTGCGGATGCCTTCGGCCTCGCTGCCCAGCCCCTCATACTCCAGCACATACGCGCCTTCATAGCCGCGCGCCTTCAAACGGCGGACAATCTCCGCCAGGTCCACATCGCCCAGACCCAGGCTGACACCTTCAAAGGAGGTTCCCGCCAAGGACTTGTAACGCCCATCAGGCAGCCGCACAAAATCCTTGAAGTGCACATGCGCCACCTCGCCGATCAGCACATCCAGCGCCGTCAGCGGCTCTTCGTCCACCAGCAGAAAGTTGCCGGTATCGAAGGTGGATTTCAGATAAGGGGAATTCACCCGGTCCAGAATCGCCTTCACCTGTACGCCGCTTCCGGCAAGCTTGCCGTGGTTTTCCAGACAAAGAGTGATGCCGGCCTTGCCCGCCGCTTCTGCAGCTGCACGCAAACCCTCTACAATCCAGCCCAAGGCATTATCGTAGGTAACATGTTCTGTCAGATTCCCCGAGAACACCCGGATGACGTTCACACCCAGTGCTTGCGCTACCGGAATGGCATCCAGAATTTCCTGGAGGGCGGCTTGGCGCTCCTCGGCATTATCCTTGGCGAAATCATTGGCCACAGCATAGCTGGAAGCCCGGATGCCCTTGCTCTTCAAGGCGGCTACCACAGTGGGCAGCTCAATGGCGGCATTTTTCCAGAATACATTCAACAGCTCCACCTGCTTAATGCCTTCCTTATTGCAAAAATCCACAAAGTCCAGTACGGTCCAACCGTTTTCTCTCACAGTCCGGTGGACGCTCCACATGCTGAGTGAAAGTTCCATTTGTTCCTCCTTGATCATTCCATGGGAAGTTTAGTGACGTTCATATTACAGGAGATGTATAGGAGTGATACCAACTATCTTTATTGTAGGAGAAGGGGTGGGGGAAGAACAGGGTAGACCGATGACCTTTTTTGGTAACTTGATGCGGATTGTGGCAGACCCTAAGCCGCAGCCCACGAGGTCCGCAAAAAACCGCCGGTAAAGCCCGTTGTTATTGGGGCGGACAGCCAAAAAGCCTGACCCGGCTTCACTGGAAAGCCGGGTCAGGCTCGAGCTGTGGAAGAACAGAAACCTCTCCGGCGGTAAGGCAGGACAATGCAGCAGAAAAAATGGCGGTACCGCTTACAGTTCAAGCTCCTGCAGGAATTCCTGATCCAGCTGCTCGGACAGCCGCTGGGTAATCCGGATGTTCAGAGCCGAAATGACTGTGCTGTGAAGGGACTCGGGAAGATCCTTGCGTACCGCATCAAACTGGTTGTGGATAATCACGTCCATTACCCGCGGCGCCTGATACTCCTCCGCACTGTTCAGATAACGCTCCGAAGAGCTGAAAACGGTTTCCCCAATCGCTTGGCCGTTGCAGTAGTGGACCTCCTTGGCAACAGACTTCTGGACGATCAGGTTCCCTTTTGCTGTCAGGAAAACTTCCGTCAGGGTTGAGGGGTAGATGATGCCGCAGAAGTTGGGGTCATTCAAATGTGTATTCTCATCTTGTTTTTTCTCGAAGTGGGCAATGCGCTTGCAGTAGACCCGTTTGACCTCCTCGAAACGGCGGAGGCGGAACAGCGTTTCCTTAAACCCCATGGATTCCAGCCTGGATTTGTTAATGTACGTGCGTAAAGCGCCTGTCAAAAATAGGGATACCGGCCGGCTGTCGCCTTGGGACAAGTCGATGGCCTTCACCAGCAGCTCCCGGTCAATCTCCAGATCGGGACCGGACAGACTGGAGAGATACTCCATGGAACAATCCTCCATTTATACATAGGATAGGGCTTACAATCTCATTATAAGAAAAAATAGGCTGTTTTCCCCAGGGGAAAAATGATAATATCATGAAATTTTGCGTCTGTAATCTCCTCTTGCATAGGGGGAGGGGGTATGTTATGATGAATGTGTTGAAGATACCCCCATAGGGTATATTCGGGTCATAATCACAAAGCAGGAATGACGAGGTGGTTCAGATGGAAACTACAGGAACAGCTCAAAGCTCCTTTCAAATTACAGGCATGACCTGCGCGGCTTGCGCAGCCAGAATCGAAAAGGGGCTGTCCCGGATGGACGGGGTCACCCAGGCCAATGTGAATCTGGCGCTGGAGCGGGCAACAGTTGCATATGATCCGGCCAAGGTATCTGCCGAGGCGCTGGAATCCAAGGTGGAGGCACTGGGCTACGGCATTGCCCGCCAATCGGTGGAGCTGGACATTGGCGGTATGACCTGCGCCGCCTGTGCCGCTAGAATCGAGAAGGGATTGGCCCGGCTGCCCGGTGTCACCAAGGCCAATGTGAACCTGGCTTTGGAAACGGCCCATGTGGAGTGGGGCGGAGAGCTGTCGGCGGAGGACCTGATCCGCAAGGTTACCCAGCTGGGGTATACCGCTTCCCGCAAGGAAGCGCAGGGAGGAGACCGTGAGGGCCAGCGCAGGAAGGATATCCGGCACAAGCAGATTGTGTTCGGGATTTCGGCGGTCCTGTCGCTGCCGCTTTTGTGGTCGATGGTGGGGCATTTTTCGTGGACATCCTTCCTGTGGGTGCCGGATGCCTTCATGAACCCGTGGGTGCAGCTTGTACTGTCCTCGGTAGTCCAATTCTGGATCGGATGGCCCTTCTATAAAGGAGCAGCCAAGGCTCTGTGGAACGGCAGTGCCAATATGGATGTGCTGGTAGCCCTGGGAACGTCGGCGGCTTATTTCTACAGTGTATACCTCACTGGGGTATGGGCGGCGGACGGCGGGAGCGCGCATCATATGCCGGAGCTATATTTTGAGACCAGCGCCGTGCTGATTACCCTGATTCTCCTGGGCAAGCTCTTCGAGGCCATGGCCAAGGGCCGGACCTCGGAGGCGATCCGCACTCTGATGGGGCTCCAGGCCAAAACCGCGCTGGTCATCCGGGACGGAGCCGAGCTGCAGGTGCCCATCGAGCAGGTGGTGGCGGGAGACGTGCTGCTGGTGAAGCCGGGTGAAAAAATTCCCGTGGATGCGTTGGTGCTGGAGGGCAGCTCGGCGGTGGATGAATCCATGATTACGGGCGAAAGCATTCCGGTGGAGAAGGCGCCCGGGCATCAGGTCATCGGGGCAACTATTAACAAAAACGGGGCTTTGAAGGTCCGTGCAACGAAGGTGGGCCGGGACACGGCGCTGGCCCAGATCATCCGGGTGGTGGAGGAAGCCCAAAGCTCCAAGGCTCCCATCCAGCGGGTAGCGGACAAAATATCCGGGATTTTCGTTCCGGTGGTGGTAGGCTTAGCGGCCGTCACCTTCCTTGTGTGGTATTATGCCATTGCACCGGGAGAATTCGCCGGAGCGCTGGAGAAAGCCATCGCGGTGCTGGTTATCGCCTGCCCCTGTGCCTTGGGGCTGGCTACACCCACCTCGATTATGGCAGGCTCCGGACGTGCCGCCGAGGCGGGCATCCTGTTTAAGGGCGGCGAGCATCTGGAACAAACCGGGCACATCAATACCGTTGTGCTGGACAAAACCGGCACCGTCACCCACGGCAAGCCGGTGCTCACGGATGTGATTCCCGCCCCGGGCTGGCAGGGCGGAGAGGATCTATTGCTCCGCCTGGCGGCCGCGGCGGAGAAGCCGTCGGAGCATCCCCTGGCCGAGGCCATTGTCAGGGGGGCGGAGGAGCGGGGGTTGGCTCTGGCCGCCGCAGGAGAGTTCGCCGCGGTGCCGGGCTACGGCATCCGCGCCACGGTGGAGGGGCGGCGGCTGGCCGTTGGCACCCGCCGTCTCCTGGAGGAGAGCGGCGTGGATTTTGGCGGCGCCGGCCGGGAGATGGAACGGCTGGAGCAAGCGGGCAAAACCGCCATGCTGGTGGCGGTGGACGGGGCTTACGCCGGCGTCCTGGCCGTGGCGGACACCATGAAGGAGTCCTCCCGCGAGGCGGTGGACCGGCTCCTGAAGCTGGGGCTGACCGTCGTCATGCTTACCGGCGACAACCAGCGCACAGCAGAGGCCATTGCCAAGCAAGCGGGGATTCCCCGGGTACTGGCGGAGGTGCTGCCGGAGGGCAAGGCGGAGGAGGTCCGCAAGCTCCAGCAGGAGGGCCGCAAGGTGGCGATGGTTGGCGACGGCATTAACGATGCTCCGGCCTTGGCCACAGCCGACATTGGCATGGCGATGGGCACCGGGACGGATGTGGCCATGGAGGCGGCGGACATCACGCTTCTCCGTGGCGACTTGAACGGCATCGCCGACGCCATTTACATGAGCCGCAGAACCATGGGGAATATTAAGCAGAATTTATTCTGGGCCTTGGCTTACAACTCTCTGGGCATCCCCATTGCCGCCGCCGGATTCCTGGCTCCTTGGCTGGCCGGCGCGGCCATGGCGATGAGCTCAGTATCGGTTGTGCTGAACGCCCTCCGGCTGCAGCGCATTAAGCTTTAAGTGTGGGCCTTAGCCCCAACCCCCAGTCCTACCGCCGCAAAAAAGAAAGCAGAGCCGATCTCCGCTACAGCAGCGGAACGGACTTTGCCGCAAGCAGAGAGGAGCTTGAACAAATGGAAGACAAATCTAACCTGGACAGCAAAAATCACTGCAGCCATTCCCATGGCGCGGATCATCCGGAGGCTGCCGGCTGCTGCGATTCCACCCAGCCCCGCAAGAGCCATCACTCCCAGGAGATGAAGTCCAGCCTTGTGAACCGGCTCAACCGGATTGAAGGACAGATCCGCGGAGTAAAGGGGCTCATCGAGAAGGATGTGTATTGCGACGATGTCCTGAACCAGATCGCCGCGATTCAGTCCGCTCTGAACGGAGTGGGCAAGCTGCTGCTGGAGGGCCACATGAAATCCTGTGTGGTGGAGCGTATTTTGGAAGGCGACAATGAGGTTTTGGATGAACTGCTGATCACCGTCAACAAGCTGATGCGGTAATTCCGTTCAACAGCTGCAGTGGTCAAAGGTCATTTATATAATGAATCATTAACCTAAAGGAGAGATTGAACATGGCACAAACAACTTTGAAGGTAGAAGGCATGTCCTGCAATCATTGCGTTAAATCCGTAGAAGGCGCCCTGCAAAATATCGGAGCCAAGGGCAAAGTGGACCTGGCGGCCAAAACCGTCACCGTGGAATATGATGCGTCCAAGCTGGATGAAGCAGCATTGAAGAATGCCATTGAAGACCAAGGCTACGACGTTGTCTAAATAGTAGTGCAGCAGTGAAGCGGCACATGGCGGGAAAGCCGTCTGTGCTGCTTTTTTCTTGTAAAAGGACTTCTTCTATATTGGATGTGAAAAGTTTCACATGAATATGATAAAAATCATATCTCCCGTCTCGCTTCCCATGCTACGGTGGGGGAAAAGACAGCCGGAGGCCTGTGCATCCTATGGAGCGGCCGGCAAGGAGGATAACACCATGACGGATCTGCTGGATCAGCTGTTTGAGACCCATTCGCTCACCAAGGATGAGATTATAGATGCGCTCCGCATGATGGAGGACCCGCAGCACAAAGCGCGGCTGTTCGATTATGCCAACCGGACCCGTCTTGCCCACTACGGGCCGCGGGTATTTATGCGGGGGCTGGTGGAGTTCTCCAACTACTGCCGCCGGGACTGCATGTATTGCGGCATCCGCGCCGGCAACCGCAATGCGGACCGGTACCGCCTGGCCCCCGAAGATATTCTCGCCTGCTGCCGGGAGGGGTATGAATTGGGCTACCGCACCTTCGTGCTCCAGAGCGGGGAGGATATGTGGTACACGGCGGAGCGGCTGACAGAGATTCTAGGTATGATCAAAGGTGAATTTCCCGACGCTGCCGTTACGCTGTCCATTGGGGAACGCAGCCGCAGTGAATATGAGGCGTTGTACAAGGCTGGCGCTGAGCGCTTCCTGCTCCGCCACGAGACAGCCTCCCGGGAGCTATATGAATCCCTGCATCCAAACATGTCCTTCGATAACCGGATGGAATGCCTGCGTATGTTGAAGGAAATCGGCTACCAGGTAGGCGCCGGATTTATGGTGGGGCTGCCGGGGCAAACCCTCGAGCATCTGGCGGAGGATTTGGACTTCCTCCACCGTTTCCAGCCGGATATGATCGGCATCGGGCCGTTTATCCCCCACAGCGATACCCCCTTGAAGGGCTCGAAGGGCGGCACCGTGGACAATACCCTGGTGATGGTTGCATTTGCCCGTCTATTGGTGCCCAAAGCCAATCTGCCGGCCACCACGGCCATGGGCAGCCTTGACCCGCAGGGCAGGGAGAAGGCCATCAAGGCCGGGGCCAATGTGGTGATGCCCAACCTGTCGCCCACCTCGGTCCGGGAGAAATATGCACTCTATGAGAACAAAATCTGCACCGGCGACGAAGCTGCCCACTGCCGCGGCTGCATCGAGATGCGCATCAAGGTCAGCGGCTTCGAGGTGGATATGGGCCGGGGCGACAGTCTGAACTGGCAGCAGCCAGTAGAGGCTTAGCCGTTCGCCGATTCTCAAAATATGTTTTCAAAAACCCGCACACGGCTGTTATCTGCTGCCGGAGCGGGTTTTTTTGAGCTGAGACTGGTCCCGTGTTGCTGGTGCTGTAACGGAACTGAGAGGCTCTTAGCAGGGGATATTTGGCTGGTTTCGGCAGTGACGGAACTTAGAAGCCGTTAGCGGTAGTTGGGAAGCCTCAAATACCCGATTTGCTGCTGTAAGGGTCTGTGAGTTCCGTTACATTTTCAAACGGTCGATTTATCCGGTTTAAGGGTCGCTCAGTTCCGTTAGGCGCGGCGGGCCCAAGGGGGACTGGAGAGTTTGGGGAAGGCCCCCGGACAACCGTCCGTAAAGATTTCCGCCTCATCCGGGCGGATGTCCATACCCTTTGGCCTCCGGCCCCATACAATGGGATGAACCCCTGGTATCCATGCACAACAGGGCAAAGGAGGCACAAGAGGTATGGAGTTGATCAATCCCATTTGCGACGAAAAGCTTCGTCCCCATATGGGTAAGCATGTGTGCGTTGTGCTGGTGGACGGCACCACCATCTACGGGACCCTGGACGGACTGAACGGCCAGCAATTGATGCTGAAATCCTGCTTTGCAGGCGGCGAGGCTGTTTCCACCAACAGCACCAAAGCCAAGGCCCAGCTCAGCAAAAAGCAAAAAACCGCCCAAACCTCCGCATTCGGCGGTTATCCTTACGGCGGCTTTGGCTATGGCGGTGCATGGGGATTGGATCTGGCCCTGATCGCGCTGCTCTTCGCCATTCCCTTCCTCTGGATCTGACTGAAGGCAGTGGACAATAGCCATTTCCAGCATAAACGGGCTTCCGGCCTCTTCGGCCGGGCCCGTTTTTTGCCGTCGAGAAGGGCCGATAGCAGTACTAATTGCCAAGCCGAGGGGAATACATATGAAACTGAGTTAGGAAATCTGCATGCAAAAAGGAGGTGGGCCTGCCGCTTGAATATTCAAGGGCAGGAGGGGTGTTGGATTCCGTTCCGTTGCCGCCTGGCATAAGCCTGCTGCTTGCGCTGCTTCTTGTGTTGATGAATGCCTTCTTTGCAGCGGCCGAAACAGCCATTGGCCGGACCCGGCCCGGACGGTTCCATGCGTTGAAGGGGCTTGGATCACTCTCCGGCCGGAGCGCCGGCAAAATCGGAGAGAATCCGAAAGGCTTTCTGTTTGTTTGCCAAATGGGTATCACCCTGGCTTCCCTCTGTATGGGGCTGTGGGGAGCGTTTACTGTGGGAGCCCTATTGAAGCCGGTGCTGGATTCCGGCGTACTTGCCGCCTTGGCCGGTCTGGTACTGGTGCTGCCGGTGCATCTGTTGGCCGGGGAGCAGCTGCCCAAGTATCTGGCCGCATCCAATCCGGAAAAAATGCTGCTCCATTGTGCAGTTCTTTTGACCTTCGTGTACCGGATCGTTCATCCGGCCTATCGGCTGTTGACCGCCGGCTTCCGGTGGGTCGCGGCAGGGGCGGGCATAGAGCCGGAAAGAAACTTGGAAGCCCTTCACCCTGGTGCCGACATCCGGCTCCTGGTGGAGGAATCCCATGGCAACGGCTCGCTGGACCACACAGAATTTACGCTGGTTCGTAATATTTTCAGCTTCTCGGAAACCAGTGCACGGGAGGTGATGATTCCCCGCACAGAAATGGTCTGTCTATTTGCCCACCTCCCTTACCGGGAAAATATGGCCATTGCTCTGGAGGAACAGCTGACCCGGTATCCGGTTTGCGACCCGGATAAGGACAATATTATCGGTTTTATCCACATTAAGGACTTGCTCCGCCCCGGTGTGGGGGAGAAGGATCTGCGCGGTGTTATCCGCCCGCTGATCAGCGTTCCGGAAACCATTCCCATCAGCTCTCTGCTGGGACTGATGCAGAAGCGTAAAACCCAGATGGCTCTGTTGATTGACGAGTATGGAGGAACCTCCGGTCTGGTGACCGCCGAGGATATTCTGGAGGAAATTGTCGGGGAAATCCAGGATGAATTTGATGAGGAGCGTCCTGCTGTGGAGGCGGCGGGAAACGATACATGGTCCGTGGACGGTCTTTTGCTCTTGGAGGAGGTGAACGAACGGCTCAGTCTCAGCCTCATCTCGGAGGATTACGATACCTTGGGAGGATGGCTGTACGCCCAGTTGGAAAGCCCTCCCCACCGGCATCAGCGCATCCGGGCGGGAGGGTGTGAGCTGATCGTAGAGGAGGTGGACCATCTCCGCATTTCCCGGGTTTTGATCCGGCTCTATACGCAGGAGGAAGAAGGGGAGATCGCGTAGCGGTCTCCTCCAGCTATCGAAGTCCGGCTGTAAACTTAGGAACATTGGGACGTTGACCATTAGGGTCAGCGTTTTTTATTGCGGCCCGCATTCCCGGGCAGGACTCTCCGGGAGGGGGCTTGTCCGGGGGACGTAAGCGACGAGAGCAACCGGTACTGGCAACGGCTGCTTCCGAACGAAAGTCAGCAGCGTTATTTTGCCAATCTGCCTCCTTTCTCCGTTCTCACGAATCTGTGGAGGCTTATTTCGCAAAAATCCACACTAATAAGCCCGGGAATATGAAATAACGAGGCTCAGTTTCGTTACATGTTTCAAGCGGTTGATTCTGCTGAAATAAGCCGTCTCATATTCGTTAAAATTTTTTACACTTTCTTTATTTACTTTTCTTGAAAATAATAAGCGTCTAATTGTATAATATAAAATATCGATAATCATTTTCATTTAGGAGGCGTTATTTTATGAGTTCCGTACTATTTATTAAAGCCAATTCCCGCCCTGCCGACCAATCGGTCACTGTCCAGCTGTATGAGGGCTTCCTGCAAGCTTATAAAGCAGCCCATCCCGGGGATGAAGTCACTGAGCTGGATCTGTTCCAAAACCCGCCTCCATACTACGATACCGTACATATGACGGCGATGTATAAGCTGGCCAACGGTTACGGGCTGACTGAGGAAGAGACGGCGGCTGCCGCACAGGTGAACGCTTACCTGGATCAGTTCCTGGCCGCGGATAAGGTGGTTATCGCCTTCCCGCTGTGGAATTTCTCCGCTCCCGCACAGCTGGTCAGCTATCTCCACTTCCTGAGCCAAGCAGGCAAAACCTTCAAATATACCCCGCAGGGACCTGTCGGTCTTGTGGGCAACAAAAAGGCCCTGCTGCTGAACGCCCGCGGCGGCGTTTATTCCGTGGAGCCCATGCAGTCTCTGGAAATGTCCTTGAGCTATGTCCGCAATGTCCTGAGCTTCTGGGGCATCACGGATATTGAAACGATTGTAATCGAAGGCCACAACCAGTTCCCTGACCGCTCCCAGGCCATCGTCAAGGAAGGCGTAGATCAGGCAGTTGAATTGGCGGGCCGGTTCTAACAGGCATGTCTTATAAGTAAAGCTCCTTTCCCGGCTGGGGAAGGAGCTTTTTTGCCGTTCCGGCACATAAATGGACTGCAGAGGAGGGACCCTAACGGCATTCGGAAGCCAAAGGAAAAGAAGGAGCAAACGGACACATGGACAAAAAAATGAATCTGCTGATGTTCTCCGGCGAATACGACAAAGCCATGGCCGGCTTAATATTAGCCAATGCGGCCAAGGAAATCGGCGTGGATGTGACGATGTTCTTCGCCTTCTGGGGGCTGTGTCTGGTGCGGGACCCGGAGCATATGACCCTGGAGGACAAAACGCTCTACGAAAAAATGTTTGCCATGATGACACCCAAAGGGCCGGACCAGCTGCCCCTGTCCCGGATGAACTATGCCGGCTTGGGCAAGCACATGCTGGAGGAGATGCTGAAGGATGATGAAGCTCCGCAGCTGATCCATTTTTTGAAGGGTGCCCGCAAAAAGCACATCAAGTTTTATGCCTGCCGCCTGTCGGTGGAGGTGATGGGCTTTAAGCCGGAGGAGCTTCTGCCCGAGGTAGAGATTATCGATGCGAAAACCTATCTGAAGGACGCGCTGGATTCGGATATGCAGCTGTTTATCTGACATATATATGGGGTGCTTGCCGGGACGTTGTCACCGGGGCGCCCTTTTCTTTGTGGGAATGTTTATTGAACCGTGCGGAAATACCGGTACACCCGCTTCAGCTTCGCCTGGTGTTTGCCCTTGGGGCTCTCCATACTTCCGAATTGGAAAAACCGCACGTCCTTCATGCCGACGTAGTTGAACAGCGCTTTGCGCATGAGCATCTTGTGGGCGTTATTCAGCCACAGGCGCAGGTACAGGGCCGGTCCCATCATCGTGGAAATGCAAACCACAGATTTTCCCTTCAGCAGCCCCTCCGGAAGCAGTCCGCCATTGGACCGGTACCCGAAGCCGGAAACGAAGATCCGGTCGATGAAACCCATCAGCATGGCCGGCGGCCGCCCCCACCAGATGGGATAGATGAATACAATTTTATCCGCCCACCGGATGTTGTCCCAATAAGGAACCAGCTCCGGGTCCTTATCCAAATCCCGCCGGCGTTTCTGCTTGTTAAACACCAGCACCGGATTAAAACCCTCCCCATACAAATCCGTTACCCGGACCTCCTCGATCTCCTTATTTTCTCCTGCTCCTTTTATCACCTGCTGCAAAAAAGCGCCGTTCAGGCTTTCATGATTGGGATGGGTGTAGATAATCAGCAGCTTCATGCCGTTCACTCCTTTTCATTATCAATAGATAACTAAAAGGTAGCATGGGACATGTATAATTGTCAAATGATAATTATAAATTGATAATTGTATATAGATAAGTAATTTGGTATGGTGTCAGTAAGTGAGGTGATCCCATGGATAAACATGAATTGTTCCGGCAGGTAGTTGTTTTTACGGCGGCTGTCCATCAAATAACCGAGGAGCTGACCCAGGGTGTGCGGTCCGAGGCGGTTACCCAGGCTCAATATAAGATTCTGGAGTATATCTCCATCAAACAGCCCCTTACCTTAAGCGAAATCAGCAGCTGCATGCATATGTCCCTGCCCAATACCAGCCGGGAGCTGAGGAAGCTGACAGAGAAGGGGCTCTGCCAGAAAATTACCGACCCGGAGGATCGGCGCAAGCAGCTATTCCGCTTAAGCGAGGCCGGAGAAGAGATGATGGCGCAGGCATTCCAACGGGTGGAGGAGCGGTTTGCGGCCCATATGGTCGGTATCGGTGACAGTGAGCTGAAGGAGATTGGAGAAGCCCTGAAGTTTCTGCAGGATAAGGTATTCCGCTAGGGTGTGGGAGGACTTCCCGTCGGACTGAAGAAGCATGCCGGAGGGGGCTGCGGCTGTAGGGGGAGATTCGGCGGAAGGAGGAGGAAGATATGACTTATTTTGTGACTTCCGCCATGACTGCTCTCACTACGGGGAACCGCATCAGGCGCGTATAGTGAAGCTATTGTTTATTTCCTATGCAAAGCGGGTGCGTGTTCATGAAAGAATTGTTCCGAAATCCCAGATTCATCAAGCTGTTCGGCGCCGGGGTCACATCCCAGCTGGGCAATACCATCGGGAATATGGCGCTGGCGTTCTATCTGCTGGACCGCTTCTCCAGCCAGCCCTTCTATGCCACTCTGGCGGAGCTGATGTATTCCGCACCGACGCTCCTGGTATTCTTCCTGGTGGGTGTTCTCGCCGACCGGATGGACCGCAAGCGGATATGCGCCTACAGCGACTGGATCCGGGCAGGTCTGACAGTCGGGCTGTTGGGCGCCGTAACGGCAGGCTGGATGCCGCTGATATTTCTCGTGTTGTTTATCCGGAGTGCCGTCGGCAAATTCTTCTATCCTGCCCAATCGGCTCTGATGCAGAGTATCCTGAAGCCGGAGCATTACACCACGGCAGCAGGTATGAACCAGATGGTATTCAGTCTGTTTATGCTGTTCGGAACGGGACTGGGTGCTTTGGCATACCACTACATCGGCATCCAAGGAGCCGTTCTGGTCGATGGTCTCGGGTTTCTGATATCCGGGGTGCTGATCCAGTCCATGCGGATTGAGGAGAAGGACCGGCTGCCTAACGGCCGCACACGCTGGAAGGATATCGGGCTGCCGCTGATCGTGGAGGATTTCCGCAAGGGGATCGGGTATATCTGGACCAATAAGCTGCTGCTGGCGCTGATTACCGGTTTCTTTATGCTCGGCTTCATTAATGGGGCCTTTGCGGTGCTGCCGATGTTTACCATGAAATACAAGCTGGCTCCGGACGATTATCAGCGCTTCAGCTCCCTGTTTTCCATCTTCCTGGGGATCGGTGTTTTTCCGGGGAGCCTGGCAGGGGCTTGGCTGATCCGGAAATGGGGCTTTATCCGGGTAATGGCGGGAGGCCTTCTGGCGGCAGGGGTGCTGGGGGCGGGGATGGGCTTCGCAACCAATGTCTGGATGTATCTGGCGGCAACGGTTGGTGTCGGCCTTACCATTGGTCCGTTGAATGTGGCGATCGGCGGGTGGATGCCCCGGATTATTGACTCCGGCATCCGCGGCAGAGTCAACGCCTGGACCGACCCTATCATGATGGCCTCCCAATCGGCAGCCCTGGGGATTATTGCGGTGCTCTTCCCGCAATACATGAAGCTGGAGGCCGCTTATGTGGCAGTGGGCGTCTGTATGGTATTGACGGCAGTCTTGTACCTGTGGAAGCTGCCGCGGCTGGCCGCCAGCCAAGGGGGCTGGAACGCCGGCCGGGAGACAGCCGGTGCCGTCCCGGAAAACGGCGGAGTTCCGCATGCCGGGACGTCCTCACTGGAGGAAACGATGTAATTCGAGGCAGGCAGGAAAAGGACGATTGCAGTTGCATCCCGGTCCATCCCCACCCATAATATACCTATACAGGTATGATGTCTGATTATAGAGATTGGGAGGATGCCGGGATGAAATTTGACGATGACGTGAAGAAGCGGCTGAAGCGGATTGAAGGCCAGGTCCGTGGTGTGCTCAAAATGATGGAGGAAGGGGAGTCCTGCAAGGATGTGGTCAGCCAGCTGGTGGCTGTCCGCAGTGCCGTGGACAAAACCGTAGCCTACGTGGTGGCCGCCAATCTGGAAAAAACTCTTCTGGAGGAAAAAGCCGGAAGCAAAGCCAACAAGGCTGTGAAGGATGCCGTTGATCTGCTGATCAAGAGCAAATAGTGGCAGGGAAACAAACAGGAGGAGGCAGGTCAGTCGCCCCCGCCGCCTCCTCCGCAATCGCCTCCGCCTGAATCCGACGAGCCGCCGGAATCGGATGAACCGCCGGAATCACTGCAGCCGTCGCCGCCTCCCCAATGGCCGTCCGAATCATTGTGGCGGTGGCCGTTGTCATAGGAGTCCGCTCCGTGATAGAACCCCGCCCCACCGCCGGTGTAATGCCGCTTCCTGCGGTTTGTTTTTTTGCCGTTGAAAAACAACGCAACCACAATAACCACAAACACCACTGCAAGAAATTCCATGATTACTCCACTCCCATCTCTATATGATTGCAAGCATGAACGCAAGCGCCGGGCGGTTACAAAACGCCGGCGCTTTTTTGCTTGTCCAGCTTCCATTTGGTAAAGGCAAGGAATTCCTCCAACTGCTCCTTGGTGACACCGCTTTTGCGCGCTTCCTGAAGAATCGCCACCCATTCCGCGTCCAGCGGCTCCTCGTCATGATGCTGCAGCAGGTCCTGAGGAGCTACTCCCAGTACGGCAGCCACCTTCTCAATAAACGAAATAGAGGGGTTCTTCTGGATGTCCCGTTCAATGGTGCTGAGATACGACTTTGCCACGCCTGCCCTGTCGGCCACGTCTGACAAGGACAATCCCCGTTCCAAGCGGAGCTTCTGAATCCGTTTCCCGATCATAGCTGATGCCTCCTCATGCTGTTACCAAGATGGTTACAGTATAGCATATTTGTTCGTTTTGGAGAACTACCTTCACTGGAAAAGGAAAAACGCATATTTCGGCTTCATTTCCTTCATTGACAAAATTCTGTAACAATTTTATAGTTATCCGTGAAGGAGATTATTCAAATTATCAATTTAGAATAATTCATTATTCGGTCGGTTGTACAGATTTTTTCGCGTTTTTCGGCAAAATTTTCGGATAACATTTTTTTCTTTCCATAGGCTGACAATCACGCTGGTCAATTGAAGCAGGATCTAAACCCTGAAGCGGCTGCTGCCGGTGCGGTTTAGACTGTTTTTCCTATATGGTGTGGTAGATGATTATTTAGTCCCAGAATCTTTGGCGCCGGTGTCGGAAGGGGAGGGGATATTTCCTCCGGTCTAAGGAGAGCTCCTTCCTTTTTTCCATTTGCTGGAGCAGGGAAAGTTCGTTTTGGAAAACGATTTGTAAGAAAAAGTCTGTGAATTGGCTCCTATTGAAGAAAGGCGGGATGGCCATGAGCCTGGAGTATAAAAACAGAGAGGAAGCGGCAGGTCCACAGATAGCGGTGCAAACCATGGCTGCGGCAGCAGAGGGGCAGGTTATGGAATGGGGTGGCGGAACTATGGGAAGGGAGAAGCCAGTTGCCTCCGGTTTTCCTCAGGCCCCCCATAAGGAAACGGGCAGTCGTATTCATCTGTTTTCCTTTACGGTTTCTGTGCTGCTCACCGTTCTAGCCTTCGGGGCCGCTCTATACGGAGAACTGCCGGCAGATCTCCTGGTGCCGTTTTTGATGCTCATGGCTGCCATCCAGCTGTTCCTGCAGCTGATCCATTGGACGCGGCTGAAAAGCCGGAATGATCTCCTTTCCATCCTCAGTCTGGCCTTTGGCACCATTCTCACACTGGTCGCCATGGGGGCGGCGTTGTATTGGGTTTGGATCTGACTGGCGTGCGGCTTCATGAAATGGTATCGTTAGGAAAGAAGGAAGGCGCCTGTCCGGGAGAGCGTGTTGCAAACACGGTCCAGGAAGCGCCTCTCTACTTTTCATGAACGGACGGGGATATTCGGATATGGGAAACGTGCTTCCGACAATATGTACGCTGCTGATCGCCATTAGCGCAACTTTCGTGGGATTTGGCTGGTATGCCATCGTGAAGGGCCGGCGGGAGCGGCACCAGAAACTGATGCTGTGGGGCGCCGCGACGGCTCTGTTGTTTTTCCTTTTATATGTGGGTCGGACTGTGTTTGTGGGGAATACCTCGTTCTCAGAGGAAGCGCCGGTTTGGGTGCGGGATGCGTATTTCGTGTTCCTGCTGTTCCATATTGTGCTGGCGACGGTGGCCGGCGCCTTCGGGCTGATCACCTTGTACCAGGCGTACAAGAAGGATTTTGTCCGGCACCGGAAGCTGGGCAGGCTGACTGCTGTCCTGTGGCTGTTAACCGCACCCACCGGGATTATGGTTTATGTGCTCTTATATCTGCTGTATCCGGGCGGCGCCACCAAGCCGGTGATCGACGCTATTTTCGGCTAAGCTGCACCGGCCTCGAAATGGGCGAAGCCGATTTGAAGGCCCTCTCCGATAATTCATCGGTTTTCGGTGCGGCCGCAACCGCAGCATAAGTGGTTATTCTTCCTTGTCCTTCTTGTCTAAGCCTTTCACTTGGGAGAAAATGATCGCAAACAGAATGCCCATGGAAATGCCCAACGCGGCATTCTTCAACACCATGCCAAACAGAAGACCAAAGGTTACACCGAAAGGAATAGCAAGGGCCAACGATCTTTTCTGCATAAGCTCCTCCTCCTTTTTTGTGATACTTACGTTTTAAACGGGAGAGGGTTTCACAAAACCGCCACAAATTCAAAAAGCCCCCGCCAGCTGCGGAGGCTTTTTGTCTTAGAGAGCCAAGTTCTATCGAGTCTCTGGGGCCTGGTAATAATCCATTACGGACATTTCCTGAAAACCGCAGGAGGTGTAGAGATGCAGCGCGTTGGCGTTTTTGCATTCCACATCCAATTCAGCCTCCGGAATATGCCGCTCCCGGATCAGGTACAGCGCTTCCTGCAGCGCCGCCTTGCCGAAGCCCTGGCCCCTTTGCTCCGGCACAATGCCAAAGCCGCTGATAAAGGCGGATGAATCGGCATAGGTGATTTTGATCCGGCCGATATCTGTCCCGTCCCGCTCTATCAGATAGGTGATCTCATTGCGTATTTCCTCTTCCTCCGGAAGAACATTCTCCTCCCCGATTCCGCCGAAAATCGCCACATCCAGCTGCTCCAGCCCCGGTACATCCCCGTTGTTGGCCTTCCGCAGCGTCACCAATCCTGAACGATCAGCCGCGCCATGCTCCCGCAGCCGCATGCGGTATTCCGAAAAATCGTACACCCCGCCGACCGAACGGATAAAACCCTGGCCGGATTCGGATTTTCCGTCGGACAGAAGCAGGGTTTTGTCAAAACCCCGCTTTCTGCATTCCTCCAAAGCCAATCCGTAGAGTCTGGTGAAAATCCCCTTCCTCCGGTAATCCGGATGGGTCATGCCGTTCAGCTCTGCCGCATTGCCGCCTCCGAAGCTGGCGATGCCCAGATAGGACACCAGCTCTCCGTCCGCATAATAGAGAAATTCGTTCAGTTCCTTGATGCCGGGTTCGGCAGCTTTGGGCCGGTGCAGCCGGTAATCCGTCTCCAGCTTTAGGTTAGTGCCGTCATGGCTGTGGCAGATCGCCTCCAGCCGGTTAATTTCGGCAAATTGCGTGTGGGTAATATATTGTTTGATGACGATGCTGTCGTTGCGGACCGCTTCGTTTTCGTATCCATTCATGCGCATTCTCCTTTCCCTTGCCCGATAAGCATAGTATGGCAAAAGGAAGAAGAAAAGAGGCTAATTCCGTTTTAATTAAATTTGCCGTTACGGCACGGTGTAGATATTCGGCTGGGTGACGGCGCCCATGCCGTCTCCCAGATAGAAGCCGGTATGCGGCGGCTGGTTATAGGCTACATTCTGCCAAGCCACACCCAAACGGTAGATGGGGTCATGCATCAGGGTATAAATCTTGTTGGTGGTTACAGCCGTAGTGGTGTAGACCCGCAGCGCGCTGCTGTCTGCTGTCCGCCAGATGGCTTCCTCTCTCCAGTCGCCCAGGAGATCGGCCTGCAGGGAGGGGTTGCCTTTGGTGCCGTTGTTAGAGCTGGTGCCGGTAGCCGTCAGCAGGTTGCCGGTGGTTTTGGCGGTGTAATTCCACTTATCGATTTTGCCCACATTGGAGCTGTGGTCCAAGAGCTCACGCAGCAGATCGCCGTCCCACCAGATCCCGAAGTTAATGGAGGAGGGAATGGTTGAGCTGATCAGCGTGCCTGTGGCCGAGCGCAGGCCAACTCCGTTGGAGGCCCACACCTCCTCACCTTTGTAGGTGGGGTCGATATCGGCGGACATGCCGCGTCCCGTATCGGCGCTGGTTTTGACACCCCACAGCACGGTGCCGTTTTTGGCGTCGAACATATACGCACCGTAGGCAGCCGAGGTGTTTTCATTCACCTTGAACACCTCCAGGCCTGCCCGGTCCGGGTTCAGGTCGCCCATATGCATGGCATCCCCATGGCCCATGGAGGTGTTATACAGCTTGGCCCCGTTGTCGTCAATCGTCAGGGCGCCGTATACAATTTCATCCTTGCCGTCTCCGTCCACATCGCCGACGCTGAGGTTATGGTTGCCCTGCCCGGCGGTACCGGAGTTGGTGGAGCTGTTGCTGTCGAAGGTCCACTTGCGGGTCAGGGTATTGTTCCGCCAGTCATACGCCACCACTACCGAGCGGGTGTAATAGCCCCGGGCCATAACGATACTGGGATGTACTCCGTCCAGATAAGCGACACAAGCCAAGAAACGGTCTACCCGGTTGCCGTAGTTGTCGCCCCAGTCGGAGACATTGCCCCGGGCAGGCAGATAGTCTACAGTGGTGAGCGCTTTGCCGTTGGTGCCGGAGAACACCGTCAGGAATTCCGGGCCGCTCAGGACATAGCCGCTGGAATTCCGGTAATCCGCGGAGGCGTTGCCGATGACCACACCTGTGCCGTCCTTGGTGCCGTCTGCCGTTTTGCAGACTACCTCGGCCTTGCCGTCCCCGTCGAAGTCATACACCAGGAACTGGGTGTAATGGGCCCCGGCCCGGATATTCTTGCCCAGGTCAATGCGCCACAGGCGGGTGCCATTCATTTCGTAGGCGTCCAGATAGACATTGCCCGTATAGCCGGACTGGGAATTGTCCTTGGCATTGGAGGGGTCCCACTTAAGGATGATTTCATAGTCTCCGTCACCATCCAGATCCCCCACACTGGCGTCATTGGCGTTGTAGGTGTAAGCGACACCGTCCGGAGTTGTGCCGCCGGCCGGCTTCTGAAGCGGGATATCCAGATAATTGTTGGCCCAAACGGTGGCGGTAGGTGAAGCAGCCTGCTCAGTGCCGTTGACCACGGCCTTCACATAATAGGTGGAGGAGGCGGCCCCTCCTGCATCCTGATAATTGGTGCTGTTGGTGATGGGGGTGGAGTTGAGTTTGGTGCCATTGCGGTATACGTTGAAGCTTGTGCTGAGGGCCTCCGTTCCCAGGAGACGCCAGCTTACAAAAACACCGTTGCTTGTTTTGACGGCGACCAGTCCCCGGTTCAGCTTTTCCATCTGCCGGGCGCTTGCGGCTTCTGCCGGCTGGGGGGCGGGACTTAGTCCCAAGGGGAGCAGCAGGGCAGCGGCAAGCAGAAGACAGCCTGCTTTCCGGGGGTTCAACCATTGGCGCAGCATCATCATAATTCCTCCTTTGTTTTTGAAAAGTAAGCGATTACAAAAATTCCGGCTTTGCAGAACCGGCCTATTGCAGCCTCCTTTCTATGAGGTTGTGGGAATATATGGGTTTTCTTGTTGTCTACCCCTAGTATAGGGAAAATGGGAAATATTGCATTCCAAAAAACCGACATATTTGTTTAAAAATCAGGGATACTTGTCCAAATTTAGGACGTTAATGTAAAAAACATGTTTTGTTATCAGGCGATGCGTGTGCTGGAATGTGTAACGGAACTGAGCGACCTTTACGGCGGATAATTGACTCTGCTGCAGATTTAACGGAACTAGGAGGCCGTTAGCGGAGGTTTGGACCATCCATCGGCTCATATTCCAGCGCTAAGGATCAACCAGTTCCGTTACGGAGCCGCGAGGCTAAATTTGAAGCTCTAAGAGCCGCTGAGTTCCGTTAGCGTATGAAGGAGAGTTAGAGGAAGAGCGTTTGGGTTGGAGAGCAAGTTAGTGAGGTAAGAAGAGGTAGTGTATGGAGGGAAGCAGGGTGAGGTGGAGGGTTTGTATTGGAGAGCAGATTAGTGAGGGAAGAGGAGGTAGTGTAGGGGAGCACATGAGGGAAGAAGTGAGTGGGAGGCGGGAGGTAGGTTAGCATATGGTTTGGAGTTACAGGAAGGTGGGGAAAGGGTGACGGCAGAAATAGGGTTGCCAATTCCAGCACATCGTGTATACTGTGTATATAGATATATACAGAATAACACTGGAGGCGAGGATATGCCGAAAGGCTATGTCTACATGCTGGTGAAGCAAGAAACCCGGAAGCTGCTGCTGCCTGCCTTTCTGACAGGGATTCTCTTCGCATTCCTGGGTGCGGTTACGGGGATTATGTACCTGGGGCGGAATGACCCGGATTTGATGGAAGGGGCAATTCGGATCATACGGGACACCGCGGCGGATCTGGTGACCGTATCCATGACAAGCACCCTGGGCTTTGCTTTTACCAAGGAGTATCTCAGCCATTATTGGACTGACGCATTCTCCCGGAAGCTGGCCTTCTACCGCAAGCTGCCGGTGACGGATAAGGAAATTGTGGCGGCACGGTATCTGGTGTTTTTAATCACGCTGCTGCCCATGGCGCTGTGCTATTTTGCCGTTTTATATCTCCCGGTAAGGTTGGAGCATTTGGCTACTGGGACGGAGTTTGTCCAAGCTGCCGTGTTGTGGCTGGGATTCTCATTGGCAGGCGGGGCGGGATTTATGTATATGGAGATGGGGATGGGCGGCAAAACCTATATGCGGCTGACTTTGTTGGTGATGGCTATGCTTATGCTGGTTATCGTGCTTCTGAATTTGAGCGGCATTCATCTTGTGGGCGGCAGCTTGACCCTTGTGCGGAGCTACGGGATTTGGGCGTCTTTGGCCGGATTGGCCGTTGGCGGAGCCATTGCCTGGGGGATGGCTCTCCTGATGGTTCGAAAGCTGGCTTCACGCGACTTGATGTGATGATACTCTTTATGAAGCTTGCCGGAAGGAGGAACACCTATGCTGCTGCCGATACAATTATCCCCCGCCAGTCCTGAGCCCATGTACCACCAGATCGAGGTGCAGCTAAAGGGGCTGATACTGGGAGGCAAGCTGACGGAGGGAACACCGCTCCCCTCCATCCGGGAGCTGGCGTTGGACCTGTCCTGCAGCGTGATTACCATCAGGAGGGTATACCAGGACCTGGAGAACGAGGGTTTAATCCGGACCCGGCAGGGCACGGGCACCTTCGTGGCCCGGGTGGAGACGGAGGACCGGGAACGCAACCGGCTGGAGACGGTGAGCCGGGCTTTCCGGGAAGCCGTAGAGACGGCCTCCCGTTATGATTGCGGCCCTGACGAGATGCGCCGGCTGCTGGAGCAGGCCATGGCGGAGCGGCAGCTGGAGACCAGGCTGAACGGGAAAGGAGACCATAACCATGAGTGAGCAAACGGTGCTGGAAGTGAGGAATCTGGCCAAGGCATACGGGGAGTTTCATCTGGGTCCTGTGAGCTTAACGCTGGAGGAAGGCTACGTTTATGTGATTATGGGACGCAACGGCTCGGGTAAAACAACCTTGTTCCGTATGCTGAATGCCATTGTACAGCCGGAGAGCGGAATGCTGGAATGGTTCCCGGCAGCAACCGGTCCGGTGACGGAAGCCTCCTCCGGGCAAAACAGCAAACCTGCCGCCCTGGATAACCGAACACGTGCCTCCGCAGAGGTCGAAGCTCTCCGGGAAAAACGGCGGCGGATCGCCTATATGCCCGATGAGCTGGATATTCCCGATTTGGGCTGGAGCCTCCGGGACTGGCGTGATGCCGTTTCCCCGTTTTTTCCGGTGTGGGATGATGCCTGCTACCGGCGGCTGGTTGGCCGTTACGGTCTGGATGACCGGAAGGCGATGCGGAAGTCGTCCAAAGGCACCCAAAAGCTGGCTGCCTTTATTATCGCCCTGTCCCAGGCTCCCCGGGTCCTGGTGCTGGATGAGCCGTCGGCGGGACTGGACCCTTTTTCCTGGAAAATGATGCTGGAAGACTTGTCCGCCTTTATGTCCGCCGGAGACAGAACCATCCTCATGGCCACCCATATCATAGAGGAAATACGGAGGCTCGGGGACTACCTTCTCTTTTTGGAAAATGGGGAGGTGCACGGTCCCTTCGAGAAGGATGCGCTGTCCGAAAGCTGGCGGACGCTGTGGATCAGTGAGCTGCCGGCCACTGCGGAGGCCCTTCCCGGTGCCGCTGCCGTGGAGAAGGGGACGCCCCACCGGCTGGTCACCCGGTCGCCGGGGGAAACCCGGGAGGCGTTGGAGAAGCTGGGCATTGCGGTGACGGATGAACGCCCGTTGGAATGGGATGAACTTTTTTGGCATGTGGTACGTAATAAAGGCAAGGATATGTAATAGAGAGGAGAATGAAGCCATGAGTGTGCTGGTTGTCTCGAATGTAAGCAAGCAGTACGGCGACAAAACGGCGGTGGACAGCATCAGTCTCCAGGTGGAGCGCGGGGAAATCTACGGGCTCCTGGGCGCCAACGGCGCAGGCAAAACCACCACCATGCGGATGGTGCTGGGATTGATTTATCCCGATGCCGGTTCCATCCGCTATAACGGGAAGCCCTACGCCAATGAGATTACCCGGTTGCTGGGTTATTTGCCCGAGGAACGGGGGCTGTACCCCAAGATCAAGGTCAGCGAGCAGCTGGTTTACTTGGCCCAATTGAAGGGGATGGAGAAGAAGAAGGCGGACGCTAATCTCAAGCGCTGGCTGGAACGCTTCGGTGTGCCGGAGTATTATGACAAGCGGGTGGAGGAGCTGTCCAAGGGCAACCAGCAGAAGATTCAGTTTATTGCAGCGGTGATTCATGAGCCGCAGCTAATCATTCTGGACGAAGCCTTCAGCGGCCTGGACCCGGTGAATGTGGAGCTTTTGAAGGGCACGGTGAAGGAGCTGCGGGACAGCGGCGTCAGCATTCTGTTCTCCACCCACCGGATGGAGCATGTGGAGGAGCTGTGCCGCAACATTACCATTTTGCACAAGTCCAAAACGGTTATGAAGGGGAATATCCGGGATATCAAAAACCGCTTCCCCAAGGAAAGAGTGCTGCTCTCCACCACAGGGGAGGTGGACGGTCTTGCGTCCATTCCCGGCGTAACGGCTGCTCTCCGCCACGAGAACGGCTACGAGCTGCGGGTCAACCGGCCGGAGGCGGCGCGGGAGATTATTACCCTGGCCTTAAGCCAAACGGATGTGCACCACTTTGAGGTTAAGGAACCTACGCTGAATGAAATTTTCATCAAAACAGTAGGAGGCGATGGACATGAATAACGGCTTTCTTACGGTGATGGGTTTTACCGTCCGCAACAAATTCCGTTCCAAGTCCTTTATTGTCACCTCCGTGATTTTGGCGCTGCTGGTGATTGTCGGCTCCAACCTGCCCTATATCATCTCCAAGTTCCAATCGGGCGAAGCTTCGGAAATCGGCATGGTGGCGGGAGATGTGGCCGCGCGGCTGGAGCAGTATTACGGATCCCAGGAGAAGGCGGAGGTGATCGTCCGCCAGTTCCCGGACCAAGGCTCCGCTGCCGCCAATGAAGCGGCCATGAAGGAACGGATTTCCTCCGGCGAAATCAAGGGTTATCTGGAGCTGGGGGAAATGGATGCGGCCTCGGGCTTCCCCAAGGTGGCGTACAAGTCGAAGGCAACCATGGATTTCGGCTTTACCAACAAGCTGCAATCGGGCCTGCAATATGTAAAGAATGAGGACGCGGCCAAAGGCCTGCCTGCCGCAACCCTGCAAAAGCTGATGGCCCCGGTTGTCATCGATAATGTGCAAATTTCCACTACCGACGGGGGCGCCGGCTCAGTAGGCAAAAACGGCAAATCCGCGGAAGAGGTAGTTATCGCCACAGGGATGGTTTATGTGCTGGTGATCGTGCTGTTTATGGGCGTGATGATTACCGGCCAGCTCATTGCCACCGAAATTACCGCGGAGAAAAGCTCCCGGGTCATGGAGGTGCTGATCACCAGTGTGTCGCCGCTTAAGCAGATGTTCGGCAAGATCGTCGGTATGCTGATTGTGGGCTTAAGCCAAATCCTGCTGATCGCGGGTGTGGCGGTGATTAATCTGACGCTGCCGCATAATATCGATACGCTGAAGAATCTGAATATCGATCTGGGGGCGATCGATCCGCTCTTGATCGTGTTTGCAGTCATCTTCTATCTGCTGGGGTATTTCCTCTACTCCACGCTGTACGCGGCGGTGGGCTCCATTGTCAGCCGGACGGAGGATCTGGGGCAGGCGGTAATGCCCTTGACGCTGTTTTCCCTGGCGGGCTTCTACCTGGCCATCTTCGGGCTGACCACGCCCAACGCCACCTATGTGGTGATATCGTCCTTCATTCCTTTCTTCTCGCCGTTCCTGATGTTCATGCGGATCGGCCTGACGGACCCGGCCTGGTGGGAGGTGGCCCTGTCGCTGGCCATCCTTTGCGGCACCATCTTCGGCCTGGGCTGGCTGTCCGCCAAGATCTACCGCACCGGGGTGCTGATGTACGGCAAACGCCCCACTATGAAGGAACTGCGCAAAGCCATGAAGGCGTACAAGGTGTAACGGAAGTGTTTGTTGAAAAGAAAAGAAGAACCCGGGGCGGTGTCCCGGGTTTTTTTGTTGCGGCGGAGAGCATTCCTTCGCCGAGGGCAGATGGGAAGCTGTGCAGCGGCTAGAACGCGGGCCGCCCGAAAGCCATTCGGACAGAGGATCCGCTACCCTGAAATAACATGGTCCCAGCCGCAGGCTGGATGTGTTATGGAAGCCTCGAAATCGGCAAAGCCGGTTTGAGGGCCTTCACTAACATTTCATCGGTCTTCGATGTAGCGGGAACCGCAGCATGAGTGGCTATTTGGCGGAAAAGGTTTGTTTATTTGGTTTCGCGGACCGAGCTTCCGCTATTAGGTGAAAAAAAGAGGGAGTTGGGGGCGGAAAAAGCGAAATAACGCATCGTCGGTCCGAAAGATTTTCAGAAGGGACAAATTGGCAAAATAACGAATCCTCTGTCCGCAAGAAGTGGACGGGCGGAGAAAAGAACATTTGCAAAAACTAATATCATTAGTTAAAATAATAATATTATTATTTATTTGGCTAATTGGGGTAATGAATAGAAGGAGGAACGCCGATGAAAAGCACCACTGTCCAAACCGTCACCCAGCTGGCTTTTTTGCCGCGGCTTTTCCCGATTAACTGCTACCTGGTGGAGGAGCAGGATGGACTGACCCTGATGGACGCCGGTATGGCCTTTTGCCAAAACGGGATTCTAAACGCTGCCTCCCGCATGGGTAAATCCATCCGGAGAATTGTGCTCACCCACGGCCATCAGGATCATGTAGGGGCTCTGGATGGTCTGAAGGCTGCTCTCCCTGACGCACAGGT
This sequence comes from Bacillota bacterium, assembly GCA_023393235.1. GTDB lineage: Bacteria > Bacillota > Bacilli > Paenibacillales > NBRC-103111 > Paenibacillus_AR. The sequence goes on along the minus strand of JAEWMH010000182.1, from coordinate 5,110 downwards.
ATATATTTCCGCCAGAGATTCCCGGCTATTGGCAGGGGATGTCTCACTGATGTCCCATGAGCCGAATCTGCCCATCCGGGGAAGTGTGCCTAAAGGGATCAAAACAAAGCCCGACATTCTCCTCCAAGACGGGGACATGGTCGGTTCCCTCCAGGCAGTGTCCGCCCCGGGGCATACCCCCGGCTCTATGGCTTTTCTGGATACGCGCAACCGGATTCTTATTGCAGGGGATGCTTTTCAGGTGCGGGGAGGTGTGGCCGTTTCGGGGAAGCTGAAGCCCTTATTCCCCTTTCCGGCGTTAGCCACCTGGAGCAAGCAGGAGGCCTTGGCCAGCGCCCGCAAGCTGCGCAGTCTGGAGCCTTCGCTGCTGGCTGTGGGACATGGGAAGATGCTGCCGCACCCCGGCAGCCTTCTCGACCGGATCATCGCAGAGGCAGAAGCGGACAGCGGATTCCTTCCCCAGACAGGGGGCAAGCGGCTGTGACCTCCAAAGCAAAATTAAATCCCGACACAATTATCCGCGCGGCAGTCCGCATTGCAGATGAGGAAGGAGTGGAGGCGCTGACTCTGGCCACTCTGGCCCAGCGGCTGGATATCCGCCCTCCTTCCCTGTATAACCACATTGCAGGTCTTCCCGAGCTCCGCAGGCTGCTGTCCCTCCAAGGTTTGGCGGAGCTGCAGTCTGAGCTGCTTCATGCCGCCGTTGGCCGGGCGGGGGAGGAGGCTATCCGGGCCATGGCCTACGCCTATCTGGGATTTGCAAGAGCTCATCCCGGGCTGTATGAGCTCACGCTGCTCTCCTCCAAACAGGAGGATGCGGAGTGGGCGAAGGTAGCCAATGGAATTGCGGAGCTGGTGGTCCGGGCATTGGAGTCCTACCGGCTGGACCCGGCCGCCGCCATTCATACTGCCCGTGCGCTTAGGAGCCTGCTGCATGGTTTTGCTTCTCTGGAGCGGCATGGAGGGTTTGGGCTACCGTTTGACCTCAACGAGAGCTTTGCCGAAATGGTGAGTTTGTTTCTGGCGGGGCTGCAGGCCCGGCCTATTGGTCCGGAGAACGGGCGCAAATTGGATTGACAGCTCTGACACTGTATGTTATGGTGTGGAAATACTTGAGGCATTCCGTGAAAAAGCGGGATGTCTCGTTGTATTTTTAAAAGGATTTTACATTTAATGTATGATTAACCGCGACTATAACATGTAATGAGGTGCTTTTGGTGAAGCTCACCCTGGAAACCTTTTTTAAGCTGGTTTCAATCGGATCCACTGCTGCCATCGCAGTTATTTTTCTGTATCTGCTGCTGATCCGCTAAGCATGGAAACGGACTCTGACACATAAAATGTATTCTCCCCTTCTTCCTCTATTTTTCCAAAAAAATGCATAACAAATAGAGGAATTTGAAAATTTTTGTAGAATATTGGGGAGAATGCGAGAATTATACGTCAAAAGTGGAGGGAGTCCATGCTGCGGATACAAAAAAATGACAATCAGCCCAATATCAAGAATACAAAAAGGGGCGGCGAGTTGCCCTTGGCTCCCTTGTCCAAACAAGCCTTCAGCCCGTGGAAGGGGGCAGGCCGGATTGCCTTGGTCTATCTGGTATTGGGCTCTCTGTGGATTCTGTTCACCGACCGGGCGGTATCCGCCCTTGTTTTGAATGAGCAGTGGCTCACCAAAATCAACATGATCAAGGGCTGGTTCTTTGTATTTACTACAGCCGTGCTGATCTTTAGCCTGATCTTCCGGATGCTGGCGGAAATTAAGCGCAAAGAGGCGTTTTTGGAGCTGGCCTACAAGGATGCGGTGGGCAGCCATGAGAGGCTGGAGTCCGCCTATGAGGAAATCATCGCCACGGAGGATGAGCTCCGTGTGCAATACAGCCAGCTTATCGAGAACCAGCGAAGGCTGGCGGAGAGCGAGGAGATGCTGCAGCATCTGGCCTATCACGATCCGTTGACAGGTTTGCCCAACCGGCTGGCGCTGTTCGAGCTGGCGGGCAAGGATCTGCTGGAGGCGGGAGAAACCCGGGCCGCTCTGATGTTTGTGGATATCGATAATTTTAAGTACGTCAATGACACCATGGGCCATGCTTTCGGCGACCGTTTGATTCACCATGCCGGGCAGCGGCTGGAGGAGATTATCGGGGAGAGGGGCGGCATTTACCGCTTCGGCGGGGATGAATTTATCGTGCTGCTTGCCCTGTCCCGGGAAGAGGCGGATGTGACTGCCGCTGAAATCCAGGCCGCTTTTAAGGAAACGGTGGATGTGGACGGCAGCCTGCTGCGGATCAGCATGAGCATCGGGATGAGCTTGTATCCGGAGCATGGCAAGGATATCGGGGAGCTGTTGAAATATGCGGATATCGCCATGTTCCAGGCCAAAAGTGCCGGCAAGGGCAGCTATGTCGTATTCGAATCCTGGCTGACCGACTCCTTCTCGGAGCGGATGCGGATAGAAAACCGGCTTTATGCGGCTATGGAGAACAACGAGTTCCATCTGGTTTACCAGCCTCAGGTGGATCCGGTGGAAAAACGGGTGACAGGCCTGGAGGCCCTGGTGCGGTGGAACAGTCCCGAGCTGGGACAGGTTTCCCCGGTTCGCTTTATCAAGGTGGCTGAGGATACCCATTTTATAATCCCGCTGGGAGCGTGGATTCTGGAGGAAGCCTGCCGCTACTTGAAGTCGCTCCACAACAAGGGCTTTCCGGATTTGACCATGTCCGTGAACATCTCCATGCCCCAGCTGCTGCAGACGGATTTTTACGAGCTGGTGCTGGAAACACTTGCCTCCTCCGGACTGTCCCCCAAGGATCTGGAGCTGGAGCTGACGGAGACGGTTCTGTTGAAATCGTATGAGCATGTCCTGCCTAAGCTGGCCGCGCTGCGCGGCATCCAGGTAAAGATTGCGCTGGATGACTTTGGAACGGGTTACTCGTCCTTGAGTTATTTGACCCATTTGCCGATTACCACACTGAAAATCGATAAGTCCTTTATTGATCTTTTGGCCACGGACCATCCTCAGGGGTCGCTGGTGGAGGAGATTATCCGCATCGGACGCCGGATGAGCCTGACCGTCGTGGCGGAGGGGGTGGAAACCCGGGATCAGTTGGACCGGCTTACGGAGCAGGGTTGCGACCGGATTCAGGGATATTTCTTCAGCCGTCCGCTGCCGCCGGAGAAGCTGGAGGTATTCCTGGCGGGTTGGGATAATGCTTCCGGGGGCCAATAGATAAGAATGAATATAAAGGCCGGCCTTGCAGATGCAGCCGGGAGGATATCTCCCGCCGCTCTGCAAAGCCGGCCTTGTTACTGGTGCGGCAATTACGGCAGTTTGTTGCCTGCCGCCCGGTAGATCTCGTACCATTCGGGGCGGGTGAGTGTAATGTCCGATGCCCGGCAGATATCGGTGAGCCGAGCCTTGCTGGTGGTGCCGACAATCGGCTGCATCCGGGCCGGATGGCGCAGCAGCCAGGCGATGGCGATGGCGGTATTGGGCACACCTTTGGCTTCGACGAGCTCATCGATCTTGGCATTCAGCTCCGGGAACTTGGGGTTGTCCAGGAACACCCCTTCGAAGAAGCCGTACTGGAAGGGCGACCAGGGCTGGATAGTAATGTCCTTCAGCCGGCAGTAGTCCAGGATGCTGCCGTCCCGGTCAATGGACCGGTCGATCTTCATGTTGACGTTGATCCCGGCGTCGATCATACCCGTGTTGGTAATGGACAGCTGCAGCTGGTTGGCAATGAGGGGCTGCTTGACATATTTGGCCAGAAGCTCGATCTGCATGGGGTTCTGGTTGCTGACGCCGAAGTGGCGCACCTTGCCGCTTTTGTGCAGCTGGTCAAAGGCCTCGGCCACCTCCTCCGGCTCCACCAGCGTGTCCGGCCGGTGCAGCAGCAGTACATCGATATAATCGGTACGCAGACGCTTCAGGCTGCCTTCCACGGAAGCCAGAATATGCTCCTTGGAGAAGTCGAAAAATCCCGGACGGATGCCGCACTTGGTTTGCAGCAGCAGCTTGTCCCGGCCAATGCCCTCCCGGGCAACCGCCTCCGCGAACAATTCCTCGGACTGGCCCTTTGTGTAAATATCCGCATGATCAAAAAAATTGATTCCCTCCGCCAGCGCCGTCTGAATCAGCGCCCCTGCTCCCGCTACATCCAATTCCGTGATCCGCATACAACCCAGGGAAATTTCCGAGGCGTGAAGCGCGCCGTTTGCCATGCCAATCGTTTTCAAAACAAGCACCCCCTCTGGTAAAATGGATTCATGTCTAAGCATACCAAAAGAGGAGGGTGAATGTGAAACAACACGCCATGCCGCAATTCGATCTGTTTATCCGCAGTGCGGTGCTGAAGCGGGAGCAGGTGGACGAATGGGGGGCCTATCCCTTTTGTCTGCCGGTGGTCCGGACGCTGGAGAAGCTGGATTTCCGCAGCCGGGTTACCTTCCTGGTGGGAGAAAACGGCACGGGAAAATCCACACTGCTGGAAGCTATCGCCGTCAACTACGGCTTCAATCCGGAGGGAGGCTCCAAGAATTTTAATTTTTCCACGTATGAAACCCACTCGCCGCTGGGGGATTTTCTTACCCTGTGGAAAGGACCTTACCGGGCGGAGGACGGTTTTTTCCTGCGGGCGGAAAGCTTCTACAATGTGGCATCCGAGGTGGACCGTCTGGCCTTGTGGGAGAGCTACGGCGGCTCCCTCCACCGTCAGTCCCATGGGGAAAGCTTCATGTCGCTTTTGATGAACCGCTTCCGGGGCAAGGGCATCTACCTGCTGGACGAGCCCGAGGCGGCTCTATCGCCTATGCGCCAATTGGCTATGATGGCCCGGATGCGGGATCTGGTGGAGGACGGCTCCCAGTTTATTATCGCCACCCACTCGCCGATTCTGCTGGGATACCCGGGCGCGGATATTCTGGTGCTGGGGGACGACGGGCCTGTCCTGACGCCTTATGAGGAGACGGAGCATTACACCCTGACCCGGGCCTTCCTGCAGCATCCCCAAAGAATCCTGGACGAGCTGTTCCGGGAGTAGGAGTGGGAGATGTTAACAGCTCACACAGACCAACCATGTGCACCCAGTATATACGGGCAGGGGGAGGG
>JAEWMH010000180.1 GCA_023393235.1 Bacillota bacterium | reverse complement strand
CTACGGTCTGTGCTTTCATCAAGGTGTCCGCATCCCCGTCGGGACCGGTTTGCAGGGTGATCCAGAAGGCGCCTAGGGTACACACGCCAATAACGATCCCGCGGCTAATAATTTTCCAGCCCAATCGGCGGGAGAAAATGCTCTCCTTGGCTGCTCTCGGCTTATGCTGCATCAAATCCTTTTCGGCCTGGTCCACACCCAGGGCCATGGCCGGCAAACCGTCCGTCACCAGATTGACCCACAGGATCTGGATCGGCACCAGAGGCAGCGGCAGCCCCATCATCATCGCCAGGAACATGGTTAGAATTTCCCCGACATTGGATGCGAGGAGATAACGGATGAACTTCCGGATGTTCTCGTAAATTCCCCGGCCTTCCTCAATTGCCGCTACAATAGTGGCAAAATTATCGTCGCTTAAGATAAGCGCCGATGCCTCCTTGGATACATCCGTCCCGTTGATCCCCATGGAGATCCCGATATCCGCAGCCTTGATGGCCGGCGCATCGTTGACTCCGTCCCCGGTCATGGCCACGACATGGCCCTTCTTCTGCAGCGCTTTGACAATCCGCAGCTTATGCTCCGGGGAAACACGGGCATAAACATAGATGTCCTCCACCCGCTTTTCCAGCTGCTCGTCGCTCATAGCGGCCAGCTGTGTACCGTTTAGCACCAGTCCGTTCTGGGGCAGCATCCCCAATTGGCGGGCAATGGCTTCCGCCGTCGTCTGGTGGTCGCCTGTAATCATAACCGTTTTAATGCCGGCCTTGCGGCAGGTGGAGATGGCCTCTCTTACCTCACGGCGGGGCGGATCGATCATGCCGCTTAAGCCCACAAACACCAGATTCTGCTCTGCCGCATCGCTGTCCTCGCAGTGCTCGGAGGGTTTGATTTCCTTATAGGCAAACCCCAGGACCCGCAGAGCCGACTTGGCCATGCCCTCATTGGCCGCCATCACCTTCTGACGCAGCGTCCCTGTGAACGGAATTACCTTATCCTCCCAGAGAATATATGAGCACTTGTCCAACAGCATATCCGGAGCGCCCTTGGCAAACACCAGTCTGCCGCCCTGATGCTCCAGAAGAACCGACATGCGCTTGCGCTCGGAATCGAAGGGGAATTCCTTCACCCGGCGGTATAAGCCGTCCAGAGAAGCGGGTGACAGCCCTGCTTTGGAGGCCAATACCACCAGCGCCCCTTCTGTGGGATCGCCGGCAATGCGCCATTCCCCTTCCTCCTCGGAGCCCTTCTCCTTCTTGCCCTTAGCCGGGGCGGTCGCCTCCTGGATCAGTCTGGCGTTGTTGCACAATGCGGCAGATTGCAGAAGCCGGCGGAGCATCTGGTCCTTGCGCACATCGGCGGGTTTGCCCTCCCAGCGGATTTCACCACGGGGAGTATAGCCCTCTCCGCTAACCTCCATCAGCTTGCCGCCCAGCCACAAATGGGTGACGGTCATTTTATTTTGGGTGAGAGTGCCTGTTTTATCGGAGCAGATGACGGAGGCGCAGCCCAAGGTTTCCACGGAGGGCAGCTTGCGGACGATGGCCTTGCGCTTGATCATCCTCTGCACGCCTAACGCCAAAGCGATGGTCACAATGGCGGGAAGGCCCTCGGGAATGGCCGCCACCGCCAGCGATACCCCGGCCAGGAACATGGCATACGCCGGCTGGCCGTGCAGGATGCCTGCGATGACCACAAGAACGGTCAATGCCAGCGCCACGATGATCAAAATTTTGCCCAGCTGCTCCAGACGGTGCTGCAGGGGCGTTTCCATTTCCTCGGTGCTTTCGATGAGTCCGGCAATCTTGCCCATCTCCGTATCCATACCGGTCCGGATGACGGCAGCCGTAGCGGTCCCCATGGTAATCAAGGTGCCCATAAAGCCCAAATTGCGCTGATCCCCCAGGGGTACGTCGGGATTGCCCAGCGCCTCGGTAGCCTTGCGGACAGGGACCGACTCTCCGGTAAGAGCGGATTCCTCCACATAGATGTTGTTGGCGGTCAGCCACCGGATATCCGCAGGCACCCGGTCCCCTGCCTCCAGCAGAATAATATCGCCGGGAACCAGCTCCTTGGCGGGAACCTGCTCGATTGCCCCGCCCCGCAGGACTTTGGCGTGGGGGGCCGACAGCTCCTTCAGCGCCCGCAGGGACCGCTCTGCCCGGAACTCCTGGATAAAGCCCAGGATACCGTTCATGATAATGATCGCGATAATCGTAATGGCATCCAGATACTCTCCGAGCATGCCCGAAATCAGAGTGGCGCCCATCAGCACCAGCACCATAAAATCCTTGAACTGATTCAGGAACAGCGTGATGGGCGAGACGGTTTTCCCCTCTGTCAGCTCATTCGGCCCTTTTTGTTCCAAACGCTTTGCAGCGTCGGCCGCAGACAACCCCTTTTCCGGATGGGTATCCAGCGACTGCAGCACCTCCTCTGCCGTCAACTGATGCCAGGTTTTTTCGCTCATGGTTGTAACTCCTCCTTAAGTCCAATCTACGGACATCCCCCGTTTGTCCCGTTATAGCCTAAATTTATTCAGACAAGCAGCGGATTAGCACAATAAAAAAAAGACAAGCGCCTGATACTCATATTTGACCCCACAGCCACCTCACAAAAACGAACGGCAGCCACAGCCTTTGCCCCAATTTGACTGATGCGAAAGCCCTCTCCGCTGTCCCCCACCCGAAAAATCAGCTATAATCGTCTATGTCGCTTACTTTCTTCCTCCGAATATGGCAATATAATAACGTTACCTTTTAAGGTTTTCAGATAGGAGTTGTAATCATGTCATTAGACGGCCTGGTCGTCCATGCCCTTGTCCAAGAGCTTCAGCTTTGTGTGGGCGGACGCATTAACAAAATACACCAACCCTCGGATCATGATATTGTCATTCAGATGCGTGCCCAAGGGGCCAACCGGAAGCTGCTGCTTTCTGCCAACCCCACCTATCCCCGTGCCCATTTTACCGAGCAGAATTTTATGAACCCGTTTGAAGCTCCCATGTTTTGCATGCTCCTGCGCAAACATTGCGAGAGCGCCGTCATCGAAGCGGTTGAACAAGTCGGTATGGAGCGGATCATCCGCATCCGTACCCGTCAACTGGACGAGCTGGGAGATGTCAGCGTTAAGCTGCTGGTGATCGAGCTGATGGGACGGCACAGCAATTTGATCCTGATGGACCCGGAAACGGGCCTCATTCTGGACGGTATCCATCATGTTACACCGGCCATCAGCAGCTTCCGGATCGTTATGCCCGGCGTAGCCTATGTATCGCCCCCGGATCAGGGCAAGGGTAACCCTCTTGCCACAGACAGGGAGAGCTTCCTGGCTGCCGTCGGTGATCCGGACAGCCAGACCGGCCGGGGAGCCGAAGAGGCACTGGTAGGCGCTTACAGCGGTATTTCACCATTGGCGGCACGGGAAATTGCCCACCGCAGCCATGTGCTTCGCAGCGAGACGGGGAATTCCAGTGCGCTGTGGGACAGCTTCAGCCAGGTGATGGAGGATATCCGGTCAGGGCGTTTTTCCCTGAATATGGTGACCGACGCCAAAGGACGCGCTTTCTTCTCGGTGATTGCCCTCACCCATCTGGAGGGAGAGCGGCGCCACGCCGGCTCTGTCAGTGAGCTGCTGGAATGGTTCTACGGCGACAAAGCGGAACGGGATACGGTTAAGCAGCGGACCGCGGATCTGCTAAAATTTCTGCAGAATGAGCGGAATAAGAACATTAAGAAGCTGGAGAAGCTTGCCGAAACGCTGGAGGAGGCCAAAAATGCCGACCGCTTCCGGATTCAGGGGGAGCTGGTCACTGCCCATCTGCATTTGGTCAAAAAAGGCGACAAGTCTGTTGAGGCAATCAACTATTATGAAGAGGACCAGCCGACGTTGGCGATCCCTCTGGACCCGCTGCTGTCTCCATCGGAGAACGCCCAACGCCTGTATAAGCGCTACACCAAAATGAAGAACAGTCTGGCGGTGGTGGGCGAGCAGATGGAAAGCGCGCGGCAGGAAATCACATACCTGGACTCCCTGCTCCAGCAGTTGGATAACGCAGCCATGCAGGATGTGGCGGAAATCCGTGAGGAGCTGGTAGAGCAAGGCTACCTGCGGGACCGGAACAAGAAAACCAGGAAGAAAAAGAAAAACGATAAGCCGGTTATCGCCTGCTTCCAATCCAGCGAGGGTATCCCCATCTATGTGGGGAAAAACAATACCCAAAATGAATATTTGACCAACCGCTTGGCCCATCCCTCCGACACATGGCTGCATACCAAGGATATGCCGGGCTCCCATGTGGTAATCCGCGGGTCGAGCTTCGGCGATGCCACGCTGAATGAAGCCTCGCAGCTGGCGGCTTATTACAGCCAAGGCAAGGCTTCCAGCCTGGTTCCCGTGGATTATACCCTGATCCGCCATGTCCGCAAGCCAAACGGGGCAAAACCCGGCTTCGTCATTTACGACCACCAGAAGACCCTGTTCGTCACGCCGGACGAGGAGCTGGTCAAGTCCCTTCCGGCATGGAAGGGCTGAGGCGGGGGCTGAGGTTGGCGAGTTGGCGCCCTAGGGAGCTGAGCGCTGAGTTGCCGGGCTTGTTGGGTTGGCGCTGCAGGGAGCTGCGGGCTGAGTTGCCGGGCTTGTCGGGTTGGCGCCGCGGGGAGCTGCGGGCTGATTAGCTAATTTGTTTGGGGGCAAGAGGTTACCTGCAAAAGTGCAGTTATTTTCCGCCGCTGCCCCTCTCCCCGCCCCTATAATGCAAAAGTGCAGTTAACTCCCGCTTCCAGCCTCCTAAAAGGCCACTGGGATCAAAAATAACTGCACTTTTGCACTATGACCCTTCAATTTGGCCGGTTTTGCCAAAATTAAATGCACTTTTGCATTTGAACCTTCCCACGCAACGGTCGGAACCCAATACACTACGGAAAACAAACATACAAAAGCAGAGACCCTGAGGGCCTCTGCTTTTGTGCGTTGCGGCTGGTTTCTCTATTCGTTCATAAATTCTGCCTTGAGCAGATAACGCTTGATCATGACCGCTGCCTCCGCGCGGGTTGCTTGGGCCTGTGGACGGAAGCTTCCGTCCTCCATACCGTTCACCAGCCCAGCCGCTTGTGCGGCATGGACGGCGTCCTTGGCCCAGCCGCTTACACTGGAGCTATCCGTGAATGCACCCGTTGAGCTGCTGAAGCTCTCAGCCGGATGGCCGGCAAGCTTCAGTGCCCGGGTCAGCAGAACAGCCAGCTCCTCACGGGTAACTGCAGCCCCTGCCCGGAAGGTGCCATCTTCATATCCGTTAATTAAGCCTGCAGATACGGCAGCCTGCACATAGCCGGCGTACCAGTCGTCCGCCCGGATATCGTTCATGGCGCCTGCAGCCAGCGTTTTTTCCTCCAGACCGGCAGCCCGGACCAGCAGTGCGGCGATTTCCGCACGGGTCAGAACACCCTCAGGGGCAAAACGGTTGTCGGCCACGCCGTCAATAATACCCTTGGCCGCAAGCAGCTCCGTGTCCTTGGCTGCCCAATGCCCGGCCAGATCGGCGAAGGACTTCTCCGCAGCCTGCACCAGGACAAAGATGCCATTAGACGGATGTTTGATGACTGCCTGCAAGCCGCTGCCATCACGGGTAATCACAGCAGGTACAAATTGCAGGGACTTTTTCACCGGGTCATATTTCATGACAGTTGCCATTGCAGGATTAACTGCTTTGTCTGAGCGGACAATCCGTTCCACATAACGGGTGCCGAAATCCTTTATTTCTTCGGTAGAACCTTTGGCGGCAGCCGTTAGCTTAAACTCGACGGGAGCAGTCAGCAGGCCCGCCGTTTCACCTTCAGCAGCTTTGACAATGGCGGCAGCCGTTTCCGCCCCCGCCGGGCCAACTTGCAGCGTCAGCATAAGCTCCGTTTTGGAAGCATTCAAGCGTTTTGCCAAACTCTCCAGTTCAAGGGCTTGAACCGGAAGCCGGTAGCTGCCGGAAGCTGTTTCCACTACCAGCAGCGCTGCCGGGGCCTTCGCCTTAACCGTGTCCAGAGCAGCCGCACTCAGCTCCACCTGTGACACGGGCTCCTTGCTTTGTGCTTTTACAGTAAGCACAGGGGTTGTACCGGACTCTGCCTTAAGTCCTTGCAGCGCCTTCTCCACTTCACTGTCCGTCAGCGTGAACTTCTCCGCTTTCCGTCCGTCGGCAAGCGTTGCCGGAACAGAAGCAGGCGTCAGCTTCACAGCATCCGATTGCGGTACAGAGGGTACAGCAGGTGCGGTGGTTCCGTTCCCGGAGTCGGAATCATCCGATTCCACCCACTTCAGGGTGCCTTCAGAGCCTGCTCCGCTCAGGACGGCTTTGGGCACATCCACAGTAGCGTCCATCCCTCTGAACAGCGTCGGCGTCCACGCAGACGGATTTAGCGGTGCTGCGGCGGATGCGTTGTAGGCTGCCGCAATATTCACAGGCACACCGTTCAACAGGGAGCCGGTATCGGTAAACATGGTCCCGCCAGATGAAACCTGGATCAGGGATTGGGGAAGGGCGCCCGCTTCCCGCACAAAATAGTTATTGTTGGCGACAATTTGCGATTTGTAGCCCACACCCATGAAGTACAGCGACGGGTACGTTGACGCCCGTGCCGAACCTTCATAGTAGTTGTTGTACACGTGGACCTGGCCGAACCGTACACGCGGCGCACGTTGGCCAACATTTTTGAAATAGTTGTGGTGGAACGTAATCCGGAGCTTTCCGTCATCGGCCGTGTTCTGGTCGCTTCCGCCCACCAGATTCAGCTTGTCATGATCGTGGAAGTAGTTATACGAAACGGTTACCAAATCGGAGGCGTTGGTTACGTCAACCGCTCCGTCATGCTGCTGGAATTTCCGTCCAAAATACGTATGGTGGGGATCATCCAGCCCTCCAGTATCGCTGAAGGTGTTGCGGTCCACCCACACATGTGTGGAGCCCTTGACAGAAATGCTGTCATACGCCGAGTTCCAGTTGCCGAATTCACCGTCCGTCGGATCCCATTGCGGGAAATAATCGAAGGTGTTGGCGAACTCAATGTTGCGGATGATGATGTTGTCTACCTTATCCAGGTTCACATTCCCGCCCAAAATCTTGGCGTTGGCGCCGGGAAGACCCACCAGAGTGGTGTTGGAGCCAACCGTGATCTTAATCCGCGCTCCCTGATTGCTTGCAGAGCGGGAACGGGCATTTTCCAACTCGCCGGAGGGGAGGTTTTTGCCCCATACAGCCGGGTCGTACTCAGCCAGATACGCTTCCAGATTGTAAGCAGGATCCTGGTAGAATTCCAACCCTACCGGCTGATCCTGGTCGTCCACGTTCATATCGATGGTGCCGGTAATATACACGATTTTGGGTGTGTTGCCGCTGACCGCTTTAATCAGCTCGCTGCGCTTGCTTACGTAGAACACATTGGCGCTGCTTGCAGCGGAGCCGCCAGTAGTGCCTGTACCCAGAGAGGCCCAGCCGTCATTGGAAGGAAGCACCTGCCTGCCCAGCTCCACTACCGAGGTATCGGCAATTTGCACAGGGAACTCCACAGTCCCATTGTCAAAATGGAAAACAAACCGTGCCGTGCCAGACGGAAGTCCGGCCAGATATTCCTGGCGCAGCACAACCACATCACCTTGCAATGCATAGGCGGACGTTGGCAGCTCTGCTCCGTTCAGGGTTACTTTCTTCAAGGCCTGCCCCTGGCTATCCGCCATCAGATAAACATCGGACTGCCGGGCCGCATGACCGTCAAAACGGGCATATGTGGAAGCCAGAGCCGGGCGGTAGCTGAGCCCGGGCATCGCAACGGCCACTGTCGGATCCCATCCGCCGAACAGCTGGGGAATGGTCCGGTCCGCCTCCGCTGCCGTTTCCATCACGGCTGCCGTGCGGCTGGATGCGGCTGCACCAGGGCCGTAGCTGTTGTATTCGGACAGCTCGCTGGTTTTGCAGGTTCCCGCACATGCGGTCACCCAACCGGCGGAAATCATTTTTTCGGAATTGATGAAGGTGTTGATGAAGCTGACATCCGCGTAATCCTTCCAGGGACGTCCCAAATCATAGGCGCCTTGGGCAGAAGCATGATCCTCCACCCGGGAGTTGATAATCACATAGCCGATATCATCCACGTTCTTCTGGGCACCGGCCGTAATATGCCCGCCTCCGCCTTCTGTGCTGACCAGAAGCATGGTCACATTGTCCAGCACCACAGTAGGCGCTTCGCCGAAGATAAAGTCCACATCGCCTTCAATGATGCTGTTGGCGATATAGTGGCGGCCCGCATTTTGCCCGTTTAGACCGTTGTATAGAGTGTCCTGGTAGCCTTTCAGACGGACACCCTCCAGAACAGCCATGTCGCTTTTCAGCGAAAGGGCCACAGCTTGAGCCACTTTGGAGCGGGGCGCGGAGCTGTTTTCAATGGTCAGATTAAACGCTTGGAAATAGTCCGCCTTCACATCCACCGTTTGGCTCAGGAAGGTGTTGCCCGTATGACCGGTCTGGCCTGTAGTGGCGGTGGTCCCGGCATAATCGCCATAGGTAATCACCGTTTCATCCATACCGGCTCCCACCAGGGTAATGTAGGGGCTGGTGACAACGAGCTTTTCCGTGTACGTACCTGGTGCAATGGAGATGATCACACGCTCCGTATTGGAGGCAGGCACCGCATTGACTGCAGCCTGTACAGTTTGGAATACATCCCTACCATTTGCGCTTGCCTTGCCGTCTACCTTCAGCACTTGGGCAGGCAAAGCCTGGAGCTCTGCCGATGGTGCGCTTGCTCCGGATGCATTCCGGGCGGTTACGCGGTACGTATAGATGGTGCCGTTAGCAGCTGAGACATCCTCAAAAACGGTGTCGGTTACAGTTCCCACCATCTCAAAAGCGCCATTGGCTGTTTTGCGCTCCACCTGATAAGCTTCCGCGGCAGCTGACGCCTGCCAATTCAGCGTTACCTTGCCTGTAGCGGCTTCGGCACGCACATTCACCGGTGCAACCGGGGCACCTGCAGGAGCTGTATAAGCATATACACTGCGTTGGTTGGAGCTTCTGCTCTCCTGCTTGGCATTGGCTGCTGACACCACATAATAATAGGTCACTCCGCTTATTGCCTTGCTGTCTGTATAAGTGGCAGCCATAACGGCTTCCTGGCTGATCCGCTCATAAGGGCCGCCGTTAACCGTGCTTCGTGCCACATGATAAGCTTCAGCTCCTGGAACAGAGGACCATTGAAGCTCCACTGCACCGTCTACTGCTTCAGCCGCAAGTAAAACCGGAGATTGCAGGGCGGGAGCAGGGGAAACCGCCTCCAGCACCTTACCTGGGCCCATGCCGCCGGGGTTGCCCGGTGTCACTTTGTAGTAATACGCTGTGTCCTCACGCAATCCCATATCCAGATAGGATTCAGCATAAATCCTGGTTTTGCCGTTTAGCAAAAGAGGCAGGAACGGCCCGTTGGGATTGGTGGCCCGTTCGATAGTATAAAACTCGGCCGTCTCTGCTTTATTCCAGGCTACGGTCAGTTGGCCATCTCTGACCAATGCATGCAGCCCCTCCACTTCCTTGGCAGGAGGTTTCTTATCCGTAGGACTAATCTTGGCGATATTCGAAAAGCCGCTTTCGAGGCCTGAACGGACTGCCGTTACCTTGTAATAGTAAGGCGTGTTATTTTCCAAGCCGCTGTTATCGGTATATTCATTGGTTTCAATACCGTCGGCAATTTTCGCGAATACGCCGTTTTCCTCAGCGCTGCGGTAGACGGAATAGGTCTCTGCACCGCTGGCAGCATTCCAGGTGAGGCGCGTCTTCCGGTCGGAGCCCTCTCCCGTCAAGGCTTGGGGAACCGCTGTTTTTTGCTCATAAACCTGGATATTGTCCACATAAGCCGATCCGGTGGAGGAGCCGGCCATACGAACGTTTAAGGAGGCGATATCGGTGACCGGCGTCGAAAATGCCACATTCCCGTAATACGCCGCCAGTTCGCCTTTATCATTATCCTTGGCAGTGATGTAGAGATCGGCGGTGTTCGCCTTCACATCGGCCACATAGGTGACCTTGTACCACTTGTTGATTTCGATATTGACAGGTGAAGAATTAATGTTGAAAGAGAGGGCAATCTTGTTGTTGCTGTCCAGCAGCTCCAGCATATAGGAATCGCCGACTTTCTTAGGCTGCATAAACTCCAGCGTTGCAGTAATGCCTCTGTTGCTGTCGGCGGTTACCGGGGTGAAGGGCCGGTTAAAGCCGCCCCGTCCTGCTCCGTCGTTGATCCACAGCACGTTGCTGTCGTTGCCGGCGATGGTGCCGGAGATATTGCCGTAGCTGTTGGCCGGATAGGCATTGGATACCACAGCTGTGTTATTGCTTGCATCAAATTTGGTAATGACACCGCTGCCCAAAGGTGTGCGGTATCCGGCGGGCAGTGCGCCCAAGGCGCTGCCTTCAAAGCTGTCGCCGATCAGGAAATCGCCCGGTGTCGCTGCCAGCGGCTGGGACGGAGTTCCTTCCCCTGCCGCATGAACGGCGGTCACCGTATAATAATAGGTTTTGTTATTGGTTAGTCCGGTGTCCTTATAGCTGGTACCGGTTATTGCGGTTGCTACAGCCGTGTACGTGCCTTGGGCGTCGCTGCTGCGTTTGACCGTGTAGGACAATGCTCCGTTCACAGCTGCCCAGCTTAAGTCAATCTGGCCGTTCCCCGCTGCTGCACTTACATTCTGGGGTGCTGCCGGCAAAATCGGCCCTGCCGCCGCAGTAGCACTCACTTCCGCGCACGGTGCAGATTCTCCCGTTGGCGCTGTAGCAGTGACCACGTAATAGTAGGTGGTGCCGTTTACGGCCGAAGCATCCGTGTAGGTGACCTCTGTCACACCTTGCGTAGCCGCAACCTGAGGCGCAATAACGGTATACGCGCTGCCGCTCACAAGGCTGCGTTTGACCGTATAATAGGTGGCGTCCGTTACCGAATTCCAGCCCAGCTCCACCTTGTTGTTGCCGCCAGTGGCTTTCACACCGTCAGGGGCTTTGGGGAGCAGGCTGTGGTAAACCATGATGTTGTCCAGAACCTGGCTCCAAGCTCCGGAACTGCCCGATTTGGTAAAAGAAGCGATGGACTTGAGTCCTCCGGCGGACGGCTCCGTCTTAAAGGGCTGGCCCGCCAGTTCTCCCAGCAGCGTGCCTGAGAGAGAATACAGATAATAATTAGCTTTCTTCGCATCCATATCCAGCACAGCCTTCAGATGATAGCCGGTTTTGCTGAGTATGGCCGCGTCAGCCGAGTCTTTTTTTCCCACGGGGACAAAGGCTCCGCCTGCATCCACGAAACAAACGAACTTTCCGGAATACCCAGAGGCAGGATTATTTTTATTTTGGAGATCGGCAATCACCTTGCCCTCTGTATCCAGGACCTGCAGAATCATTCCGTTTTTGGAGACGTCGGACAAAACGAAATCCAACTCTGCCGTTACGGTTCCTGTGGCGACACCGTTAGCGGAAAAACTGCGTTTAATGCCGGATGTGGAGACGGCGGGGCTCGATTGTGAAATCTTCAAGGCCTTGGAGGACAATACAGTGTTGGGGGCCTCCAGTTCGATCATTTCCCCCGCTCCCGGCGTACCGGTAAAGGCCGTTCCAAACCCGGCAATGGTGGATTGGTTATCCCCATTGGCGAGTCCGTTCAGAGGGGCGTTATCCGCATACGTTCCCTCAAAATCCTCCTGCAGCAGCACCGTGCTCCCCGCAGGGGCGACCGGGGATGCATAGGCCGTTCCCCCTGACAGGGGGATGGAGCCCAGCAGCAGCGCTGCCGTGAGCATGGCGCTAACGGCCTGCTTCCATGTTTTCTTCTGTTTCATGGTTGGCGTTTCCTCTCCCTTTTTATGTGGTATATGTACCGCCGTCCGCGCTTGCCGGAATAGGGCAAACGCTTGGCCGGTCGGTTCTCATTATGGACGCCAACCACGGACGTGACTATAATCATTTCCTATGAACTTGCATGATTATCGGCAGCAAAAGCCCGTCGTGACGGGCTTTTTCACGCGTAGCCGGGGGGGTTATGCCTGTCTTCAGCGCTAACGGAACTATCTGATTCTTAGCTTCGGAAAATCATGGTTTTGGCAAGCGTAACGGAACCAAGCGACTCTTAGCAGCATAAAAAGAGCTCCGGGCAGACGTTTTCCCGCTGTAACAGCTTTTGAGTTCCGTTACAGCTACAATCGCCGGATTTTCAGCCTCTAAGCAGCGCTCAGTTTCGTAACAGCCACTCATGCTGCGGTTGCCCCCGCACCGCAAACTGGTGAAATGTCGGAGAAGGCCCTTAAATCGGCTTCGCCGATTTCGAGACTTCCATAACACATCCAGCCTTTGGCTTGGACAATGGGGTCTTTATGCCGCTTCTCCCCCTTCGGCCTTTTACCGCCACACCCGTTCCTCCCACGACAAAATAGCCCCTGCGGATTATCTCCACAGAGGCCTTGCAGATGCAGCCCTTACCTAATGTTTACGCCGTTCCGATTCCTTATAGCTTTCGTTCAACTCCCGGATGACCTGCGCTCCCCCAGCCTCCTTCCAACGCTCCCGCTCCCGGTCAAAGCCCGCGTCATCCAGTTGGCCTAGAATGTACAGATAGGTGGCATTGGTGATGATCTCCCCCAGCTCATTGCCCCGCTCCGCCTGCATCTGGGAAACCAACGCTGTGGTGGGGTCCGCTACCGAGATGGTTTTGTTGTCTGCGGTCATGGCGTTGATTTGCTCCTGGGACACGCTGAGCTTGTCCTGGCTGAGATAAGGGATCTGCGTGAGCCGCAGGGCAGTGGTATAAGGCTCCACTTCCCGCTCCCGCATGGTTTTGGTATCCGGCCAAATCTTTACGTTTCCGTTCTCCAGCAGGGTGTAGTGTTTGTTCAAGATGCCGAAGGACAGCAAATTATGAACCTCGGGCGCCAGCGTTTTTTCGAAAAAGTCAAGAATGTCCAGCAGCTCCTTCTCCGTCTTGACACTGCTCTTCGGAAGCAGGAACAGTCCGCCGAAGCCCGGACCGCCCCACACCCGGTCACCTTGGGGCCCGGATATACGGTTTTGGATACCGATAACAGCCTTGGGATTCAGCTTGGACATCTTATCCTGAGTGCCCGACGACAAAATGTTGGTAATCATCATTCCCGCTTCCCCGCGGACAAATCGCTCCTCCTGCTGGGACTTGCTGGTCACAGTAAAATCCGGGTTCAGGATACCTTCGTGATACAGCGTCTTCATAAATTTCATGGCGTCCCGGTAAGCCTCGGTATAAAAATCCGGGACCAATCCCTCCTCCTGCACCGCCCAGCCGTTAGGAGCCCCAAGATAAACCGCCAGATTGCGGAAGGCGCCGTATACCAGATCGTTACGGTCCATCAAACCGTAGGTATCCTGCTTGCCGTTGCCGTCCGGATCATCAAA
This sequence comes from Bacillota bacterium, assembly GCA_023393235.1. GTDB lineage: Bacteria > Bacillota > Bacilli > Paenibacillales > NBRC-103111 > Paenibacillus_AR. The sequence goes on along the minus strand of JAEWMH010000180.1, from coordinate 32,801 downwards.
GGTAAAGGCCCGCAGCACCCGGTACAGCTCCTCCACCGTCCGCGGCTCGGCAAGCCCCAGGCGCTCCAGCCAATCCTTGCGGTACTGGATGCCCTGCCGGGAGACCGGGCGTTCCCAATACAGCCCGTAAACCCTCCCGAAATACGAGCCGTTATGAAGGACCTCCGGGTCCAGATAACGGGTAAGCAGCGGAAAACGGGACAGGTACGGGCCAATCTCCCAAAATCCGCCTGCCCGGACAGCGTTGACTACGGACGGATGCTTGAGGTCCACCGCCTTGACGGACAGGACCTCCGGCAGGATCCCGTTGGCCAAAGCCGATACCATTTGATCGGAATACAGATTTTCGGGTACCCAGGTGAGGCCCAGCCGTTTGCCGGTTTGCTTCTCCAGCTCCGGCACAATGCCCGGAAGCGGAGGATCACCGGTATTCTGCACCAGCATCATCCGGATTACCGCTTCCTCCGCCGGCTTATCCGTGGGAGTCGGCCCGCTGCTGCTATCCTGACAGGACGCCAGCAGCCACACGGCGGACAGTATAACGGGGACCAGGAACAAGCGGGGGCCTTTAAGCCGTATCGTCCATCCCTCTGTCACCCGATCAGCCGCACCGTAAGCATGTTCCGGGACTTGAGCGGGAACCGCTTTATGCAAAAGCCTCATCTATTCTGCCTCCTCCCCGTGGACCGCTTCCGGGTTTGAACCGTCAGCCTGCTTATCCCGGTATTTGCCCGGGCTCACACCCTCCAGCTTGCGGAAGGAGCGGATAAAATTCTGCGGGTTGTTATACTGCAGCCTGGCAGCGATGTCCTTGACGGGCATATCCGTCTCCTTCAGCCACTGCAGGGCGATCTGATGGCGGTGGCGGGCCAAATAGGCGGCGAAGGTCATTCCCATACAATTGCGGAAAATGGTCCCGGCATAGCCGCTCTGGTAATGGAGCCGGTCCGCACAGGTATCCAGGGTTAAATCCGAATCGAATTCCTCATGGACCATACGCACCATTTCCTTGGCTATGGCCATATGCCGGACCTCGGACTGCTCCTCCATATTGTCCAGCAGGGGGCCGATTACCTTGTCCATAAACCATACCGCTGCCGCCTCCTCCTTATCCAAGGCAAACAGCTGGTCGATCAGCAGCTGCTGCTGCTCTGGCGGCACCGCCTGGCGTGCAATACTGTTGGCCAGGGCCAGCAGATTCACCAGCAGACGGACATACTGGAACTGCCGGTCATACAAAACGGGATACGCCTCCCGGATCTGTCCCAATAGCGTAAGCGCCAGCGCCTCCGACTGCTCCCGCTCCAGCAGCTTGATGGACTGGAACAGCTCCTCCTGCAGCTTACGGGGATAACGGTCATGCAGGGCATGGGATTCACCCAAGTCGGCAAACCGGACCACGGGCTGGTTCCCGAAGGCCGCCCGGCGCTGCAGGGCCTCTACCGCTTCGTCATGAGCTTGCGAGATGAAGAAAGCTCCGGAGTGGACAAGACTGATGCCGACCGCCACGGGAAGCTCAAGCAGCTCCGTGTGGGTGTCCACAATCCGCTTGGCGATCCGGTACGCCTCTTCCTCCAGATTTTCTCCACCGGAGGCCGTAATCACCGTAAGCTGGGTTTTGCCCAATACGGTTGGCTCCAGCCGCCGGCAGGCAGGAATCAATTCCCCGATAATGTTGTTCACCGCAAACAGCAGCAGATCCCGGTCCTTCTCGGTAAAACGGGTTTCCTGCAAATTGCCCGTCTGCACCGCCACCACACAGAAGGACCGCAGGTCTGCATTCAGACCGTACTCCAGGAGGCGCTTCGTCACCTCCTCCTCCTTCAGTCCGCCGAGAAACAGCCGGATCATGAAGAAGCTGCGCAACAGCTCCCCTTGGCCGGAAAGACGCTCCTCCAGACTTTTTTTGGCGTCAAATAACACATGCACCTGCTCCCCGATGAAAGCCAGCTCATCCCCCGATGCTCCGCTTCCTGACGGAGGCTGCCCCGCCATAACCTGCTTCACAATATTGCCGATGGGGCGGTAGAGCTTTTTGGAGCCCAGGTAGGCCAGCAGGATAAACAGCATCAATAGACCCAGGCAGATATACAAGGTAAACCAGCCGATCTCCCGGGAATTGCGGTTGAGCTCATTCAGGGACACGGCGGATACATATGTCCAGCCGTTATATTCCGAAACCAGATAATTCACCGCATACCTTTCGTTTCCCGCCTTCAGCACAAAGGGCTTCCCGTCGGCAACAGCCAGCTTGCCGGCTGTCTGCCCAACGGCTGCATTCAGCTGGGCGTTGGTATTGCCGCTTTGCAGGATCAGCTCCCCCCGGTCATCAAACAGGTACAGCGGCTCCTTCTGCTCCTCCGCCGTAAACACCTCATTCAGACGGCATGCGGGAATTTTCACTGTTGCCATACCAAGGCTGGAATAGGCCGTCAGCGGCAGGCCTTTTTGCAGCAGAAGATAGCTGCCGCAGCCGGCCTCTCCGACGTCAGCAGTGCTCCCGGAGGAACGGTGCACCGTCACCTCCGCCAGCTCAGGAATTCGGACCTCCGGGTGGCCCTGTGTCCAGGCATCCAGCCGGGAGAGCCCTTCGTTGGTGATCATCCAGTTGCCGGCCACACTCCACACCCGCACCTCCTCGATCCCCGTATCCAGCCGCTGCATATTGGTCAGCTCCGTGCGGACCTGGTTGTACAGCTGGAACTGGTCGGGGCGCAGCGGCTCCGTCAGAACGGACACCATCAGCCGGGAGCTGAAAAAATGGCTCATGGCCTGGTCCGCCACCTTCAGCGTCTCCTCTACACCCAGCTGGGTCTGGCGGAGGCTTAAGGCCTTCTGCTCGCTCACCTTCATCCGCACCACCTGGGCGGATTTGCCGTATGAAATAATACCCAGGAGCAAAACGGGAAGGGATGCCAGAATAAAGCAGAATACCAATAATTTTATATAAAAACGGCCTCTTTGTTTCGTGCGCAAAACCGGTTCACCCTTTTTGATCAGTCTCTGGAGGTCTTGTCGTCAACCCGCTTTCCTAGACAGAAGGCTTTTACTTGAGGGTCGGACTATGCTACAGTAGAAATTAGAAAACAGGAAAAAAACAGAGGTGAAGAGCATGAACAATCCGCTTTCGGGCAAAATCGCCAAGTATATGGTTTCCGGAGATTCCATCTCCAAGGGTGTGGTGCTTGACGAGGTCCGCAACAAATATGTGGTATTGGAAGAGAACTATGTGGCCCTGCTGCAGGACAAGCTGAAGGGGGTCATTCACAATACTGCGCGGTTCGGCAATACCCTCTTGAAGGGAATTGGCCACCTGAAGCGGGATGTGGTTAATGAAAAGCCGGACGTGGTGCTCATCGAATACGGCGGGAATGATTGTGACTTCAACTGGAACGAAATCGCCGAGAACCCAGGCGGGGACCATACCCCCAAAACAGACTTTAATGTATTCGAAAAGATGCTGACCGAAACCATCGAGTTCCTGCGCAGCAAGGACGTGGTTCCCGTTCTGATGAATCTGCCCCCGCTGAATGCGGACCAATACTTCAAGTGGGTCAGCCGCAGCAATCCGGAGGCGGAACGGAACATTCTCCAGTGGCTGGGCAGCGTCACCAAAATCTATTGGTGGCAGGAACGCTATAATTCTACCATTGTGAAGGTGGCGGAAGCTACCAAAACCAAATATATTGACATCCGCGGCGCTTTTTTGGAGCATCCCGACTTTACCCGGTTCATCTGTATGGACGGGATTCATCCCAATAAGGACGGTCACCGTATCATTTCCGAGCGGGTGTTGGCCTTTGTCCGCGAGCACTACGGCTATCTCCTCCAGGTCAACAGCGAACCTGCCCCAGGTTTGGGATAATTGCCGGACCCGGTCTTCCCGCGCGAAAACACCCCCTTCTCCTTCACCGGAACTCCGGCGGAAGTGTGGAGGGGGTGTTTTTCTGAGGGGACAGACTCCTCGGGTGTGTTTGCAAACACGGCCTAGTCCATCCGCCGCACCAGCTCTTGCAGATAGCTGCGCAGCGCAGGGGCAAGCTCTTCCCGCTTAAGGGCGAATTCGATGGTGGCCTGGATATAGCCCAGCTTGTCTCCGGTATCATACCGGTCCCCGGTTTGGCGGAAAATGGCCATAGGCTTATCCGCATTCAATACCCGGAGGGCGTCGGTCAGCTGGATCTCTCCGCCTCTGCCCGGCTCCTGATGCTCGAGAATGGTGAAGATCTCCGGCTCGATCACATACCGGCCGATAACGGCCAGATTGGATGGGGCCAGCTCCCGCTCCGGTTTTTCCACCAGGTCGCGGATCATTTCTACTCCACCGCTTGGGTCAGCAGGCGAGATGATGCCGTACTTGTCCACCTCGCTCCAAGGCACCTCCTGAACCGCTATGACAGATGTCCCGACCTGCTCGTACAGATCCAGCATCCCCTTCAAGCAGGGCGGCTCCGAGGCAATAATGTCATCCCCCAGCAGGAGGGCAAAGGGCTCATTCCCGATGAATTTCCTTGCGCACAGCACAGCATGCCCCAAACCCAGCGGCTCCTTCTGGCGGATATAATGGACATCAGCCAAATTGGATACGGTCTGCACCACATGGAGAAGATCGTCCTTGCCTGTTTTGGAGAGCATCATCTCCAGCTCCACCGATTTGTCGAAGTGGTCCTCAATGGCCCGCTTATTGCGGCCTGTGACAATAATAATGTCCTCAATGCCGGAGGCAATGGCCTCTTCCACGATATATTGGATGGAGGGCTTGTCCACAATGGGCAGCATCTCCTTGGGCTGGGCTTTGGTTGCCGGAAGAAACCGGGTGCCCAGTCCCGCAGCGGGAATAATCGCCTTTTTGATCCGCATGTGTCACATCCTCCTTCACTTACTCAACGGGTACGAGCTTCCGCCCGTTCCCGCAAAAGCGGCACAACCGCGGCCCCTACGCGTCTTCCGCCTAACGGACCGTGAAACACCTCGCCGCCTCTTTCCCCGTGATAGTCGGAGCCAGCCGTTGCAACCAGCCCATGACGCCAGGCCATCTCCCGGTACTTCTCCACCTCTTCCGGGGAATGGTCGGAATGGTCGGCTTCAATGCCGTCCAGGCCAAAGCCTGCCAGCCGCTCCACCAGCGTATCGTTGCCGTACAGCCCAGGATGGGCCAAAACGGCAGCACCGCCCGCTTCATGAATCCAGGCGATAGCCGTCTCCGGAGAAATGCGCTTGGGGCTGATAAAGGCAGCACCGCCTTCACCGATCAGCCGGTTGAAGGCATCCTGCTGGGACTCGGCATAACCCTTGTCCACCAGCACCTGAGCGATATGCGGGCGTCCCACGGTGGTGTCCTTGTGCTCCACCTGTCCCCTGCGCTCCAGCACTTCCTCCAGCGTAATGGCATAACCCAGCTCCCGGAGACGCTCCAGCATCCGCTCATTGCGTCCCTCCCGCACATTCCGCAATTCCTCCAGCCTGCTTAGAAAAAGTGGATCAGCCACATCCATAAAATAACCCAGCACATGGATATCTCTTCCGTTCTCCGAGGAGCTGATCTCCACTCCCGGCACCACGGTAATCCCCGCCGCCCTGCCGGCCTCTAACGCTTCCTCCAGGCCGGCTACCGTATCGTGGTCCGTAATGGCAACGGTGCTTAAACCGGCCGCCGCGGCCAGCCTCACATTCTCCGAAGGGGTTCCCGTTCCGTCGGAGGCGCGGGTGTGCGTATGTAAATCAGCGTACCCTTCCATAATTTCGCTCATACCTGCAGCAGTCCTTTCCGCAAAAATCGTATAGTTATATTTTCAACACTACAGCCACTGCTTCAAATCCCGTTCCTTCATAAAGGTGAGGAAGGTAACCGCCGAAATGGGCAGCAGCGCGGATTTCAGATGTATGGAATAAAAGCTCCGCACAAAGCGGATGCCCTCTATGCTTCGGGCCTCCAGAACACCCAGGGCCCGCTCATGCTTGATAGAGGATTGGGAGAGGATGGACAGGCCCAGATTGGCCTCCACCGCCGATTTGACGGCGCCGGTGCTGCCCAGCTCCATGAGGATTTTCATCTCCGACAGATCCAACCCCCGCCTGAGAAGCTCCTCCTCCATCACCCGCCGGGTGCCCGACCCCTTCTCCCGGACCACAAAAGGATACCGCAGCGCATCCTCCAGTGTAATCGTTTCCTTCTGTGCCAGCTCGTGTCCGGCAGGCAGCACCAGCAGAAGCTCGTCGCTTAATACGGGGTCCATGAGCACATCCGGATGCTCAATAGGCGCCTCCACCAGCCCGAAGGTCAGCTGATGCTGCATAATTTCCTCCAGAATCTGGGCGGTGTTCATCACCTTGAGACTGACGGAAATATGGGGAAACTCCTGCCCGAAGGGACCCAACAGCCGGGGGAGGATATATTCACCGATGGTCAAACTCGCCCCCAGCTGAAGCCGCCCCTCCAGCATATGCGTAAACCGGGACATCCCGGTTTCCGTTTCCCGCATAAGCTCAATGCTCCGTTTGGCAAAAGGAAGGAGCGCCCGTCCCGCTTCGGTGAGCTCGATTTTTTTGGTGGTGCGCAAAAACAGCTTGGCCCCGAAATAATCCTCCAGCGATTGAATCTGCATGGTCACCGCGGGTTGGGTCATATGCAGCGCCTGGGCTGCACCGGAGAAGCTGCCTTTCTCGGACACCGTATAGAAGATATGCAGCTGATGGAAATTTAACGCCATTCGCGCCCACCGTCCCTTCCTTCCCATTCTATAACAAAGTTGCGTAAAAAGCTTCTGTGCCGCCGTTTCCCACATATAAATAAAAAGCATCCCCGCAAAAAGAAGTCTCTAATGAGTTCTTTTGGGGAATGCTAATACATAACTCCGTCTGCGTCTTCACCCTGCGGGACACTTTAACTACTTGCGCTTGCGGCTGTTCTTAACCAGCGTCATCCGCCGGGAATGGCGCAGCCACGAGTAGTAGGTTTTCAGATCGCGCAGCTCCATGGTTTCCGACATACGTCCAAGAAAGGTGACCACAATCATCTTGAAGACCGGTCCTCCGGTGAGATCCGTTTCATTCTCAAGGGGAACAAACTCGGCTACCATCACCAGATCCTCATCAATCAGATACACATCCTGCTCATGACGATAATAATTGCGGATATGGCCGTTTTTGAGCCTATCCCACAAAAAGGAAGAAATATCCTCGTATCCTGCCTTCTGGCTCTCCACCCGGTCCAACCAACGGGAGCGGGCATGATGAGTAATCACTATATCGGCAATTTTCTTTTCTCCCAGGACAACGAAAAAGGGCTCATAAGTGCTCCATCTATCCATTTGCTTATCTCTCATGCTCTTCACTCCTCTATAACCATGGAAGGACTTTAGACCCGGATGGGCAAGGCTATATCATTTATGATACCTGATGCAACGTTGAATTCCAAGTTAAATAATTCCGGATATAACTTAAATTCTATTCAATTATATAAACAATACCCTTAAATCTGGTAAAAAAATGAGAAGCCAATATCCTTCTTTTCCTATATTTATCACATTCCTGCACAAAAACGCAATCATTATTTTCGCTTTATTGCAAAAACACTATGGTCTCCAAGTCGGATATACGGATATCCGTCTTTTTGTATGTCCGTTACCCGGTTAAATATTGAAGGTTTTGTGAACGCCGTTACACCCCGCCATTTCGAAGTGTCTGTATAACAAAACCACACAAGGAGGATTTTCATCATGACAGTAAGCGGATATTTGCAAAAGGATACGGAATTGGAGTATGCGGTAGTCAACAAGTGCAACGTAACGGTTTTCGTTGAGGGCGAACTGGATTATGTAGGGCCGCTGAAGGGTTACTCCCGGGATTTGATCCAGGTTCCCGGAGGCGACCAGTACCTGCGGAGTCTGGTTCAGGTCTCGCTGAGCTGATCCATTACCTGCGTTATATGAATCCGATTCAAAAAGACACTGCCGCGGGGGCAGTGTCTTTTTGGTGTGCTGTACTGCCATGAACCCCCGCTGACGAAAAACCTAAGACTCGCTGATTTCCTGGGGATTCAGGCTTTTTTCCAGCCCCTCCTGGTTATTGCGGCTGTATTCCGTTTTGATCTCATTGCGGAAGGAACGCTCCACCTTTTTCACGTACGGAAGGCGCTGCAAACCCTTCAAGGTTTCCTCCAGCTTATCGGAATAAATATACAAGACTACATAAGACATCTTTTTGGAGATATAATGGATACTGCCGAAGCGTTCCAGGTTCTTGGCCGGTTTAATGTCATTTACCCAAATAATCAGTCCGGTTCTTTCTGTAATCATTGCTCTCCCTCTTTTCTGGTCGCCAATGCGCTTCTCGCGCGAGTATGCTACTTTATCACGAATTCGGAGATGTTTACGATGCACAACTCAGAAATCCTGCTTCATGTTACCCGGGGGTCGCTTGTGGAATGCCTCCACAGGGGCCATATTGCCGTTACTGACTCCGCCGGGCGGATTCTTGCCGCCGCCGGGAATCCGGAAGTCTTCACGTTTGCCCGTTCGTCCATGAAGCCCATTCAGGCGCTGCCGGTTCTGGAATCGGGAGCCGCCGCCGCGTATGGCTTTACGGATGCGGAAATCGCCATTCTCGCCGCCTCCCACAACGGGGAGGAGTTCCATACCGCAACGGTTTCATCCATGCTGGATAAGCTGGGATTGGACCAGCACTGCCTGCTTTGCGGCCCCCACGCGCCTTACCATGCGCCCAGCGCCGCCTGTTTGTCCCAAGCGGGGATTGAACCCTCGGAGCTGCACAACAACTGCTCCGGCAAACATGCCGGCATGCTGGCGCTGGCTCTCCATCTCGGCGCCGATACCGGCACCTATATGGATCCGGCGCATCCGGTCCAGCAGCGGATGCTGGAGACCGTCAGCCTGCTGTCCGGCTACCCGGCCGCCCGGATTGTGCTGGGCACCGACGGCTGCGGTGTGCCCGTCTTCGGCCTGCCGCTGGCCCGGCTGGCGGCAGCTTACGCCCGGCTCGGGGAGCTCAGCCGGAGCCCCGAGCAGCAGCCTGGCCGCTTGTCCGCAGCCGCCAATCGGATCATCTCGGCTATCGCTGCCTACCCCGGCCAATTGGCAGGAACCGGACGTTATGATACCCGCCTGATCGAAGTGACTCAAGGCCGTCTCATCGGCAAGATGGGCGCCGAAGGCGTCTTCGCCGTGACAACCCCGGAGCTTGGTCTGGGACTGGCCCTCAAGATTGAGGACGGAGCCCAGCGGGCTATCTACCCCGCCGTCACAGAAGCGCTTGTTCAGTTAGGCTGGCTGACCGGACCAGAAAGCGATGCCCTGTCCGGCTTCCATAAACCTGTTCTCCGTAACTGGAAAGGCACCGAGGTAGGAGAAATCCTCCCTGTTTTCCGTCTCCGGCAGGAAGGGTAACGTTCTCCAGGGGAAGCACGGCTTTTTCCCAGATTTTACCCGCAGCGACCGCTGCAGCTCCCCCCGGAGCTGCAGCCGCCCTGTTTGGGCAGCGGGTCGTTAGAGGGCACCTTCACCGTGTCCGATACGGCTCCGGCAATCAGTGCAGATACCTCATACAGCAGATCATCCAGCGATTTCTCCGCTTCCTTGAAGCCCTGCACACTAGGCAGCGCATCAAGCCGGTCCTGGACCTCCTTGACCGCGTCCATCGCTTTATGATACTCCGGGTGGAAATGCCCGAACCGCTGGCATTCCTCGAAAAGCTCCCTCTTCTTCCCCAGCATCACAATCAATTCCTGAGCCGCCGGATCACCCGACAGCCTTTCCTTTTCGGCCAGATACCGCGCCGCCTCCTGCGAGGCGAGAATCAGATCGCCCAATTCGTATGCGCGAAGCAGCAGGGCCGACATATCCAATGCTTGTTTCTCCATTATGCTCACGGCAGCCTCACGCCTTTCATCTATTCATGTATCCCCGGCCATACCAGCCGGAGACCTGTCCATTCACGGGGCTTCAGCCGAACCTCCAGCCTCCCCTGCATCCCGTACAGCTCCCAATCCTCCGCTTCTTCCAAAATCCGCAGCGGCACCACCATCACTTCGCCCCGGCCGTCAGTTTCGAAGCGTATGGCCGTCTTCATGGCGATAGCCCGGCGGACCATCTCCTTCTCCGTGGACGGATGCCCGCGCCTGCCCATGGCCCACCAGGCGGCAGGAACCTCCGCAGGCAGCGGCTCCGGTTCCGGAGCTGCCGGATAAGCATCACCCGGCTCCCGGACAGCCCCATCTTCTGCTGTCACTCCGGCCAGCAGCGGCTCCAGTGCACGGACCGGACCCGGTGTCTCCTGAGCATGAATGCCCGGGCCAGCGGCCCTATCCCCAGAACGGCCTCCGCCTTGTTCGCGGATAAAATGGATAACCCCTTCATCTATATCAACCTTGCTGTTGTCCCTTATGTGCCCAATCAGCGCCTCCACAGAGCCTCCGGCAGTCCGTCCCGCACCCATGCTCCGGGGAGTCAGGCGGAACACGGAGATTTCCCCGCGGACTGTCCATTCGCCCCATTGGAGGAGCGCCCACCATAATCTGGGGGGCGGGTTCGGAGGGACGATGATTTCCAGATCAGGCTGCACGATTATCCCTGCAAAACAGGGCTCGCTATCCTTCTCCTGCAAAGCGGCAACAGGCGCCGGCAGCATAAAAGCCATGCCGGAGTCCCGCTGCTCCAGACACAGCCATCCCCACGCGCCCATCGGAACCAGCCGTGTGGAAATGAAACCCATCTGTGCCATGCAGTCTAAATCCATCATACCACACACCCGCAACCAGTCAAATAGATGATTCAAGGGATACCAGCGCCCAGGCAACGCCATCTCCAACGCATACAGGGCATGAAATTCCCAACCGTTGAGAGCAGGGGCAACCGCTTTCTTCCAGATGGCATAGAGCTCCTGATTGAGAACTGCATAAGGCTTACCGAGCCAAGCCTGGACAGCCTCCTCCGCAGGCCTTAGCAAGCCGTTGTCCACCTGAAGAAGACCGGAGGCCGCAGCCATATGAAGCGCTACCGTTACGGCCGGACCATACAGATGCGGGGCGGCTGCAGCAAGCCCGCTTGCCTCCACCTCCTCCCGGCGGGCCAAAAGCGCCTGCTCCAGCCTGCGTACGGACTGGCCGGACAACCCGCCCGACTTCAGCAGCTTCAGCTCACCCCGGGAGGCGACCAGAAGCACCTGCAGCACATCCTTAACCGCATCTCCCGGTTCATTGCGGGTCCCTTCCCCTCCCCAACACCGCTCCTCCGTCTCCGGCTCCAGCCGGGGAAACAGCTTCTCCTGCCAATAGGCCACATGCTCCTCCGGCACCCGGTATTGATGCTCTCTCCAGGCTTTGGGCATAGCCTCAACCAGTCCGCAGCTTTGCAGAAGACGCAAAGAGGCCCGGACATGAGCGCCGCTCAGGCCCTCCTGCAGCGCCAGCCGGGCCAGCTCCTCCTGCTCAGCCGGCAAAGGGCCGAAACGGGCCACCAGAAGGCGGAGCACCTCCTGCGCCCAAGGCCGGAGACGGCCATATGCCGCTTCCAGCTCCTCCTTCATGCCCACAAGGGCCGGATCATGATCGCTCATAACGGCTCCCGCCCGTCCGTGACCTCTGCCAGCTCAGCCGCGCTTTTCACCTCATACCGGTACCCCTGCTCCAGCAGAAACAGCTGGCGGTTGACAGCGAAATCCTGCTCCCGGCTGTCCTCCGTCACCAGCGTATAAAAGCGGGCGGCATTCGCTCCGGATTTAGGCCGCAGAATCCTGCCCATGCGCTGTGCCTCCTCCTGCCGCGAGCCAAAGCTGCCGGAGATCTGCACCGCCACGGAAGCATCCGGCAGATCCACTGCAAAATTGGCCACCCGGGAAACCACCAGCGTCTGCACCTCCCCCTGCCGGAAAGCCTGAAACAGCCGCTCCCGCTCCTCATGCCGGGTTTCACCGCAGATCAGCGGGGTTCCCGTGGCTTCGGAAACCCTCCGCAGCTGGTCCAGGTACTGTCCGATAATCAGCACACGGTCGCCCCGGCAGTCCTCCAGAACCCGCCGCAGAATGTCCAGCTTACGGGCATTCTCCGCCGCCACCCGGATCTTCTCCCGGGGGAGCGCCTGGTCGTAGCTCTCACGGTCCTCCCCGGAAAAAGGGACCCTTACCTCCGTACACTCCACCTTGGCCAGCCACCCTTCCTTCTCCAGCTGCTTCCAGCTGATTTCATAGCGTTTGGGCCCCACCAGCCCGAACACATCCGCCTCCAGCCCGTCCTCCCGGATAAGGGTGGCTGTAAGACCAAGCCTGCGGGCGGATTGCAGCTCCGCTGTCATCCGGAATACCGGCGCCGGAAGCAGGTGCACCTCATCATAAATAATCAGGCCCCAGTTCCGGCTGCGGAACAGGTCCAGATGGGCAGTTTCCTTCCTCCCTGCCCCGTGGGTCAGGATATGATAGGTGGCAATGGTCACCGGACGGACCTCCTTGTGCTCACCGCTGTACTCACCGATATACTCCTCCGAGAGAGAGGTTTTCTGCAGCAGCTCCCGCTTCCACTGGCTGACGGAGGTGCCGCTGACCGTGAGAATCAAGGTTTCACAGGCATAATGAGCCATTACGGCCAGACCAACCACGGTTTTGCCCGCCCCGCAGGGCATGACCACCACGCCGCTGCCGCCCCCATAATCCGGTCGGGTGAAGGCCGCTACCGCCTCCTGCTGGTAGCTGCGCAGGCTGAAGGGGGCTCCGCTTTGCAGCTTATCCTTAAACCGGACAGCCAGCGCTTCCCCAGGCAGAAAACCTGCCTCATCCACCACCGGGTAACCGGCCCGGGCCATCTCCTGCTTCAGCAGCCCCCGGCAGGCTGTCCCGACCTCCACGCTCCGCCCGTCCATCTGCCTGCCGAAAAACCGGCTTACCCCCGGCAGCTGCTCCAGCAAACCAAGTGCGTCACCGGATTCGGCCGTCAGCAGAAGGCCGTTTTCCACTTGGGTCAGCCGGAACATGCCAAAGCGGCCCATCAGGGTGCGGATTTGGTTCTGCACCGTCTGCGGCAAACCGAAGCGGCTTGCCCCATGCAGGAAGCGGCAAATCCGGTCAGCGTTTAGGCCCGATGCGGCGGCATTCCACAAGGTAAAGGGTGTCATCCGGTACTGGTGCATGCTGCCAGGTGTTTTGACCAGCTCGGCGAATCCCGACAGCATGGCGGCAGCCTCCGCAGCCTCCGGGTGTTCGGCTTCCAGCCATAAGGAGAGATCTTTTTGCAGCCAAAGAGGCGGTTCCCCGGTTTTCCATTCCATATATGCGTTTCCTCTCTTCGGGAATCTAAATTATTCCCTAGTATGCCCACGCGAAAAAAGCCCCATCCCCCTAAGGGGACAGGGCTTACGGAGGGAGCTGCAGCTGCTAGTGCACCGCGCCGGCAAATTCCTTCTCGGAAATTTTGCTCAGGGCGTCTCCGGCTTCATTCTCGAAATTCCTGCGGACTGCCAGGTCGCCGATGGAGACCACACCTACCAGGTTGCCGTTTTCCACCACGGGCAGACGGCGGATCTGTTTATCGGCCATAATTTGAGCGGCCTCATCCACGGAGGTGTCCGGCGTTACGGTAGTGATGTCACGGCTCATCACCTTCTCCACCTTGGCCGAGCCTTCATTCTTCTGTGCGTAACCGCGGACTACCAGGTCGCGGTCGGTAATACAGCCGATCAGCTGCTTGCCTTCGACCACGGGGATAAAGCCCACATCCTGCTTGGACATGGCCACAGCCACCTCATACACATTGTCCTTCAGCGTAACGGTGGCGCAGTCCGTAGTCATAATATCCTTTACTGTTTTGTTCATGGGTCTCCTGCCTCCTTAGGGTCCTATAGATGGTGCAGCTCTAGAGTTCCCACGGAGACAGGCCTTTACCCGATTTAAAATGTCCCAGTCAGCCTGCGCAGCACAAGGGCTGAGAACAGTCTGGCAGTCTGCAGAATGGCCGTTTCGTCAATGTCGAAGCGGGGATGGTGGTGCGGGGCGCTAATGCCCGCCTCCTTGCTGCCGGCGCCAACGAAGAAGAAGCAGCCCGGAACCTTTTCCAGGTAAAAGGAGAAGTCCTCTCCCGCCATAATCAGGGGGCATTCCTTCACCTGACCCGCTCCAAACAGCTCCGCCGCGGTCTCCATCACCCATTCTGTCTCTGCTTTATGGTTCATAACCGGAGGATATCCCAGCTTATAATCCAGCTTATAGTCGGCTCCGAACATGGAGCAGGTATCCGCCGTAACCCGGGCCACACGCTCCTGGGCCAACATCCGGAGCCCGTGATCGAAGGTCCGGACGGTGCCGTTTAATAGGGCTTTTTCGGCAATAACATTAAAGCCCGTACCCGCATGGAAGGAACCTACCGAGATAACACTGGGCTCCACGGGATTGAGATTGCGGCTGACGATGGACTGCAGGTTCACCACCAGATGGGATCCCACCAGAAGACTGTCAATGGTTTCGTGAGGCAGGCCGCCATGTCCGCCCTTGCCGATAATCTCCAGCAGGAATTCATCTGCAGCCGCCATAATGGCGCCGCGGCGGGTCATAATCTCCCCCGCGGGAAAAGGCGTCCACAAATGTGCGCCGTATATTTCGTCCACTCCGTCCAGCACACCCTCGGCAATCATGGGCTGCGCACCGCCGGGACTCAGCTCCTCCGCAGGCTGGAAAATAAAACGGACCGTTCCGTTCAGCTCCCCTCTGCGTGAGGCCAGAAACTTGGCAGTTCCCAGCAGCGCAGCTACATGGCCGTCATGGCCACAGGCATGCATCACTCCGGGCACTGTGGAGGCATAATCGCAGCTTTTTTCGTCCTGGATGGGCAAAGCATCCATATCCGCCCGCAGGGCAATCACAGGCCCGCTTCCGCCACCCTTCAGCTCTGCGACCACACCGTAGCCGCCCACATGCCGCTTCACATGAAGCCCCAACGCCTCCAGATGGTCCGCTACAAAAGCAGATGTCCTTTCTTCCTGATAAGATAACTCGGGATTCCGGTGCAGATGTCTGCGCCAGGCCACCATATCCGGAAACAGTGCTTCAAGTGTTATTGGTCCTCCCATGACAAAGCTCCTCCGACTATTTGATCTGAATCTATCTATTTCATGACGCTTCTTTCTCTTGCTTCATCACCTTGCGGAAGTGCCGGAAACATACTATCATGATAACATGAATCGCACTCCCATTGGGAGCCGGATTCTTAAGGTTCTGAGATTCGAATACATAGGTAGGGGGCGTGATGCAACGCCATGAATACAACCCGCAGGGGAACTCCCGATTTTTTGCTGCTGATACTGACTTTCGCCCTGGTTGCATTCGGACTCATTATGGTGTTCAGCGCCAGCTCCATGTCGGCAGCCTATTACAACGGGGATGCCCTGTTTTTTACCAAGAAACAGATTCTCGGCATCGTGCTGGGCATTATCGGCATGATTTTTTGCATGAATATCCATTATACCAAGCTGAAGAAGCTGACTCCCCTCTTTTTTATGATCGTCATGATTTCTCTTGTCCTGGTCCCGTTTATCGGCAAAGAAGTAAAAGGCGCGCGCAGCTGGTTTCCCATCGGACCTCTTCAGCTGCAGCCCTCGGAATTCGCTAAGATTGCGGTTGTGATGTACCTGGCTGCTTTGATCGCCAAGAAAGAAGAGAAGTTCCGCGATTTCAAAAAAGGGCTGCTTCCCGCCCTGTTCATCGTAGGTACGGTAGCGTTCCTGATTATGCTGCAGCCGGACTTCGGCTCTGCCGTGATCCTCTCCATGGGGGCGCTGTTGGTCATCATTGTCGGGGGAGCCAATCTGAAGCAGCTGGCTTTCCTGGGGGTCGTGGGAGGAGCCTTCGTTTCCGTGGTCCTGGTCATTATGTTCCTGGCCAACTCCGAATTCGGCTACCGGATGGAGAGAATCACCACCTTCCTGGACCCTTGGGCGGATGAAACCGGCTCGGGCTTTCATGTGATTCAATCGCTGTACGCCTTTGGCCATGGCGGCTGGACGGGAGCAGGCTTCGGCCAAAGCATCCAAAAGCTTCACTTTTTGCCTGCACCCCACAATGACTTTATCTTCTCGATTATCGGCGAGGAATTGGGGTTTCTCGGCAGCTCCCTGTTCCTGCTGGTTTATCTCTTGTTTATCTGGCGGGGCATCATCGTGGCGCTGCGGGCTACGGATACCTTCGCCAGCCTGACGGGGATCGGTATTATCGGCACCATTGCCATTCAAGCCTTGATCAATCTGGGCGGCGTAACCAATTCCATTCCCCTGACAGGTGTAACACTGCCGCTGATCAGCTACGGGGGTACCTCGGTGCTGGTCACCCTGGCCAGTCTCGGCATTCTTCTGGGGATATCGCGGGATTACAACCGGGAGGCCGAGGAGGCCCACAGCCGCGGCACCGCGGCGCATAATAACCGGCGGAAACAAGCGGTATCCCGGTAGAACAATCCCCCCAAAGTGACGTGATGCGCAGAAGCGAATCCGGATACTGTTGGGGAAACCCCCGAAAAAAGAAGGAGAGGCTCCCAAGGGAGCCTCTCCTTCTTCATATCCGGAGCACTTATTTTAGCAGCTTCTGAGGCTCCTCCGTCTCTTCTTCACGGAAGGACACACCCTCCACCTTGACATTGACCTCCACAACCCGCAGGCCTGTCATATTCTCAATGGCTTCCCGGACATTGTACTGCAGCTCCCGGCATACTTCCTGAATTTTCGAGCCGTACTGGACGATTACGCGCAGATGGACAATAGCCTCTACCTGGCCTACTTCCACGGTAATCCCCTTTTGCACATTTTTGCCGCTCAACCGTTTGGCGAACCCTTCGGAGATTCCTCCGGACATGGCCGTGATACCCGGCGTTTCCAAGGTCGCCAAGCCTGCAATGGTTGCCACCACATCATCGGATATGCGGATCAATCCCGTTTCAATCATGTCGGACATGGCTTCCACTCCTTTGCTGCAATCGTTTCCCCTTCATTATAATAACGGAAGCCGCCCAACGTCAACGAGACAGACAGGCCGGCCTCCTTTCCTCCCGTAATTTCGCCTTGTCAGAAAAAGCCAATCCTGTATATAATCGATTAGGATTCTTATTCCCGCTTAGAAAAGCGGGCAGAATACGCATTTTATTCATACGGAAAAGGTGGCGCATACTGCATGTTGCTGTTGAAGAAAAATTGGTTTTATCTCGCCTTGGGCTTGACCTTTATTGCCAGCGGGAGCGCCCACTATCTGGGATTATCGTCGATTCTGCAGTTTGCTCTGGCCGGCGTTGCGATTATTTTTGTGGCCGGGTTCCTGGGCAGGGCTACGGAAAGTGTTGCCCATTACGCCGGTGACCGGCTGGGCGGGTTCCTGAACGCAACCTTCGGCAATGCCGCCGAACTGATTATCGCCATCATCCTCATCAAGGATGCCGTCAACGGCAAACCCGCTCTATTCGATACCGTCAAGGCCAGTATTACCGGCTCCATTATCGGCAACCTGCTTCTGGTATTGGGGTTGAGTGTGCTGTTGGGAGGCCTTAAGTTCAAGAACCAGACCTACAACATCCGGATGGCTTCCCACAGCTCGTCCCTGATGCTGCTGTCGGTCATCGCCCTGTTTATCCCGGCCATGTTCGCCTCCCGGATGAATCATGAGCATCTGACCACTCTAAGCCTGACGGTGTCCATTCTGCTGGTGGCCGCTTATTTTCTTTGGCTGCTGTTTTCCATGGTTACCCATAAGAATGAATTGGCCGACGAGGTGGTAGAACACGGGGAAGCTACCTGGAGCAAAAAGCTCTCTATTCTGTTTTTGGTCCTGGCAACCGTTATGGTGGCGCTGGTCAGTGAATGGATGGTGGGGACGCTGGAGGACTTCTCCCACCGGTTCGGCTTATCTGAGCTGTTCGTCGGCGCCTTCGTCATCGCCATTGTGGGCAATGCTGCCGAGCACTCCGCCGCCATTATGCTGGCCCTAAAGAACAAAATCGGCGCGGCTGTGGAAATCGCCGTAGGCAGCAGTCTGCAGATCGCCCTGTTTGTCGCTCCTGTCCTTGTGATCATCAGCGCCTTGATGGGGCAAACGATGGACATTGTGTTCACCATCCATGAGCTGGTAGCCATCGGAGTGGCTGTATTTATCGCCTCCTCCATCTCCCGGGACGGCTCTACCAACTGGTATGAGGGTGTCCTGCTGCTGACCGTATACGTGATTTTGGGCTTTGCCTTCTTCCTCCTGATGTAATTCACGGCCGGAAGCGGTCCGTTCACCATAAACACCCGCAAAAAAAAGCCCGAGGAAGCAACCAACCGGTTACTCCTTCGGGCTTTGTGCTTCAAACAGAATGGCCAGATTCCGTTCAAGCCTGCTCATGATCTGCTTGCCGTCCTCTTCAACCACCAGTCCTGCACGTATGGCAAAATCCACCTGACGGGAAAGCCCGTACATCTGGGTGTCGAGCACCTCTTCATAGAGGGGACACTTCCGGGTGGTCAAATTCTCCATCTGTATTTCAATCAGCTTCTCAATGCGCTCCGCATCTTCCTGCAAAAGGTTGAGAGACTTCTGCTTGAGATCCCGCATGATTTCCGGCTGCTGCATTCTAGAACTCCCCCTGCCTCCAAAAAAACATCTCTTATGCTCTATATTATTCGAAAATGAAAGAATAAACAAGTAAGCCGCCCCTAGGGCGTGTCTGAAAACTCGCTTGAGGGCACCTTTTAACGCCTTTTCGCCCCTGACTTCGTTACTTCCCCCTGACGTACCCCCGGTACGCCCGCGGGCAAGTGCCTTTCCTGGAACGAAAACTCGCTAAAATTTGCTCCCCTCGGAGTTTCAAACACACCCTAAGGCCTTTGCAGAAGTCGGGATAATAGGAAAAAACCTGCCCTCTACAGGCAGGCTTCACTTGCAGCCGTTGGCGGCCGCTCCTAAGAAATTAGTCGTTAACCGCGTTTACGGTCATGTTGTGCTTGGCGAACACTTCGACCATGGCCTTCTTGGCGTCATCGGCATCCGGACCGTGAACATGCAGGTTATATGTACCGCTTGCCAGAAGCGTAGTGAACAATCCGAGGATACTCTTCACGTCGATATACTTGTTATCGTATTGAAGGACGATGGAAGACCGGAATTTGTTGGCAGTTTGGGAAATCTCTACAATCGCAGCGTTATTGGCATTAGGCATTGTAATCCCTCCATAGTTAAGCAACTTTTTATTTTTGGGTAAACCCTAGAAAAACTTACCTTAATAATACATGTGAAAAGGGTTACAAGCAAGCTGAACTTTTCAGCTTTCTCTACTTGAGATTCTCGGGATTCAAAACCTCCAGCTCCGGCAGAACAAAGCGTCCGTCCTTGCGGATCAGCACATCGTCGAACCAGATTTCCCCGCCGCCGTATTCCGGCCGCTGGATCAGCACCAGATCCCAGTGTACACTGGACACATTGCCGTTATTCGCGGCTTTGTAGGCCTGTCCGGGGGTAAAATGGAGGCTGCCGTCTATCTTTTCATCGAAAAGAGTATCCTTCATCGGATGTTGGATATACGGATTAAAGCCGAAGCTGAATTCTCCAATGTACCGGGCTCCTTCATCCGCATCGAGAAGGGCATTGATCCGGTCCGTGTGGTTGGCGGTGGCCTCCACAATTTTGCCGTCCTTGAAGACAAAACGGATGTTTTCATAGGTTACGCCGCCATTAATGGAGGGGGTATTGTAGCTGATCACACCATTCACGGAGTAGCGTACGGGAGCGGTATACAGCTCTCCGTCCGGGATGTTGCGCCGGCCGCAGCACTTCACCGAGCCGATGTCCTTAATGGAGAAGGAAATGTCTGTGCCCGGGCCGGTAATGCGCACCCGGTCGGTTTTGTTCATCAGCTCCTGGAGCGGATCCATGGCTTGGGCCATCCGGGCGTAATCCAGGTTGCACACATCGAAGTAAAAGTCCTCGAAGGCTTCGGTGCTGGTTCCCCCCAGCTGGGCCATAGCCGCATTGGGATAACGAAGAATCGCCCAGCGGGTATGCTCCACGCGCTGCTCCATATGTACCGGATGGCTGTACAGCCGGCTGTACAGCTTCATCTTGTCTTCGGGCACGTCAGACAGCTCGCTTTGGTTGTCGCCGCCGCGGATGCTGATGTAACACTGCATTTCCTTCATCCGGGCCAGGTCCAGCTTGGCCCAGGTTTGGATTTGCTCCTCGGTGCAGCTTTTGAGGATGCTGGCGAGGACAGCGGCATCACGCAGCTCCACAAACGGCATACCGCCCCTTTTGTAGACCTCTTCCACCAGGCACCGGACAATTTCCTTCTCGGAGCCCAACATATCGATAAGCACCTTATCCCCCGGCTGTACATCGAGGGAATATTCAATCAGGTTTTTCGCTAAGGTTTGAAGTCTGGGATCGCGCATAATGTCTCCTTTCACATGACGGGCCGCCCTCCGCAGGAGCTGCGATAGAGCGGCGCCGGTTATTTGACCGGCTTGCCGGTCAGCTTGTTCTTGAACACTGTGCCGAGTGCCAGCAACATCACAAAGACGGCGCATAAAATGGCGAGCCTGCCTTTGTATTGGCTGAAGTGGAGCAGGTCATGGCCGATGAAGGATTCCAAGAGAACAATAGGCAGCTTGCCGATAACGGTTGCCAGAATATAATCCCGCGCCTTGATCTTGACCACCCCTGCTCCCAGGCTTACGGCAGTAGAGGGGATAACCGGAATCAACCGGCCCAGCAGGACGTAAAAAAAGCCGTTCTCCTCCATCCGCTTATTGAACACACGGACGGCATTGTAACGCGACAGGGTTTTCTCGGCCTTGGCTCTTCCTGCCGAACGGGCGAAGGCAAAGGCAGTAATGGCCCCGAGTACAGCCATCAGATAGTTGATGGCAATTCCCCAGCCCAGCCCGAACACAAGCACATTCGCTCCGGCTACCAGGACAAACGGAATAAACGGCACCATAACCTGAACATAAACAATGGCCATTCCCAGAATGACGGAAAAGGCTCCGAAAGAACGCAAATAGTCCGAAAGCTCCTGCACATTCATACGGGTAAGATGCTTGCCGGTATCGGTAAACAGAATAAATGACACCGCCGCCGCAATTAAACAGACCGGGAGGAGAATCCGCCCCGCCTTTTGCCAGCTTTTAACCAAAAAATTAACCCCCTGTCCAATTCCCTCCCCTATTGTACCATGTTTGCACATGATGTAAACGCCTTAAAAATCGTATATTGTTCGAACTGTTTCTCCACGGGTCCCGCCGGATTCTCCATAAACCATCCGGCTCTCCATAATAAGGCGCTCCGGCTTCCCCGTAGTCAGGTTCAGACGGATAGTGCAGCTGCCTTCCGCTGTCATGGCTTTGGCCGCCTCCTCTAAGGCTCCAAGCTCCTTTTCTGCGGCGGCACGGGCCTGTTGGTCCGCCAGCAGCTCCACAGCCTGGCGCAAACCGGACAGCCGAGTCTCCATCGCTTCCTTCACGGTACGGCTCCAGCTTTCCTGCTCCAAGGATACCACCAGAGTTGTTGCCTGCAGTTGGGCCGTGGGCCGCTGGATCTCAACGGAGCGGTCCATCAGCTGCACCAGCCTGACCGCTTCCCGGTAGTCTGCAGACCAGCCGCCCCAAGTGGAAGCCAGCAGCTCCGGCTGTACCGCCGGCAAGACGATGCCGTCGGTGACAATTTCCGCCCCGGACGCTTTCACGGCGAGCCTCCCTTTGTCCAGCTCGGACAAGGCTCTGACCAGAAGACTCTCCCCCCTGTCCGAATCCCCGGCCATCTGCGGCCCTTCCCCGCCGCTGCAGCCTCCGGCAAGCCACATGCCCACTCCGATGACCGCTGCCGCGATTGCCGGCTTCATACCGCCCATGAACAGTCCTCCCTCCGGTCCAATGATCTGGTGCTATCCGCTCAACAGTTAAGTTAGTTTATCCAAAACCGGGTTTGTTTACCCGTCCTAATCAAGCAAAAAAACCACCCTAAGGTGGTTTCTGTCTTCTTCTTACTCCGTGATTTTACCCGATCATAATCCGGTTGCGCCCCACATGCTTGGCCTTGTACAGCGCCATATCCGACCGGTAGAACAGGCTCTCCACGCTGATTTTGTCATCCTTCCAGTGCCACTCGGATACCCCGCAGGAAACCGTCACGGAAGGGCGGGTATCCTTCTCCACGCGGAAGCGGATGCGTTCCGCAATCTTGAGGGACTGCTCCGTCATCACCTGCGGCAAGTAGATGGCCAGCTCCTCGCCTCCCCACCGGGCTGCTATGTCCGTGTCCCGGATGCAGGAACGGATAATTTTGCTTACCTGGATCAGGATTTCGTCTCCGACCTGATGCCCGTATGTATCATTAACCTGCTTGAAATAGTCGATATCCACCACAATCAGGGAGCCGCAGATATCCTTCTTCTGATGGTTCCCCACCTGCTCATCCAGGAAATTACGGGCATATAGCCCCGTCAGATTGTCGGTAATCACCATCCGCCGCACTTCCGCATGCAGGGAGGCGTTGGTCAGCGCCAAGCCGATGTGGCCGGCCAGAACCTGAAGCAGCTTGTAATTGTCGTAGGAAAAGAAGCCGGGCTGCTGATGGGCCACCAGAATGGCCCCTTTGGCTTCGTCATGGACAATCAGCGGAGCCACAATCAGGGAGCGGGCGCCGGTAAGCTGCATCAGCCGGGAAACAGGAGCCTGCGGCTTGGCCCAATAGTCGGAGATAATCACCGGCTCCTTGGATTTGCAGACCATTCCGGCAAAGCCCGAGTTTTCATCGAAGGTTTCATGCAGAATGGCCGGAACATTGGCGGCATGC
Source organism: Bacillota bacterium (assembly GCA_023393235.1). Classification (GTDB taxonomy): domain Bacteria; phylum Bacillota; class Bacilli; order Paenibacillales; family NBRC-103111; genus Paenibacillus_AR. Next base: position 10,001 of record JAEWMH010000180.1, on the reverse strand, counting down.
ACCGCAAATTTGCCGGTTTCCTGGTCAAGCTGGAGGATGCAGCAGTAATCCGCCTTGAAAATCTGCATCAGCTCGGCGGAGGCGAAGTTGAAAATATCATGCATCTTGAGACTTTGGTTCAGCTGCTTGGTCAGCTCGTTAATCAGCCGCAGCTCGTTCACCAGAAGATTGGACTGCTCGTACAGCTTGGCATTCTCGAAGGCCGATCCCGCGGCGCTGGAGAGCACCTTCATGATCTGGGCATCCGACGGGCCGAAGTTGCCCTTGTGGGAATGCAGATGCATCACCCCGTAAATCCCCTGCTTGCCGCTGATGGGAACGGCCATTTGGAATTCACCGGGATGCATACATTCGTCGATGACAATTTTGCCTTCCATAAAGGCTCTGGTGCAGACATGCTCGTCCATTCCCGTAAAATTCAGAACCTTCACCGGCAGCCCCGAGCGGGGTTGGTCCTGGGTCATAAGGAGGTCAATCCGCGCCTCCGGGTACAGCTCGTTAATGCGCCGGATAATTCCGCCGAGCACCTCGTCCGTATCGATTTTGGAATAGAGGTCCAGCGCCATCTGGAACAGGATGTCCTTCTTACGGGCCTCCCGCTCTTCTATCAACCGCTCGTCACGCAAAAAAGCGGCAGCCGCTTTCTCGATATGTACGTAGAGCCACCCGGGGTAGCCCAGCGCAAGCCTCATCAAATTACCCAGGCTTCCAGGATATTCTTCCTGCATCACCAGCCCCAGCAGCAGAGCGGGGTTGCCGCAGCAGTCATGCAGCACAACCTGCGCGATTTGCTGCCCGGACAACGGGAACAGGCCGCTGCCGGGTTCGTCCCGGCCTAGCCGCAGCAACCCTTCCCTCAGGTTCTCTTCCAGACAGCTGTACGGGTCCGTCTCCCGGAATTCAAGCCAGGCGCCCGACACATCCCGGATAAACCAGCCCTTAACTTCCTCATGCATCACCGGCTCAGCCTGCTTGGCCCAATCGGCAAAGGCGGCTTTGGCCAGAGCAATCCATTGTATATCGTTGCCAAACGATGCAGCCGAAGCATCACAGAACTCAGGGATCAGCTGCAGTCTGCACGGGGCGGCTTCGGCCGCTCCACTCTCCCGTAACCTCTCTTCGGATGCCGGCTCCCGGCGTATGCTCTGGCTTTCCATTTCGAATCCCTCTTCTTTAATACCCGATAGGCACTTCCATGGGACTGGAGTGCCTCTCTCGAATTTTTCAGTTAGTTCTATGATACTATTTTTTTAAGCAAGATGCACCTAAGCATTAAATAAAAAATGGCGTTTCCTCCACTTGACTTTTCATCCCCATTTCTTATAATATAGTTTGTTGAGTTCACGCGGATTTTTTCCGCAGGTGGAATGACAAGTGTCACCCTTACTGATTTTGTTGCTGATGGGACAGCGGCTGAACTTTCCTGTCAGGCGGGCCTCCTTAGGGACAGGCCTTTAAACAAAGTCAGGCACTTTACGTTCACCATGGATCACTCCAACAAATTGAAAATTAAAAGGAGTTCGTTGATACATGGCACGTTACACAGGTCCTAAGTTTAAGTTGAGCCGCCGTTTGGGTATTTCCCTGTCCGGCACAGGCAAAGAATTGGCAAAGCGCCCGTTCCCTCCCGGAGTGCACGGCCCCGGCCAAAAGAAAAAATTAAGCGGTTATGGCGTTCAATTGCAAGAAAAGCAAAAGCTGCGTCAAATGTACGGTTTGAACGAAAAGCAATTCCGCAACCTGTTTGACAAGTCCGCTAAGATCAAGGGTATCCACGGTGAAAACTTCATGTTCATGCTGGAGAGCCGCCTGGATAACCTGGTTTACCGCATGGGTCTGTCCAACAGCCGTGCAGGCGCCCGCCAATTGGTTGCTCACGGTCATATTACCGTAAACGGCAAGAAGGTTAACATTCCTTCCTACCTGGTTCAAACAGGCGACGTGATCGGACTGCGTGAAAAAAGCCGCAATCTGACTGTCATCAAGGAAGCTTTGGCCAGCCGCGCATTCATCCCGAACTATGTGGAATTCAATGAATCCGCTATGGAAGGCCGTTTCGTCCGTTATCCGGAACGCGCCGAGCTGTCCCAAGACATCGACGAAAAGCAAATCGTCGAGTTCTACAGCCGTTAATCTTTGGTCATGCGCCCCGCGGCGCATGGTATTACAATGGTACAACAAGCAGGCCCATGCGCAAATGCATGGGCCTGCTTGTTTTCCCGCCTTTACACCCCAACCCCTCCCCCGTTATGACCTGTACCGGTTTTCCGTAGGATAAAGAACCGCATGGGGCGGTGTCCATTTGGGCGGGCCGTACTTCCTGAGATAGGACAGCTTATTCAGGTAGCCGTTCATATCCACCTCCTGCGAGAAACGCTGGAACAGCTCCCAGCAGGCATACACATCGTTCATGGCCCGGTGGGCCCCCTCCAGCGCAATCGCGTACTGGTTGCAGGTTTCCTGGAGTGTATAGGGATAAAAGAGCAAATCCCTGCTGATGGTCAGGGTATCCACAAAGGCATTATCGAAGCTCCGTTTGGCCAGCCGCATCAAGGTATGGTGCAAAAAAGCCAGGTCAAACGCCGCATTATGAGCCACCAGGATGCTGTCCTTCACCATCCGGTTCAGAATCCGGAAAGCCGTATCCTCATCCATACCGTCCGCCAGATCCGCATCCTCAATTCCCGTGATCTCGGTAATTTTGGGAGGGAGCCTCCCCTCGTACCGGACCAAGGTGGAAAACTCGCTGACCACCTTGCCGCCTTTGCAGCGGATAGCTGCAATTTCGATCACCCGGTCCTTCTCCGCATCCAGCCCCGACGTTTCAAAATCAAAAACCGTAATGTATGAGTCCTTCATTTCATTCTCCGTATCCTTCGTTAATTTGTAATAATGAGAACCATAATCATCCATTCGCCATTCCCATTGGAAAATCCTTCTTCCAAACGAAGAAACGCCGGATCTTGGTCACAGTACCTGAGACGGAGGTTTCTAACGGAAGCCAGAGCCCTTATCGGGCGGAAAAACGGGAGGCTGGAAAGCTAACGGAAGTGAGCGCCGCTATTTGGCTTGTGCACCCTCACTAAGCGCCTATTTGGGAGAAATAACGGCTGTGGCTTCCGTTAGAATTCGGGAAGGTCGATTTTGGGACAAATAGCGGCTCTGGCCGCCGTTAGAATTTGAAACCACCGCTGGAGCCTTAAAGCAGTCAGACCCGGTTCTGAAAATCGCCACTTGGAGCTATATGAAAGCTCTAGTCCGCTATGAGCGCATAAAAAAAGCCGCCGGCGCAGGGATGTTATCCATCCTGTCCAACGGCTCCCTCCTATTCGCCCCACACCTCGTCGGCGATTTCCTTAATCAGCTTGAGCTTGTTCCACTGCTCCTCCTCCGTGAGGATATTGCCCTCCTCCGTAGAGGCAAAGCCGCATTGGGGGCTCAGGCACAGATGATCGGCCGGCACATAACGGGCCGCCTCCCTGATCCGCGCCTTAATCTGCTCCTTCTCCTCCAGTTCGCCCGTTTTGGACGAAACTAGCCCCAGCACCACCAGCTTATTTTCCGGCACCTGCTTCAGCGGCTGAAAGTCCCCGGAGCGCTCCGTATCATACTCCAGATAGTAGGCAGACACCTTCTCACCGCCGAACAGGGCCGGCGCCACATTGTCATAACCGCCTGATGCCGCCCAGGTGGAGTGGTAATTGCCCCGGCAAACATGGGTGGTCACCGTCAAATCCTCCGGCAGGTCTGCAATCGCATCGTTGTTCAGGCGCAGATACAGCTCCTGCAGCTGCTGGATATCATATCCCTGCCCCGCCATGGTGGACCAAAATCCCTCATCGCACAGCATCCCCCACGTGCAGTCGTCCAACTGGATGTTGCGGCAGCCCAGATCATAAAAGGCCAGGATGGCATGGCGGTAGGCGGCGGCAATATCCCGGTACAGCTCCTCCCGGTCCGGGTAGATGGCCTTCACGCTGTTTTCATTCACACCGCGCACCAGCTCGGCGAAAAACTGGGCAGGTGCGGGAATGGTTTGCCGTGCTGCCGCATCCTCCCCTGCCTCCTCCTTTAGGAAGCGGTAATGCTCCAGGAAGGGATGCCCGGTAAAACGAATTTTGCCGGACAACCTGGCCGAGTCTGCCCGGGTTTCCACACCGTGGAACAGATACCCCCGGTCCATCAGCACATGCTCCACACCTTCGAAACCCCAGAAGAAATCCAGGTGCCAGTAGCTGCGGCGGAACTCCCCGTCCGTCACGGCCTTCAGGCCCAGCTCCTTCTGCTTTTGGACCAGCTTGCGGATTTCATCATCCTCTATCTGTGTCAATGCCTCCCGGGTAAGGGCTCCGGCGGTGAACTGCTCCCGTGCTTCCTTCAGTGCTGCCGGGCGCAGAAAGCTGCCGACTACATCATAGCGGTAAGGGGCGGCGGCCCTTGAGGTGGTCTGTCCGAATAAAGCTGTCATATTCATATCTCCTTTTGCACCATAAGTTCCTTCAGGAAGGTTTCTCTTATTGTGGCATACAGGAGTCTTTATAGCGTAACACTTAAAAATTATGGTCGGGTATAGGTAAAAGCTATATCAGCCGAATCCGGGCAAAGCTGCGTTTGCCGACCTGGATCACATCTCCGTCTGTTGGCGCCACTTCAGCCAGAGGATCCTCCACCCTCACCTCATTCAACCTGACGGCTCCCCCCTGAATGCTGCGCCGGGCTTCCCCATTGGAGGGCGTAAGCCCCAAAACGACTAATAGCTTGGTTACCCGGACGGCTCCATTCTCCCCCAGCTCACTGCGGTGCAGCACCGCCTCCTGAATCTCCGCAGGCAATCTCCTCTCCCGGAAAACCGTCACAAAATACTACTCTGCCTCCCGAGCCGCCTCTTCCCCGTGATACAGACGCACCAAAGCATGAGCCAGGCCCATCTTCGCATCCCGGGGATGAATCCGCCCCTCCTGCAGGCCGGCGGCCAGGCGATCCAGCTCTTCTCGCGTGAGATCCGTAGCCAATTGGTAAAACTTCAGCATCAGCTCATCGGGGATGGACATAGCCTTGCCGAAAATTTCCTTGGGCGCCTCATCGATCCCGATGTAGTTGCCCAGGCTTTTGCTCATTTTGTTGACGCCGTCCAGCCCCTCCAGAAGCGGCATCGTCATGGCCACCTGTGACGGCAGCCCGTATTCCTTTTGCAGTGTTCTGCCCATCAGCAGGTTGAAGGTCTGGTCCGTTCCTCCCAGCTCCACATCCGTCTGCAGCGCAACGGAGTCATACCCCTGCATCAGCGGATAAAAGAATTCGTGGATATGAATGGCCTGGCCTACCGTGTAGCGCTTCTGGAAGTCATCCCGCTCCAGCATCCGGGCCACTGTGGTTTTGGCCGCCAGCCCTACCACATCGGCGAAGGTTAACGGCGCAAGCCATTTGGAATTGAAGTGCACCTCCGTCAGCACCGGGTCGAGAATTTTATAGATCTGCTTGCGGTAGGTTTCCGCATTGCGGCGCACATCTTCCTCAGACAGCTGCTTGCGGGTCTCCGACTTTCCGGTAGGGTCTCCGATCCGGCCGGTAAAATCACCGATAATCAGCTGCACCCGGTGGCCGCATTCCTGGAACTGGCGGAGCTTGTGGAGCACCACCGTATGGCCCACATGGATATCCGGCGCTGAAGGGTCCATGCCCAGCTTCACGTTCAGAGGTCTTCCTTCCGCGATGGCGCTGGCGATTTTCTGCTTCAGCGCATCCTCCGGCACGACCTGGGCGGCGCCGGTCCGCAGAAGGGAATACTGGCGCTCCACCTCCTGCTGCTGCTCTTTTGTCAACTTGGTTGAATCCGCCATTGCCGCTCCCCCTTTTCGTTGGTCCTTGTAAAAAAACAAAAAAACCTTCCCATCCCCAATAAAGGGACGAGAAGGTTAACCCGCGGTACCACCCTGATTAAAGCATCGCAGCCGATGCTTTCACTTGAGCCGGATAACGGAGAACCCGTGAGAGAAGCCGCAGATAGCCTTTTTGCCATCGGGATGAGGCTGCTCCAAGCTCCGGACCGTGTAATTCGTCAGCCGCCATGTACCGGTTCGCACCACCCACCGGTTCTCTTCAAGACATCTGCGGCTGCCTACTGGGGCGTTTGTACGCCCTGTCCTTCAACGCTTTTTTGCCGTATAAAGACGCATTCCTGCGCCAGCATTTTACCTTTTATACCATACTCAGCTTGGAAAAGTCAATCAGGCCCGGTATAATGGATACAGTCCGAAGAAACCCGAATTTCATACATACCGCCGTCAGGCTACCTTTTAAGGGTCGGACGTACAGGAGGAAATTGAATGACCCAAACCAACACATCCATCTGGAAGCGCATCGGCGCATTTTTCCGGAAACGGGCGGTCCGCCGAACCGGGCTGATCCTGTTTATGACGGTAAAATGGATGATTATCGGTATCATCATTGCAGGCTTTGCCGCAGGCGGAGCCGCCTTCGGTTATCTGGCCTCCGTGCTGAAGGACGAGCCCATCCGCAACGAAGCGTTTATGCGGGAGCAGATTGAGCAGAACATGCTGACCGGTTTTGTTTATTTCAATGACGAAACCCCCATCGGCCAGCTGCGGACGGAAGAGGACCGGCGCATGGCCACCATGGCGGATATTCCCCCGCAAATTATTGATGCCACACTGGCTATCGAGGACAATTCCTTTAACGAGCATATCGGCGTGGACGTAAACGGGCTGATCCGGGCGGTCAAGCAAAAGCTGCTGAACGAGGATGTCCAAACCGGAGGAAGCACCATCACCCAGCAGGTGGCCAGGCGAGTATTTCTTACCCTGGACCGGGATATTACCCGGAAGTTCAAGGAGATTTTCCTGGCTGTGCGCATGGAGCGGATTCTGACCAAGGACGAGATCCTGCTGGCCTACCTGAACAAGATCCCATACGGCAACGGCTCCAACGGTTACACCGTATACGGGATCAAAGCAGCTGCCAAGGGTTTGTTCGACAAGGAGAACCTGAATGAGCTGAACATTGCCCAAAGCGCGTATCTTGCCGGGCTGCCGCAGCTTCCCAGCGATTATTCCGCCTTCTCCGGCAAGGGAGAATTTGACTCTTCCGCCTTCAACCGGGCGGTAAAGCGCCAGCAGCTGGTGCTGCGCCGTATGCTGGAGGAAAGCAAAATCACACAGCAGCAATATGACGAGGCGCTGGCCTTTGATTTGAAGGGCTCTTTAGCCAAAACCACCCAAAAGGCTTACACCACCTATCCGTATCTGATGATGGAGGTGGAGCGCAAAGCCGCTGAAGCGATAGTTAAGGCCCAATACCCGGATCTGAAGCTGGATACGGACAGCAAAAAAACCGCCTTCAACGAGGCCCAGAAGGACGCTCTGAACCAGCTTTTGCGGGGCGGCTATCATGTCTATACCACCATTGACAAGACCATCTATGATTCCATGCAGTCCATTGCCCAGAATCCGAAGAACTTCACGCCTAACCTGAAGAATGTCCAGAAGGAAAAGGATGGGCTGGAGCAGATCGGCGCTGTAATGATCGACAACAAAAGCGGTGCGATTCTCGGCATGATGGAGGGCCGTGACTTTTATACGGAGCAGCTGAACCACGCCACCCAGGCTTACCGTCAGCCGGGCTCAACCATGAAGCCTATTGCCGCGTACATCCCCGCCCTGGAGAAAGGTGCCATCCAGCCGGCCACCGTCATCGACGATGCGCCAATTATCCTGCCGGACGGCCAGAAGGGTGTCCATATCCCGATGAACTGGAATAACAAGTTCCAAGGTCTGGTGACCGCACGGGAGGCGCTGAACCAATCCTACAACATCCCTGCCCTGAAGCTTTTCCTGTACCAGGTGGGCATCAAGGAGGCGTGGGACTATGCCGCCAAGATGGGCATTACCTCCATCACCAAGGAGGATGCCGTAGCCCAAACCGGGGTTATCGGCGGTCTCTATAAGGGTGTGAATGTGGAGGAAATGACCAATGCTTACACCACCATTCCCAACCAAGGGGTCTTCTACGATGCATACATGATCGACAGGATCGTGGACAGCAACGGCAAGGTTGTGTTCCAGCATGAGCGGAAACCGTCCCGGGTGTATTCCGAACAGACCGCCTACCTCATGACCGATATGCTGCGCACCGTTATTACCAGCGGTACGGCTCCGGAAATCAAGAACAACTTCAAGTATTACAAGAACATGGCGGTCTCCGGCAAAACTGGCTCCACCCAGGATGATGCCGACGCCTGGTTTATGGGCTTTACCCCGGATATCACCTTGGGGGTATGGGCCGGCTATGACCAGCCCGTCAACAAGCTGATCAAACCCAGCGGTACCAAACGCGCGTTGAATGTATGGGCGCAGGTGATGAACGAGGCGGTGGAGAAACGCCCTGAGCTGTTCCCCACCAAGGCCTTCACCAAGCCCGAGGATATTGTACAGATGTCTGTTTCCAGCGTGTCCGGCAAGCTACCCAATGAGCTTACCTCCGCCGCGGGCAAATCTGTCACTGATTTGTTCAACAAGAAGTATGTGCCCACCCAGGAAGATGACGTCATGGTAAAAATGAAGTACATTACTTACAATGGCGTGAACTATATTCCCCAGCCCGGGACACCGGATGACTTCCTGAGCGAGCAGGTGGTGATCCGCCGGGAGAAATCCATAAGCAAGATCCTGAGCGAAATCAAAGCAGCTATGGAGAAGCTTCCGCAGGACAGCCGGAGGCCGCTGGAGCAGTTTGTGCCGCTGGACGCCAATGATGACGCCCCCTCCGAAACAGACCCGCGGACGGATGACGGAACGATTCCGGCACCGCCAGGCGGAATTGTCGTCACCCGGAACGGAGACGTGAACCGCATTTCCTTTATGCCGATTACGGCACCGGATATTGTCGGTTACCGGCTGTACCGGACAACGGACGGACTCACCTTCGTGCGGGCAGGCAATCCCCAGGTGCTGATGGTGAACCCGGCGGAGCCGATCTTCACGGATACGGCTCCAGGCGGTGCCGCCTACGGCTACTACGTCAGCGCGGTAGATGTGGCGGGACGAGAGAGCGTAGCCTCCAAGCCGGTATTCGCCGACGGCCAGAACCACAGCCAGGCCAACCAGAACGGCCCTGGCGGTCTGCTGCCCTCGGGCAGCCCCGGAGGAAGCAGCTCTCCCGGCAAAAGCCCTACGCCAGGAGGCAGCAGCACGGCAGGCAAACCTACGCCTACCCCGGCTGCACCCAAGAACGAGCCCGCCGAGCCTGAAGGCCTGAAAGCCAAAAGCAAGGGTGTATCCCTCCAGCTGACCTGGTCGGCCAATCCCAAGGCGGATGCCGTGAGCGAGTACAACGTGTATTACAGCGATACCGAGAAAGGCGCCTACAAATTAATCGGCACCTCCAAAGGCACGGAGTTCATCTATTTCGCCGCCACCGATGACGGGTATTACAAGATTTCCGCCGTCAACGAACTGGGCGAATCACCTCTGACCGGTGCCGTGCATTATACCAAGCCGTAATGGCCTGCTATAACCTTCGGTCCGGAGCCTTCCAGGCCAGGGCCGAAGGGCGAAGGCTGCGGGGCAAGTCCTCCGCCAACCAAATAAAAGGCCGGAATTCGTGAATACCGAATTCCGGCCTTTCTTTTCATTCTGCGATAAGCCTCGCAGCTCCCCCACAGGATAGCTCGTGCTGCCGCGGCTCTCCGCATGTAGTCGTGCAAATGCAAAAGTGCAGTTATTGTAAATGCAAAAATGCAGCTATTCGGCTCGTCTGGTCGATAAATACCCTTTTCTGCCTAGAATAACTGCACTTTTTTGCAGGATGATCTGCCTTCGGGGCTTATATTAGCAGAAATGTCTGCACTTTTGCAGTTGGAGGCAAATTTAAGCTACTTGAGGCTACTTGAGGCTACTTGAGGCTACTTGAGGCTACTTGAGGCTACTTGAGGCTACTTGAGGCTACTTGATGTTACTTGAGGTTAGTTGAGGTAACTTAAGGCT
>JAEWMH010000129.1 GCA_023393235.1 Bacillota bacterium | reverse complement strand
GGGTAAGAGGCGCGGCTTTAGGGATTGCCCACATTGTTCGGATAGCTGCGTCCCCTCAACCATAGTGGTCCGGAGAAAATGCACACCCGCTCCAGCAGCCTCTCTTTGGGCCGGGCTAAGTCCCCAGCGCCCCCAATCGGGCTCCTTTACGGTTACGTATCTATTTTGCCATCCCGCAGTCAGGTTCTGATCCCCACTCTCCTCCACAATCGACTTGCCCCGGATTAATACACTGCACTGCCTGATCCGTCCCATGGTCAGACACTCCTCGCAGTATGCGCACAGTCCCCCACATTCCTTGCATACCGACCAATTTACCCCCTGCCGTTGACCCGGAATGTCCTGTTCAGTTGCCGCAGCTTTTCCTCTTCGACCACCCGACTCCTCCGCACTGCTGGCAATGCCTAAAAAACGCTGCACATTCTGCGGAACTCTCCTTAGCAGCGTAAGCTCCGCGCCTACATCCCGGCTGCTCTCCGTACCGCATCTGCGGCATTTGACCGTGTGGCGAACGGCCCCAGCCCAGCTTCTCCGGATGTTCCAGACCATACCCGGCGCCAGCTCCAATGCACCCAGACACACTCCGGCCTGCACATACCGCTTCCAATCCGGCTGCCATTCGGCTAAACCGGCATTTTCCATCAGGCCTTCAAGCTCCTCCGGCAATAAAGAACGCCCCGCCAGAATGCGGATCAACTGATCCAACACTCTATCATTGAGCGGAGCGCGACTGCTTGTCGATGCTTGTGTATGCAAAGGCCAACGTACCATTTGGATCCGGGCAAGATGCTCCCGATTCATTCCTGCCTCCCGGCAGCCAATCACGAATTCCCTCCATATATCCGGCGGATGTAAACTCTTGCGGTCACATTCCCGCTGCAGTCTGGCAGCCAGATGAACAGCTTGTCCCAGGGAAACCTCCGGCCTGAACCGGACAGCTTCGGTACAGGCACCAATCAATGCAGGCCGCATGGCCGCATCCGTTTCGAAGTCCACTGTCACTCTCCATTGCCAAAAGCCCCGGTTATTACGGATTCCATACAATTCGGCCTTCATCAGGAAACACTCCACCTCTCCATTAATCTTGCAAAAATAGAGGAGTGCTTCTCCATAAAGTCCACGCCAGCACGAGGGCTTACAACTGTCTTGCGGGAGCGGCCCTGTAAGCGGTTACCCCCACAAAACAGCCAACCCCTCACCGTTTCCCCCATGAGGAATTCGGTGAATCACGATAGGGTCATTAGGATGATCGGCCAGATACGCTTCCACACTGGAATCCAATATCCGGATCACGCCGGCTTCTTTCCCGGCTGCCAGCCTCCGCACAATGGCCAGGGTATCATCCTCTGAACCTTCATCGGAGACTGCAATATAAATTTTCCTGCCTCTCAGTCTGGAGACAAACAACAGTGAGCGCAGATACCATTCCACCTGGAGCTCATTATTGTGCGTAATCAGCAAAAAAGTCGTGCCTACCACTCCGCCGCGCCGCTGCTTTATTGCATAGGCCGCATGGAGAATGGCTGCAGCCAAACCGTACGCTCCGATAATCGCGAGTAATCCCCAGATCACAGGCAGTCCCTCCTTTAGGCTTTTCTATGAAGAAAAGCCGGCGTCCCACATTAGCCAACACTATTCCTGTTTGGAACAGTATATGCGCATGCGGCGCCCAGAGTTCCTACAACGTGACCCAACCGTTCTTAATGGCGACAATAACGGCTTGGGTTCTGTCATCCACTTCCATTTTTTGCAGGATGCTGCTTACATGATTTTTCACTGTTTTCTCGCTTATGTAAAGGATCTCGCCGATTGCCTTATTGCTTTTGCCTTCCGCCATCAGACGCAGCACTTCCGCTTCCCGGCGGGTCAACGGGCTGTTGGGCGTATGTATGTACTTGACCCCGGCTTCCCGCACACCGGCATCCGCCGCGGCTACACCGGCATCATTCAGGTACGTCATTCTGCGGAGCTGGTTAATCAGCTTGCCTGTTACCTTGGGATGGATATAGGAATGCCCGGCCACCACAGAACGGATGGCATTCAGGAGCGCTTCTGCTTCCATGTCCTTCAAGAGGTATCCCGTAGCCCCTTTGCGCAGGGTTTCGAATACATAGCTTTCATCATCATGGATGGACAGAATGATGACCTTGATTTCCGGGAAGAAATCCCTGAGCTTTTCGGTAGCGGCCACGCCATTTTCCACCGGCATATTGATATCCATCAATACGATATCCGGGCGCAGCACGTTGCACAGCTCCAGCACCTGGATGCCGTCACCGCACTCCCCGATCACCTCTAGATCATTTTCCATATTGATGATGCGCTTCACTCCCTCCCGAAACAACTGATGGTCGTCTGCCAGGATGAGCTTGATTTTGCGGTTAGAAGTGGTTGCCTTGTCCATGCATGTGCCTCCTTATTGAATTCATCTTGCTTTTATATATGGAGCATCAGACAGGTCACCGACATCATCTTCCCCATATGTTGTATGAAACGGCCCACGGGGGGCCTATTCCAATCTTCCGTCCTCCGGAGAGCCAATGGGGATCAGCATGGAAATTTTCGTTCCCGCCCCCAACTGGGAATCAATGTCCATCCGTCCCTCCAAGAGTTCCACCCGCTCCTGCATGCCGATCATGCCGAAGTTGATGCCCTTGCCCAACTTTGCTTCTATAATGCCCACGTCAAAGCCGGTGCCGTTATCCTGCACAGTGATTTTCACCATCTTGGCCTGAAAGGTCACATCCAGCGTTACATAGGAAGCATTGGCATGCTTGTACACATTGGAGAAGGCTTCTTGCACCAGCCGGTAAATGGCTACCTCCATCCCTGAAGGAAGCCTGCATTCCCGGCCATACAGCTCAAATTTGGTGCGGATTTTGGTCTTATCCTCATAGTCCTGGATAAACTTGCGCAAGGTCGGAACCAGCCCGAGATCATCCAGAGCCATAGGCCGCAGATTAAAAATAATCTTGCGGACCTCCTCCAGGCCGCTGCGCAGCTGGCCCTTCAGATCCCGGAGTTCCTCCTTGACGGCTTCAATTTCCTGGCGGTTCAGCATCCGTTCGGTTATCTCCGTCCGCAGCACCACATTGGCCATGGTTTGGGCCAAGCCATCATGAATTTCCCGGGCAATACGCTTGCGTTCATCCTCTTGGGCCAAAATAATCTTCAAGCCCAGGAGCTGGCGGTTTTTGGCGGACTCTAGAATCCTAGTCACTTGATTCAAGTCACCGGTCAGGTACTCCAGCACTACATTCATCTGGGAAACCAGAGATTCCGCCCTTTCTACTTGCTTATCGACATTTTTGATCCTTTTTTGCAGTTCATCCCGCTTTTGCTTCAGATAATTTTCCTTTTCTCTGGCCAAGGTCAGCTGAAGCTGCATGCTGGTGGCGGCTTCATACGAGATCCGGATGTCGTTCTCCGTAAACTTCTGAAAATCCCGGCTCACTTCCGTAAGCCGGAGTCTCGCACGTTTATAAGACAGCTCCAACTTATCCACTTGATCAATCGTGCCGGATACATCCGCCAATACGGTTTGAAGCTCTTTATTGAGTGATTCGCGTTCGGCCCGGGCACTCTCACAGATTTCATAGATTTGGTACTTACTGTCTTCCATGACGGTTATGGCATTTTTTATAACGCGATCAATGGCATCTACCTGCTGCAAGCGGACCGTTCTCCTTCTTTGTAAGCGAATAAAGTTACATCTATTTCTTTATAGTATCATAATTCGCCACTTTTTTAGTGATATTGAAGAACTATTTTCATTACTCCAGTACGACTTTCCGGGTATTTTGATCCCAGGTGACCTTCCATCCCAGGTACTCTGTAAGAACGCCGAGTGGGACCAACGTCCCCTCATTCTTCAATTCAGCAGCTACCTCCGCTGTCTTGCGAGCCCCATCCGCCAGATAATCCTTCTGGCCTAGCTGGAACACCATCATATTTTGCCCCCGGATAATCGTAACCTTGTTTTGCGCTCCATCCCATTCCACCGCGCCCCCAAGAGCTTCTGTCACGAAACGCAAGGGCACCAGTGTATTGCCGTCCACGATATACGGCTCCTGATCGATGGTTTGGCTCTGCCCGTTCACCTGCACATTGCGCTTATCGATGGTCAGTGTGACCTGATTGCGGGGAAGCGGAGCCGCTGCATTCTTGTATTGGAAACGGATCGTATCAAAATCAATGGCTCCCGTCAGATTGCGCTCATCCTGGCCATCCTCTACACTGGCTACATAAATTCGAGTCAGGGTAACGGGATAGGTCATGTGGTGGCTAGTCAAATCAGCCGTGATGGTTTTCCAGCCCTTCCAATTGATATTCTTGGCCAAATCCACCCGGTTAATGTCTCCATCACCATCAATAAATTCGGCACGGAGCCAGTTGAGGCTTTCATCACCGTTTACCTCTAATTGGATCGCTTGGGGCTCACCAGGTACCGCGGCATTTTTATTGGCTAACACGGCGTATGCCGCCTTTGTGCCGCTGCCCTTGGTAAAGTCATATTCCAAATGTCCGAAATATCCGTTCTGATAGGATTGCTTGGCAGACAGCTTGGCCACACCGGTTACGCCATCCGTAGATTCGAAGGATAGAGGATAAGTCAGCTTTTCAAAATCGGCAAAAATCTTGGTCTCTCCCACGGAAAGAGGGGTCATGGTTTTGTAGCCGTCATATGTCCCGATCAGGAGGCCGCCTTGAGGATCTTGAAGCTGCTGTACCTTCAATCCTTCATCCGTTACAGTTCCTTGGAAGCCCCTCAGCTCCCACGTAAGCAGGGTGGGGGACAGCGTCCGTGTAGCACCGGATTTCGTAGTGGCCGTCACCTTCAGGCCTACTGTCTCGCCTGCACGCATTACCGGGGGATTGGCGGTTACCTTCAAGCTGGTCAGCTCTTCGCTGCCTACCACCTGAATTTGGCGGCTCTCCTTGGCTTGATCCGCTTGTACGGTTAAGGTTGCGGTTCCTTTTTTGGTGGCTGTAAAGGTATTGTCGGCGCTCTGCACAAGCTCAGGTGTGACGCTCCATTGAGGCTTGATCTCCCCGGACGCTACAGGATTATAAAATTCATCATACCCCTTCAGGGTATATGTTGCCTTCTCGCCTACCAGCAGGACCTCAGGACCCTCCACCTTCAGCCCCTTTACTTGGCCCTTAGGCGCCAGGGAATACACCCCCAGACCGTTGACCACCTTCCGTTGAGAGCCGGTCTCCAGGCTGTTTACCACTTGCAATCCGTTTTCGCCCAAAGGACGTGCCACCATCTGGGTGGAGCCCCCTCCGTCCAGATTCATGCCCTTCCACACCCCGATCTGGATCATCAGTTGCTGCAGCTCCGGGATCGTAACCCCCTTGCTCTCTCCGCTCAGATCCGCTGTCACCAGATACACATACCGTTGATCCTGGGAATATCCGACAGCCGTCCGGGATCTGGCGGCATAGCCGCTTACATCGTTAATGCTGCGTGAGAAATACGAAGGTTTGCCTTCATCTACCAGAATGGTATGGCCACCGATCATCATCTGGAATTGCTTATAGTCTATCTGAATATTGCGATCTGCCGGATACACATTGTATTCCGCACGGATCGGGTCCCCCACCTTCACATGCTCCCGGATAAAATCCGCGGCTTTGCCTGAGGAACGCAAAATGTACCCGTCTGCAGGAGCGATTTGTTGGAGGACGCCATTGGTTTCGCTAGTGGCAATTTCCTTTACCATATTATTCACAACCAGAACCTCCAGCGGTCCTGTCACACCGTCATTGGCCCGGCTGATCTGCGCCCAGGCGCTGGTATACATGTAGAGCCCGTCAATCATGCTGTGGACGCCGCTGGGTTCGTACCAATACGCCGTTTTATTGATACCGCCAAGGGTGTAGGAAGCCCCATCTTTAGCGACAATTTTCGATTCTGTGTCCAACGTGAACAGCTCCACCATGGGTTTGCGATCCTTGGTAATGCCGAAGGTGTAAAAACCCGGCAAATAAGGCGGTGTCGCCATCAGCTGCCCGTTTGTAATCTGCGGACCTACGGGAACTCCCTCATATTGGGTATTATAGTAATCTCCGTTTACACCGCCTACTGCTCCCGTTTCCGAGGCCATTCCAAGCACCGTTTGCTTCTTGGTAAATTGGCCGCCTGTGCCTGTCATGACATCCAGCTTTACATACGGATTCTGCAGATCCACCTGAATGACCTTGGCTTGAACAGAAACGGATTTTCCGCTCCGTTCAGTACTCCATATGTAATTTTTAAGAATAGCTCCAGAAGTGAGAATGTCTTCGCTTTGCAGCTGCAGCTTAGATTCGGCATGGGCCGTGGTAACATGGGTATAAGAGATGACGGGAAGGGCTACCGCCAGTGCTAACGAGGCTTTGCTCAATCGGGAAATTCTGCTGCCGATCCAGGCACCGGCCTGGCTTGCTTTTTCATAAAGGGATATTAACCAGTTAGGCTTTGAGGACATGCTTGTCCTGTTGGTATTGTGTTGCACGTGGAAAATACTCCTCTCCGTTTTGTAGCTTTTTTTGGTTTTCTATACCTATAGACCGCTTGACCCACTAAAAAGTTACGCTTCAAAAAAGAAAAAGCCGCGGCGGATGCGCCACGGCTTTATTGGATGACTGTCGAAACTCGTTTCCTATTGGCCCAATGCCTCTTTGCGGAGCAGCTCAGCCTTGTCTGTGCGTTCCCAAGGCAGATCCACATCCGTACGACCAAAGTGTCCGTATGCCGCTGTCTGGCGGTATATGGGCTGGCGCAGACCCAGCTCCTTAATAATACCGGCCGGACGCAAGTCGAAGTTCTTATAGATGAGCTCAACCAGCTTTTCGTTGCTGACCTTACCGGTTCCATAGGTATCTACGCTGACGGAAACCGGGCGGGCAACGCCGATCGCATAGGCCAATTGAATTTCGACCTTCTCAGCCAAGCCGGCTGCAACAATGTTTTTAGCTACGTAACGGGCCGCGTAAGCGGCGGAACGGTCTACCTTGGTGGGATCCTTGCCGGAGAATGCACCGCCGCCGTGGCGTGCATAGCCGCCGTATGTATCCACAATGATTTTCCGGCCGGTCAAGCCGGCATCCCCTTGGGGTCCGCCAATGACAAAACGCCCGGTCGGGTTAATGAAGAACTTCGTCGCTTCATCCAGGAATTGCTCCGGCACAACAGGCTTAATGACATGCTCCTTAATATCCCGTTGAATTTGCTCCAGAGTGATATCCTCTGCATGCTGTGTGGATACCACAATGGCATCAACCCGGACGGGCTTGTCATTTTCATATTCCACAGTTACTTGGGTTTTACCATCCGGACGCAGGTAAGGCAAGGTTCCATTTTTGCGGACCTCGGACAGCCGTCTGGCCAGTTGATGAGACAGCGAGATCGGAAGCGGCATCAGTTCGGGGGTTTCGTTAACAGCAAAGCCGAACATCAGACCTTGGTCACCAGCACCTAAGGCTTCAATTTCCTCGTCGGTCATGGTGCCTTCTCTGGCTTCCAGCGCCTTATTTACACCCATGGCGATGTCTGCAGATTGCTCGTTCAGCGAGGTCAGTACTGCGCAGGTTTGGTAATCAAAGCCGAACTTGGCCCGGGTGTAGCCGATTTCCTTAATCGTATTGCGGGCAATGGCCGAAATGTCCACATAGTCCGCGCGGCTTGTAATTTCGCCAATAATCAGCACAAGACCGGTAGCGACGGAAACCTCGCAGGCTACCCGCGCATTGGGGTCGGCCGCCAGAAAAGCATCCAGCACCGAATCGGATATTTGGTCACATATTTTGTCCGGATGTCCTTCAGTCACGGACTCCGACGTGAATAAATGTCTTGAAGTCGTCATTTCATTCTCGACCTCCCTAATAATAATCATATTGCATCAGGCCACATGATAAAAAAATCCCCTAACAAGGCGCTCGTGGTCCGAGTAGCCGCGCTTAGGGGATCAGCTCATCTCTACCGCTCCCTGCTTCGATCCACGCACTCATACGAAGACGACTTGCGGGCGCAAAGCATGGGTTATGCCGCTCCCAAAAGGAGGTGTGGCTGTGGATAACCTTCATTTTCTAAATATACTGGATTCAATAATGACTGTCAATTCAAGCATTTGGATTATATATCAAATATCGTATAGATGCCTGTCCAATTGGGCAGATTATACAGTAGCCGCTTTTTAGCTTTTACTACAAGGAAAATAAGGTTTCTTCAGCTTTTTGAATCAGCCGTTTGGTGATGTTTCCACCAACGTAACCTGTATCCCGGGATGCAATATGGCCCCAGTAATCTTCTTTAATGGAACCGGCGGGAACAGCGCCCAATTCAGTTGCAAACTCAGTATCGGCTGCAAAGGACTGGAGCGCTTGTTTGCCAACAGGCAAACCCAACTCGGCTGCAATTTCATATTTCATCATATCCAATGCGGCTTTGCTCTCCGGTACCACCTTCTGATTGCTGCTTTTCGCCATGTGAGTCATCTCCTTTGGTTTTTGGTCTACCCCTAGTATGGCTCCTTCAGGGATCAGCAACCGGATAAGATGATTCCAGCACGGGTAAAAGCTCACAGTTATTTCGAACAATTAGGGCCTTTAGGTATAAAGAAAACCCCCAATCTGACCATAATCAGATGGAGGATTTTCACTGTTTTTTGTCGACTATTGCAAAACTGTTCCGTCTGCATTTTGAATGGAATATCCGCCGCGGACCATGACATATATTGCCGCTTCACTTTTAGCCGCAGGTTTGATGCCACGTCCATCCCGCGGGAAAATTAGCAGATGATTCAACTCAACAGCAGTACCTGCAGCCAGATCCTTGCCGGAGGTCACATCCGGGATACCGTCCCCGTCCGTACTGACCGCAACCGTTTTACCCGTCCGGACGATAACCTCTGTACCTGCCTTTGCAAACAAAGTCTGTCCACTTTGAAGCTGAACCACCTTCAGTTCAGCTTCATCACCACCCGTAGAAACCGGAAGAGTAGGAGCAGGTGTCGGCGTTGCCGCCCCACCGCTTTGTTTGCCAAGTTCTTTGGCCACCAATTCAGCCAGCTGCTGATCCAGATAACTCTTCGTTATCAACGGATCACTAACCGTTCCCGTCGGAGCCGAAGCCCCATCGGCCTTGGACTCCAACGTAACACTACCTACCCATACACCTATACAAAGGGCCATAAACACAATGATCCATTTTTGCTTGCGCAAGTAGTACGACCCCTTTCATATTCTTAATCTGTAGTTCTAAACCAGTCGAGCTTCTTGGAGGCAATCAAACGCTTAAAGTTATTGTCTCCACCTTCTACTTCCATAAGATCATAGATATTAATCGTATATTTCTTCAATTTTGTTAAATCATAAACCAGATTTTCTTCCACTTTACTAATTTTAACCGATTGGCTTCCAAGTAATAATGCAGTGGTTCCCTTTTCCAAATCATAGATTTGGGACATTTTCACTCGTCCATCAGGGTCTACCATTTCAATTTCTACTTTATGAGTCGCTGGATCAGTAGCAAGTAGAAGCTCTTTCTTCAGCTGATAATCAATGGCTAAATTAACGCGGTTCTCTTGGTAATCCACAGTCGTCTTTAATTTTTGAAGCGAAAGGGAGTATGGTCCGACTGAAACATCTTTTAAATTAGCCTGAATCGATTTATTTTCAACAGGAAGCCCAAAAGTTACTGCATTTACATATGAATCAGCCTTGGCCTCTCCTTCAAGAAGCTTTCCTTCTGACACTGCTCGTCCCATAATCAAACTGCTGCCTTCAAGCTCATATGTTTCCGGTACTACAGTATAAAAATAAACATACGCTTTTCCATTGGGAGCAATCTTATTTTTACCGGCAATATTTATAGCAGAAACAGTAACACCATCAGGTAATTTAAAATAACCCACCAAGCTGCTTAGCTCAAGCTGACGCTTCTCCAAGTTTTTAACTTCTACTTGAGCAACGTAAATATTTTCTGCATCACTGGTATAGCGCTTTACGTTATTAACGGCATAAGATACCTTATCCATAAGATTGCTGTCTGTTGTAAAGGCATCACCTACAGCAATTGTTGGACTATCATATTGATCGGCTTTTACAATCACTTCCGTTAGATCAGAAGCCGATACCTTTTCACCTTCTTTGGTGTTTTCCTGAAGTACAAGCTTCATCTGATCAAACTCATAGGTGTAAGGAACCTTGCCGGTTATTTGAATATTCGTGCTTTGCCCTGGCTTCAAAGCAATCCCTTTATCCATTCTTACGTTTTGGGATTCCACTTTAATGGAATCATCAAGCATCAAATAACTTCCCAACTGTGGGACAGGAACAGAGTCCTGGCCTCGATTAGTAACAGTTACATCAAGAATAACAATGTCCTTATCTTCCCAAGGCACTCGATGAAAATGGTTTACTAATGCACCGTATGTACCGTCGTTCGTCATAAACAATTGCTCTGTTGCTAATTGGTCTTGAGGTTCGGCTTTTTTCTCGACTAATTCATAATAGGCAATAGCAGTTGTGACGGAACTATTATTAATGGCTTCTGCTTTGGTAATGACCAGCTGTGCTCCTTCAAGAGATACCTCAGAAGGCACATTACCGCTTAATACACCTTCCTTTTCTTCCAATGGTTGGACTACTGCATCTTTAGTCAAGACAGTAGCCTTTAAAGGATATAACAAACCATTAGATGTCTTCAGCTTAAATTGTAGATCAGGAAGTGTCAAAGGTTGAATATCAGTATTCTTCAGAAAAAATTTTAAGCTAATCTGATTAGCCTTATCACGTTTAGTCACTCTCATATTTTCGGCTCTGGAAGAAGTCTTCAGTTGGTTGATCCAAACTGTCCGCGATTGCCCAACCTTGGTTTCCAACGTAAAATCAGATGGAACCTGAAGTGTGCCTAATGCACGTTCATAACCAGCTACACTGAAATCCCATTGTATTAACTTAAATCTCAGATCCTGCAAAGAAACATCTTTGCCAACATTGGCATAAAAACTAAAACTCTCTGAGGATTGAGCCGTAATTCTATTTTTATCCTTATCTTCTGCAAGTAAATTCACACTGTAGTTTAGGCCCGTATTTGATTGCAGCCTAACCCAATAGTTAATAAAGTCCATATCGGTATAGCTATTATTCGTAAATGTCAATGTAAACGTGATCCGATTGTTTTTCCCATCTGGGTACATACTAAGATCATTCAATATTACAGTTTGGTTTCCATTCAAATTTATTGAATCAATAATTGGAGTATCAGCTTGCAAAGCGTTAACCATACTTTCCGCCGCGGCAACGGGAGAAGGTTTAACTGATACAGCCACAGGACCTAAAGCGAGTGCACATGCAACAACGAAAGTACCAACCTGTTTCATCTTTTTTAACTTTCTCATTTTGCTCCTCCTGGCTAAAACGAATTTCCATTATATCCATATTTGACGCATCAAGAGGTGGAATAGTTGCACATCCTTATAATTTTAACCCTTTATAAAACAAAAAGAGACCCTTTCGGGTCCCCTTTTGCAAAACGTATTGATTAGTTCAATGTTACGAAGGTTGTTACAGACTTGCCGTTAGCGGAGTATGCCTTCAGAGTGAAGGTATCTCCAGCTTGACCACCAGTAACTACACCAGTTGTGGCGTCAACTGTAACACCTGCGCGGGAAGCTTCTTCAAGTACGAAGCTTACACCAATCAGGTTGTAGAAGTTAGCAACCTTGGCATCCTTGTACTCAATACCGTAGTTGTCAACAGCCTTCAGGTTCATCAAGGTTGCTGCAACTGTAGTTCCTGCGGAAGTTGTTTTGTTTGCATCAGCAGTCAAGGTAGCAACACTTACAGCTTCAGCCTTAACAGTTACGTCAACGCTGGCTTGTTTTTGTTCACCCTTGATTGTCTTGTAGATAACATTGATTGTAGCAGTACCTGCTTTGTTACCAAGTACCCAACCAGTTGTACCTGCAGTATCTGCTACAGCAACATCATAGGTGGAGCTGGTAACAGAAACAATACGGTCATCCGGAAGCTTAACAGTATTGCCAGCTGTATCCTTAGCGGTGATAACAATCTTCTTAGCAACAGTAGCATCAGCAGCTACCTTTTGAGCAGCAGTCAGAATACCACTGTCTTTTGCTGCAAACAGGTTGCCCACAGTGCTAACTGTGTAGGTATACTCATTATCCTTAGAAGCATTTACATAAGATCTTGTGATGCTGTTAACGTCTCTCCACTTCAAGTCGCCATTGGCTTCTTTTTCACCATCAATATTCTTGCGGAGAGTTGCCTTAAATTCGATTTTGCCGCCATTGCCAAGATTGCTATCATCGGCAACAAATACAAATCCGGCGTTAAACTTAGCAAATTCGCTCTTATCATAGGTCAGATTATTCCCACCAACCAAAGTATTAACCTTGGTAGCATTAGTGTCTTGACCTGTAATGCTCAGGTAAGTCGGTAATGTTTTAGGTTGACCAGCTGCAGTATTCGGGTTAGCTGCTTCAGTCTCAGTGGCTTGCACATAAACAGAGTAAACAACGGATTTGCCGTTTTCGGTATAAGTGCGGTCAAGGCTGAACTTTTCGTTGTATTGGTCGACAACAAAGATCTTGAATTTGGAGTCAGCACCCAACACACCGCTCTTAGTCGGTTCACTATCTACCTTGAAGTTATCCGGGGTTCTTGCTTTTTCAATCTTGATGGATTTGTTTGCATAGCTGTTTGCACCAGCTGTTGCAATGTATGCTGTGAAATAAGCTTGGCTTCCAGCAATACCATCAACACTGTTCAGACGAATCTTACCTTTGTGTTCGCCAGTTGTTTGGATAACCACAGCACCATTAGCGCTGCCAGAATAACTTACATTTGTAGCGGAAACCTTAATTCTGTCAAGGTTTTGGCTGTCAACCATTTCGTCAGCAGTCAGCTTAGTGCCTTCTGCGTCATAAGCTTCAACGGGGATATAGGCGTCAATTTTGTCCCCTTCAGCCAAATTCTTGTTGAATTCACCAAATGCCACCTTAGT
Source organism: Bacillota bacterium (assembly GCA_023393235.1). Taxonomy (GTDB): domain Bacteria; phylum Bacillota; class Bacilli; order Paenibacillales; family NBRC-103111; genus Paenibacillus_AR. Next base: position 30,088 of record JAEWMH010000129.1, on the reverse strand, counting down.
AGCAAGCTTAGTGGATTTCACGCTGACTTTTTTGGTGTCAGTAGAGGAACCAGCATAGATTGTAACGTTGTAGTCACCAGTTGCTTCTACACGGCCAGTCAGGGATACACGAACTTCACCGTAATTGTCGTTATCAAAGTCGCCATACTCGGCTTTGATCTTATCGGAATACGGAAGTACGTTCAGGTTAATGTTAGAGATTGCTGCAGAGTCAACAGCTACAGGGTTGCCGTATTGATCATATTGGGTTACCGGCAGAGTTGCAACATCGCCAGTAGCGGACAGTGCTGTTTTGCCTTCAGCATATTTTGCTTCACTCAGCTCAACCTTAGTAACAAAAGGAGGAGTACCCAGCTTGAAGGTCTTTTGTGCAGAAATACGGGAATCATTTTCATACACATAAATCGGAATCATTGTCAAGCCCGGTGTAGTGTCAACAGAGCTAACGCCAGCTGTTTTTGTAGTATCGATAGTAACAACCAAAGCGCCAGTGTTGTCTTTGGTAATGTTGCTGTCGAAACCAGAAGTTACTACAGTGAAGCTGCTAGCAGAAAGAGAAACATTTTCATCATATTGGTTTTTAACTTCAACCTTTACTCTTGCCTTTTTGGATTGAGCAATAGTGTCGTTAGTGCTTGCAAATGCAATGGTCTTAACGGTTTCAGCTGTTCCATTAAACTTAGCGGAAGCTGTTGCAATTGTATCAGCATCCAGTCCGGCCAGAGTTACAGTGTACTCAGCGTCACCGATCTTCGCATTGTCCTTCAGAGTCAAGACTGCAGATTTCTTGTCTTCTGCAAACTTGGTTGTTACAGCTACATCAGTAGAACCCTTTTTCAAGGTCAGTGTTGCTTTGGAATCGTCAACTGCTTTGTTGAATGCAACAGTTACCTTTTGAACGCCGGTAGCCTTAGCTTCAACTACGGAAACCTTGCCAGGAACTACAACCTTCGGCAGAGCTGCGAAAGTCAGTTCTACGAAAACGCCGCGGTTAGCGTTAACAGTGTAGTCAGCTTGGGACAGGCCCAGTTCCTTAACAGCAGCAGCTACATAGCCCTTAGCCCACTCATCAACCTTGCCAGTTACAGCGTCAGTGGATTGAGCCAGACCAGTCAAGCGAACCAGTACAGTAGCCAGTTGTTGGAAGGATACTTTGCCTTCCGGATCAAACTTGCCAGGAGCTACGCCGTCAAAAGCCTTGGCGGTAGTAGCGGCACCGATGAAACCAGCAGCCCAGTGGTCAGCAGGTACGTCAGTGTAAGTATTGGCAGCCTTATCTTCTTCTACCTTCAAAAGCTTAGTTACGATCTTAGCCAGTTGAGCGCGAGTCATGTCGCCAGTCAGGTTGGCGCCAGTTTCGTCGCCTTCGAAGATGCCCAGAGCCTTCAGGGCGTCGTACTTTTCTTCGGTGGTCTTAGGAGTTTCAGTAGTTGTTGCTTCAGCTGCGAAGGCTACGGATGCAAACATCGAGAACACCATAGCAATCGCAAGGATCAGAGACAAACTTTTTTTCATAACCTTTTTTTCTCCTCCTTGATATTTCGGTTGTTGAGAGTTTTGTTTGCTAAAAAGAAAGCTCGATTCCCTCATGCGTTGTTTCACCCCCTTCCCAGAGTTGAGCGCATTTAACAAATGTAAAGTCTGCAGCAGGTAATGCCACAGAAACTAGTAAACTATGAAGAAAAAGTTTAGACTTCAAATGCCACTTTAACATTATACAATGGCGAGCGATCATCGTAAAGTCATTTGTGAAAATTAACCAAGGCTCAGGAATTCAGCCCTTAATTACTGATTATCATCATTTTCACAGTATTAAACGCTGGGGTTTTAAAAAAGTTGCGGAGTGAAACAAAAAACTTTTATTTTGTTTAATTCGGTCCAACCCAGCCGGATGTATCATTTTCGTATATCAACTGTTATATCATCCGGCTACGAAACCAAGTATATCGTGAATATACACCGTCGTCATCACTAATAATTTTCCAAAAGCGCGACGATAATTCTTCGACATCGCAAAAGGAGGCGCCCGCTTAAATTGAAGCAAGGCGCCTTAATCTTGTTCCTAAATCATTTTGGGATTTTCTTTTGTTGTTTCAACACTCTCATTAAGATCATTGCTGCATCGGCACGGCTTAGGTTTTGCCCAGGTTCAAAGCGCACCGTTTCTTTTTTCGCTCCATCCACAAGCACATTAGGTATACCTTCGATTAAACCAGCCTTAGTGATTGCAAGGACTGAAGGACCAGAGTAGGTCTGGATCCGCCCGCCGTCCGTGAAAGCCTTAATAAGGGCATCAGAAGCCTTCTTAAGATCAGGTTCCAGCTTAAGCTCAGCTGCCCGAGCGATCATGACAGCCGCGTCTTCTCTCGATATGCTGAGATCAGGCTTGAATCTATCCGCTTCAGTCCCACGGATGATTCCCGCACGAGCTGCGGTTTCTATATATTTATACTCTGCCAAGGAGGAACCATAGGTGGAGCCATATGACTTCAGAACATCCCCGAAAGTTGGATTGCCCAAGTAGTTAAGGGGCACCTCAAAAACCTTCACAAGGGCCTGCGCAAACTCACCTCTAGTAATGGATTCGTTAGCAGAGAAGGTGTAATCGGTTTTACCCTTCATTATGCCGCGGGTGTACAGAACATCAAGCGCATCCCGGGCATACCCGTGGCTAGTCACATCGTTATAGCTTTTGTCCATGTACATAACCTGATAATATCCGAACCGGTCAAAGGGCACAGTAATGGTGTTCTTCTGCATGTCCACCACACCACCAATGTTCGTCCAAGTTTTCACACTTGTACCAGAACTAAGGTCGCCCTCTGTTTTTATAGTGTCGAAGGAGTACCTGAAAACAGTAATATATCTCCATGCTTCATAACGGATATTTGAATCAAATTGGAGAGTCAGTGTCCCATCATTAGTGGGAATCACCTGATTCCTTTGTTGACGGTTGAAATAGATGGTATTGTCGTAAGGATCCTTGCCGTACCCCGTCAAGGCATCTTCTAGCAACTTACTTTTCTCATAATCTGTAGCCCCGGTATTTACTTCTGGTATCTCGCCGCCATCGATCCAAAACAACGGGCTGGCAGCGCTAAACCGGTTAATGGCATTGGCATTGGTAATTTGCCCTTGGAAGGAAAGGCCTGGATTGCTCTGATTATCTACACGGCCAGTTGTTGAATTGGCTATGCCGAATCTGATTCTTCGGTTAGCTGTTATATAATTGTCACCGGTACTGCGGTCTGGCTCAGCCCGCTTGAGTAAGGTTCCTTTGGGTAAACTTATGGACATTGCACCATTAAATACCTTCATAGAATTGGACAATGGTAACAGGTAAGCTGCTCCAGAGGTATTGGTATTGGTATTATACGCGATGAAGCTACTGCCCGTTTTCTCTTTACCCCGCGTAATAGTAAAACTAATAGTTGTTGCGCCGCTCTTCAAATCCTTGACTAAAGCCTCATACAAGTATCTTCCGTCATTCGCGGCAGGATCAAGCAGTACAGCCTCCTCTTTTCCAATGAGAACACTGTCGGCATTATCCGCTTCGATAACAACTTTAATAAAGTTGCCGTTCACATTAGCCTGAAGCCCCCCCTTGGGATTGGTAATCAGGACAGGCTTCACCACTCTATAAGGCATGGGTTCTCTGGTAATAGTGATGGCGGTAATTGCAGATAAGCCCATATCGTTTCTCGCTATAAACTCAAAGCGCACGTCTGAATTAAAGTCCGGAAGAAGCACTTCAGCCATAGTAACTGTTCTTCGACCTGTACTATCAGCAGCATCAAGTGATGCCGCAACTGCCTCGTGCCTGTCGATCCCTTCCTTATCCTTATAATATTTAATCACTTCAACCGTATTGGTATTATAAACAAAACCCTTGATGATAACCTTGCTTGCCTTCGTTGCATATTTATCCTTAGTTTGGGCAAAAACGAAGTCAGATCCTACAGGAGCCATGTTTTGAAAGCTTGGTGCTTTCTTAGTAAATGCATATATTTCATAGGTTTGGGTACGAACCCGCTCTCCGTTAATATAAATTTCAAAACGAACAGTGTTCTTGCCCTCGCTTAGTCCTCCCTCCTTGTTAAACTCCTTCACAGGAATGGTAAAGTTCAGGGATTTATCCAAGGTCAAGGCCGGCGTAGATTTGGTGTCACCAATCAGAAGCCCGTTTAGGTATGCCTTGATTTGATTGCCCGTTGAGGAAGTGGAATAGTTCTGAACCCCTCCCTGGATTCCTTCTGCACTCTTAGCATTTATCGCAGTCGTTCCATCCAGCACCATACCATTATAGATATTCTTCACTACGATATAGGGAGAATTGGTTGTACGGACCTTAAAAATCTTTTGGCCCAGTGTATAAGCAGTACCTCCGTTCATAGGCGTCAAGACGAAGGTATGCAGCCCTTCACCCAATTGGTCGATTATAAAAGTGAATTCCTGGCCAGCCACTGTTGGAGTAATACCGGAGTTTGCACCATCAATAGAAAGGGTTACGCCATCTGTATTGCCGTTAGTCCTAACAATCAGCTTCTCAGGCAATGAGCCTAAATCATTGGTCACATCCTCAGACAACAGCGATAAGTTGCTTCTGGTTACAGAAAGAATCGACGGTTGACTTGTGTTTTCATAGTTGAATGTGAATCCCGAAGATGTGTTGCCCGTTGCATTGCTGAATGTGAACGTCAGATTATTCCGGGTTGCCACATTCGGAATAGCCGAAAGCTTCAGGGATATTTGGTATACATCGTATTGGGCAGTGGAATCAGCCGAAACATAACTGATTGTAGGGGTTCCACTCACCCTAACTGTATCAATAACACTGTCTAGACTAGGCGTATCAAGACGGAATCCGACTAACGGGCTGTTGTTAACCCCAACAGTGAGGTTAGTATATTTACCATCCCCTTTATCCACCTTGACTTTGGAATCGAGGGTTAGCTGTTCTGTGCTGACGGTCAATTGCCGGGCCAGCAGATCAGCCTCAGTGCCCGAAGTTCCGCTATAAAGTTTGGTATTGAAGGGGAAGGGTTTACCGTTGTTGAAGATAATGTTCTTCTCCAGCTTATAGGTACTGGAGTCGTTTCTGGCTTCAAAGCGGATGAAGTTGTCTCCGCCGCGCAAAGCGGTATAGCCCGGCTCTGCAGCATACTCGTCATTGATGGATTCCCCTGCTATAAAATAAAATGCTCTTTCATTATCGGGAATATACGTTTTCTCGAAGCTGTCCATGCCAAGATTGTATGCCCCCACTATAGAAGCATTATTCGCTTTACCAGAAATGACAACTTCATCACTAAAGGGGTTATACACTTTGGGGAATATGCCCCCATCAATAAAACCTTCGTCGTTGATTTTCAACTCAGATAGTCCTGTAGAAGGCGTGAAATATACCCAACCGTACTGGGAAGAGATTGTAGAAGCCCCACTTTCCAGTTTCAATACAACCCTGTTAAGTCCTTCTGTAAGTTCAACAGCTCTGAATGTGATTTCGTTGGCTCCAGTTAGAACAGCCCGGTCGCTTCTGTCACTCTTGACTACTCCGCTGCTAATATTAGTTACCTCATAGTAAGCATTCGGCAAGTCCGCCTCGGAAATATCCGATATAGTGGCTGTAAGCTGCATGGGACTCATGGTCACCCGACTAATTTTCGCATCTTCAGTAGAATCCGGAATAGCTTCAGTAATAGTGGTGTAAAGACTCGTAATGGAGAGACTGGCGGCAGCATGAGCTTGGGGAATTGGTATTATTACAGCAATCATCAAAAAGGCAAGCAGCGCACTTGTCCACTGTTTAAATATTTTGTTCACTTTCTAGTCTCCTCTCTTATGTATGAACCTCTTGTTTAGACTCCTCTCAACAACGTAAAGTTGCACGTATCATTGTTATCGGTTGGAAAATGGCTGTTTGTTAGAGAACATGTCGAATTTCCAGTAACCCCCTTTGACTTTTTTGCAAAACCAAAAACCTCCATGACCGCCTATGCGGTATGGAGGTTAGCAGGTTTATTGAGCTTATTTTACTTCGACGCCCTGGACCGCGACGGGCTGTCGCTGAGCCAGCGCTGGAGAAGCTGCAGCACGGGCTTTCTGCTTTTGCTGAGGATGCCCACGGCCTCTGCACCGATCTCCATGATCAGGAGCACGATGACGACAAGGGTAATGGTACCCCATTGTTTGGTTTGAGACAGCAGCATGGCGCAGGAGCCGAAGATGGCGGCAACGCCATAGATGATCAGCACGGCCTTGCGGGTGCTGAAGCCCATTTCCATCAGGCAGTGATGGAGATGGCCCTTGTCCGCTACGGAAATCGGCTTGTTGTTCAGCTTCCGGCGGATAATGGCCAGAACAGTATCGGACAACGGTACGCCCAGGACGAGAATCGGCACCAGGAAGGAAATCGCCACCGCGGATTTAAACCCGAGAATAGACAGCGTCGCCAGGCTGAAGCCAAGGAATAGGGCACCCGTATCGCCCATAAAGATGCTGGCGGGGTGGAAGTTGAAGAACAGGAAGCCAAGAATGCTGCCTAAGAGAATAGCACTCAACAAAGCAACAGGTGTGTTGCCGGTCATAAACGCCAGCACCATAATGGTCAGGGTGGCAATAGCGGATACACCCGCGGCCAAGCCGTCCAGACCGTCGATCAGGTTAACGGCATTGGTGACACCTACAACCCACAGCACGGTAATGGCCATGCCAATCCAGGGATATACGTTAATCGCATCGCCGAAGGGCAGCTGGATATAATCCACGTACAGGCCATTCAAAGGCAGCATACAAGCAGCCACAATCTGGCCCAGCAGCTTCAGCTTGGGAGAGATATTCTTACGGTCATCGATAACACCAACGAGAACAATAATTCCGCCACCGGCCAGCATACCGATCATAACGTCCAGATCGTATTCGCCAATGGATAAGGCAACAATCAGATACGTGACGGCAAAAGCCACAAAAATCGCCAGCCCGCCCATTTGGGGCATCGGCTTGGTATGTACAGTCCGATGATTCGGAATCGCCACAGCGCCGATTTTGAATGCAAGCTTCTTAATATATGGCATAATCAGGACAGCAATCGCACAAGCAGCGAAGAATCCGATACAATAGACCCACCAGTTCATGGTTTACCATTCATCCCCTTAAAAGTCCATAAGTCCAACGCCACTCATTATACGATGAACCAAGCAGAAACACCAATCTAATTTTTGGGCAAAAGCGTCCGTATCCAGCCGTTTTGCAGGATTGTTCAAGCTTTTTGCACATTTTCTTTTTCACGGATCACTTTCAAAGCGAATTTCGGCAGCACAAGCATCCGCTTGTACCGGTAAGGCTCCTGAATCAGCCGGTAAAACCATTCCAGCTTCAGCTGGCGGAACAGCTTGGGTGCACGCTTCAGCTTGCCGGCAAAAATATCGAAGCTTCCCCCAACCCCCATCATAACGGGAACACCCAGCGCTTCCTTATGCTGACCGATCCACGGGTCCTGCGTAGCGGCGGATCTCCCGACGAAAAGCAGATCCGGCTCAACCCGGCGGATCTCCGCAATAACCTCCGCATCCGCATCCGGACCAAAGTAGCCGTCCCGGAAGCCGGCCAGTATCAGCCGCGGGTGCTTCTGGCGGATGTTGTCCACTGCTGCGGCAATTACCTCGGGCGAAGCGCCCAAAAGGTACACCTTCCAGCCCCGTTCCTCCGCCGTTTTGAACAGCTCCGACATCACTTCGATCCCGGGAACCCGCTCTGTAACAGGATTACCCACATATCCGGCGGCCCAAACCACACCGGCCCCGTCAGGGACCACAATCTCCGCGGATTTCATCATCCTCATGTAGGCCGGATCCTCCATGGCGGTCATCACCATAATGGGGTTGGCCGTAATCACCTGATGAGGCTTCCGGCTTTCCACGGCGGCAATCAGCTGCGTGAGCGTATCACGGAAACCCAGTTTGGATATGGGCACTCCAAAAATATTTACCTTTGGCACATTCATTGCCTTCCTCTCCTTATAGACGAAGCTGGGCGACAATTTGTTGCGCCGGGCGTCGTGCTTCCTGCTTCAGATTATGGATGCGCTTCGCCCGGGCGGAGTGCCACTCAGGACCAGCATGGAGCAGACGGAGGACTTCATCCGCAACCGCTCTGGCATCCAGCTCCTCCGTCGATGACACCGCAGAGGCGTCCAGACGCCGCATAAACTGGTCAATCTTCGGATCATACGAAATGGCTACCACAGGAACCTCCTGGGAGGCGCCATAGATCAAAGAATGCAATCTCATCCCAATCAGGAGATCACAGGAGGCCACCTCCTGCAGCATGGCCTGGGGATGCTCCACATCGGAAATCAGGCTGATGTCCCCTTTGACCCCAGCAGCCTTCAGCTGCCGGATCACTTCACCGGAGGCCTCGGCATCGCCGGGAGGGTGAAAGGGAAGGAACCGGAGCGTAATCCCTTGGGGATACTCCGCAGCCACAAGCTCAAGGCTTTGGGCGATACCCTTTAAATCAGAGCCATCCTTGTTCCATTGCCGGACGGAAACTCCAATCACAGCAGGGCGTTCCGCAACGGAAGCCCCCCCTTGGCCAGCTAAATCCCTGCCATTGGCCAGATCCTGCTCTCTAAGAGGCAGACCCATCACCGGATCGGGCACAACCTCCACATCCTTAGTATACCCCATCCTCGCCAGAAGATTGGCCGACTCCTTGTCACGAACAGAAACATAAGCGCATTTGGCAAAGGCAGTGACAATCGGGTTAAAAAAGATGCTCCGGTTAACCGGCCCCAGCCCTTGTGCATATATAAATGTAGGCTTCCGGAGCCACTGGGCCAGCTTCAGAACCGCCAGATAGTAGGGAATCGTCTTCCAGCCCGTGGCATCCTGCAGCAGGCTTCCGCCTCCGCTGATCAAACCATCGCAGCCGCGCAGCGCTTTCCAAACCTCTCTCGGCTTCATCCGGTGGACAGCCTTGACGCCATACATCCGGGAGGTCAGCTCCGGATCACCGGATAGCACCACCGGCTCAACGGCGACACCCGCCGCTTTGCCTTCGGCCTCCAGAGCCTGAAGAATGGACTGCAGCACGGCCTCATCCCCGCTGTTGCGGAAGCCGTAGTAGCCGGAGATTACAACTTGCTTAACGGGATTACCCATTTCTTCCATCCTCTCACGACGAGTTCCCACACCACAATCAGGATCAACCCGAAGATGGCCCCCAGCCCAACACCCAGCAGCACCCGGATAAACGAGATATAAAGCGGGGTGTGCAGATGAGTAAAGCTGCCGATGGAGGAAGCAGGACCGATGGCGCTCACGATCATCAGGTACAACCCTGCCATATGGCGCTTCAGACACAGATAGATACCGAATACCAAGGCCGGATAAGCAAACAGGAACTCCTTATTCCGCGGCCGCACGCCCAAGGTATTCTCCAGGAAGTTGCGGAATGCCATCTCCAGAGAGGAGGCGCTGCCTTCATTGCCGGTCCGGGAGAGATAGTACATTCCGACCGCCCCGATTACTACCGCACAGATCACCCACAGCACGCTGATTTTGGAAGCGAGAATCCGTTGGGCTTTGCCCAGCATCTCCGGGAAAGAGAGCCCTTCGCTGAAGAAAAGTACATACGCAGCAACGATTACTACAGGCAGATAGGCCAGCACCTTCACTCCGGTAAACTGCTCCAGCTGGAGCATATAAATCATACTATGGTCCACACCCACCACAGCAATGATCCCTAGGCCGGAGACGGCAGTGATGATCAGCAGCATAACAACGGATTTCCACCATGCGCCGGCGGCTGCCGTTTCATTGCGCCGCTTCTGCAGCCACGATATGGCCGCAATAATGCCCAGGGCGGCAGCACAGCTGGTAGCCCCCAAGGCCAGCAGCTTCTGTGCCACAGAAGAGGCCAGCACATGCAAGGCCCCCACGCCAAGCAGCCCTAACAGACTGATGGCCAGTGTTAAGCCAGGGACGAAATAGGATAACGTAAGAGCAATCAGCAGCACCGCGCCTGTGTAGGCAGCTGCGATACTGAAGGAATGCAGGGAGGATTCATAACGGACAAATGCGTGGGCCTTGCCCACTGTGAAACCCTTGTCCTTGATCTTCGCAACAGCACCGTCCTTACCGTCAAGGCTCTTGTAGAGCGCATCCAGCGGATCGGTCATCAAGCCCCGGTCCAGATTCTTGCCTGCCCGGGCATTCAGGAAGACCAAGCGGATGTTCCGGTCCTTCACAGCCAGCACTAACCGGTCCGTTACACCGTCAATCCGGCCTTCCAGCTCTTCGGAGGTAATATTCTCGGCCAGCTTCGCGGCATCATTTTCGGTGAAGGAATGCAGCCTAATTACATTATAATCCGTCAGCCGGGCCAACGTGGTAAAGCCCTTTTGGGGCGATTTTTGCAACTCAATAGCCGCCAGAGCCATGTCATACTTGTTCAACAGCCCGGCAACGGCCTTTAATTGGGTTTGTGTCTTCTTCAGGTCTGCCGAATAACCCGGCACAGAGTCACCATCCACAAGAATGGAGGTCACGCCAAACTCCTTCAGCATGGTCAGAGTAGCTTCAAGAGCCTCTGCGGAGAAATCCGCATTCCGGTTGCCCACCCGGGCTACAATCTGGAAGCCCTTATCCTTCAGGGTCCGCAAGGTAAGAGGATCGGGGGACAGCGGCTTCATGGTGGCGTCATCCAGAGGAAGCTCCAGCACAAGGCCGGGAGTATTCTTATAGGACCAGGTATGTATGTTTACGCCCAGCCGCTTAAAGGTCTGCTCAATCATTTCCTGCACCGTTGCCCGGGAGGAAGCATCCGTCAGCAGCACATAAGCGAAGTTTTCGTTTCCTGAAACCGGAGTCTGTGTCAACGCCATCGCTTCATGAGAGTTGTACAGCTCGATCCGCCGGGAGAGCCGCAGCTCATTCAGCGTGCTTTCGTACACCGCCATACTGGTGATGCCGGCCTGCTTCATTTTCTTGAGCTGCTCGTCCACAAATTGCGCCGGATTCGGCTTGGTGTCGGAGATTTCCAGCAAGTCGCGGTAATCAAAAACAAACTCCACTTTTTTGGAGGTGCTTTCGGTGCGGTATCGGTCAACCGCCACCGGAAGGGACAGGAGGAGGCAGGCGATTACCAGCCACCACAAACTTTTTTGCCACATATGATTTGCCCGTCGGTACCACTGCATCAAACGGTCCACCAATCCTTTCTCTTATCCGCCGGCTCCCGCGGGAGCCGGCATGGAAGAGAAGGAATGGCGGTACAGCCATTCCTTCCCGTTTTCTTTTTAACTAAAAACTAATCAACGCGCTTCATAACAGATTGGACAAGACCCTCCAGCAAGCTCTTGGAGTTTTCTACACTTTCGCCGCATACGGCGAAATACACCTTGATCTTCGGCTCGGTGCCGGAGGGGCGCAGGCAGAACCAGGATTGGTCGTCCAGCACATACTTCAGCACATTTTCCTTCGGGAGCCCGTCCAAGCCCAACGAATAATCAAGCACCTGCACGACTTTACGCCCGTTGATCTCCACAGGCGGGTTAGTGCGCCAGTCACTCATAATGCCCTGAATTTGCGCTACGCCGTCCTTGCCCTTCATGGTTCTGGACTCCAGCTTCTCCAGGAAATAACCGTGCTCCGCATACAGCTTCAACAGCACATCATACAGGCTCAAGCCTTTGGACTTGTAATAAGCGCAAGCTTCGGCAATCAGCATGGAAGCCACTACAGCGTCCTTGTCGCGGGCATAGTTGCCGGCCAGATAACCGTAGCTTTCCTCATAGCCGAAGAGGAAGGTATGACCGCCCTCTTGGTCGAACTGGGTCATTTTTTCCCCGATATACTTGAAGCCGGTCAGGGTATTCATTACCTCTGCCCCATAGGATTGGGCGATTACGGCACCCATCTCACTGGTCACGATGGTCTTCACCACAACACCGTCGGCAGGCAGCTGGCCCTTTTCCTTCAGGCTGCTAAGCAGATAATCCACCATAATCGCACCGGACTGGTTGCCGGTCATAATGAAATACTCGCCATTGGAGTCCTTCACCACCGCACCCATCCGGTCACAGTCTGGGTCGGTGCCGATGATCAGATCCGCATCTACCTGTGCAGCCAGCTCCATGGCCAGCTTGAAGGCATCCCGCTCCTCCGGATTGGGGGACTTGACGGTGCTGAATTGGGAATCCGGCAGCTCCTGTTCCTTGACCACATGGACATGCTCGAAGCCGACAGCAGCCAAAGCGGCGCGTACCGGCAGGTTTCCGGTTCCGTGAAGCGGCGTGTAGACAATGTGAAGCTTGTCGCTCATGGCCTTCACAACCTCAGGACGCTGGCTCACGGCGGTAACCACCTGCAGGTAAGCGTCGTCCACTTCCTTGCCGATCCAGTGCAGCAGCTTCTGGGATTCGGCCGCAGCGCGGTCCAGACGTTTGATTTGGTTGAAGGAGAGGTCGCGGATTTCACCAATCACCAGATCCGCCATGTGGGGAACCAACTGGCCCCCGTCCGGTCCATACACCTTATAACCGTTGTATTCCGGCGGATTGTGGCTGGCGGTAATGACAATACCCGCGGAAGCCTTCAGATGGCGGACGGCAAAGCTCAGCTCCGGCGTAGTCCGCAGGGATTCGAATACGTACGCGGTAATGCCGTTGCCGGCCAAAACCAAAGCGGCCTCCAGAGCGAACTCCGGGGATTGATTCCGGGAATCATAGGCAATCACCACGGAGCGGGGCTCCGGCAATTCATGAAGCAGGAACTGGGCCAAGCCTTGGGTAGCCCTTCCTACGGTATAAGCATTCATCCGGTTGGTGCCGGCGCCGATCACACCGCGCAAGCCCCCGGTTCCAAATTCCAGGTCGCGGTAAAAACGGTCCTCAATCTCCTTTTCATTGCCTTCCAATGAAAGAAGCTCCGCTTTTGTCGCTCCGTCGATGCCTGCGTCATTCAGCCATGCCCGGTACTGCTGTTCTACCTTTGAATCCAGTGCCATGTCCATCTCCTCCTCGAATCTTTGTTTATTATGTATGATGTAAAAAGACGATGCTGTCAGCTGCCCTTGCCCGGATCGGTAATGGCGAACATAATTCCGCCCTCGGCCACTACCTTGCCGTCCACACTGGCAACAGCATGTCCTTTGCCTACAATACCCTTCATCCGGGTAATTTGAACCTCAAGCCGCAGGACATCCCCCGGATACACCTGGCCGCGGAACCGGAATTCGTCGATACCGGCGAACATGGCCAGCTTGCCTTGGTACTGCGGACATTTCAGAATAGCCACAGCTCCCACCTGAGCCAGCGCCTCCACAATCAGAACCCCCGGCATAACCGGGAACTCGGGAAAATGTCCGGCAAAAAACGGCTCATTCATGGAGACGTTCTTCAAGCCCACAGCACTTTTGCCCTCGTCTACCTCCAGAATCCGGTCGATGAGCAGAAACGGATGGCGGTGAGGGATAATCTTCTGTATTTCCTTAATATCCATCATGATAAAATCCTCCTCAACTGATATCCCACAACGTACGCGAATGTGCATAAATTCAATTGAAACGACTTACACTAGGAATGTCCCTTCATTCTCTGCAGGTTTGAGGGGTTCATATAAGAGAGCATATTTATAGGCCTTGTCCAATATGGGTCTAGAAATGTGCTCTTTTTCCTTTTACCTGGGGCAAACGCCCCGAACCGCGGATGGAGTATACATAAATAATCGTCGTAAAAAAGGCAAACACCAATACTCCCCATAAATACCACACGGCGTACGGCCAGTCAAATATGATTGCCAACACAGCCGCATAGAGCAGGACGGTGGTCAGCTTGCCCAGCCCATTGGCAGGGACAGGCTTTTTCCCGGTGAAATGGAAATACATGCCGCCGACAATCATACCCACATCCCGTACGAAAAAGACCACAGCCGCCGCCCAGGGGATCATCTTGGACAGCACTAAAGAAAGCATGACGGTAATCATCATTAATTTATCGGCCAACGGGTCCAAAACGGTACCCAATCCCGTAACCAGCCCGCGGGACCTGGCGATATAACCGTCCAACACATCGGTGAGTCCGGCTGCCAGCAGGATCAGAAAGGCCAGTCTAATATGGCCCGCCCAAAAAACGGCCGCATAAAGCGGTATCATCGCCAGACGGAGGACCGAAAGTGCATTGGGAAGATTCATTTTTATCCGCTCCTCCACAAAGTTCCACATCCCTAACATTATACCGTCCCACAGGAAAAAATAAAACTCCCCGAAGGGAGTTTGTACCAGAACGTGAGGGTATGCACACACCCTAGGTTTCTGCAAATATGAGATCAAACATATGCTTCCACGTATTCCATTCCAACACATCGGAAAAAGGCTTGTCCCCCAGCACCACGTATCCGGCCGACATGCCGGCAAAAAGAGCCAGCACACACACTAGCGGGACAATGGCATGCCGGAGAATCGGCCACCCGTACCGCCTCCATCCCCGTCCGAAGGAGCTTCCCTTCTTTTTGACAGGCTTGGACTGCGGGGTTGCTGCTTTCTTATCCATTGCCACTGGAGCGCCACTTCCTCCTGTTTGTTTCATGCAGCCGTGACCTTCCTATAAGGCCGGTCATGCCTGCTCGGTTTAACCCCGCAGGTTATTAACCAGACCCATCATCGTATCCGACGATGTCAACGCCCGGGAGCCCAGCTGAAAGGCACGCTGCACCATCATCAGCTCAGTCATTTCATCTGCCAAATTAACATTAGACTGCTCCAGGAAACCCTGCTTCACACTAATCGGCTTATCCAGACCCGTTTCTTGGGCGATAGGCCGGACGATGGCAGCCAGCTCCTGGGGATTGGCAGCGATCCCCTCTGGCACAGTGAAGAGATTATCCCCTACCTGCTGCAGGAACTGCGGGCGAAGAATCCGCACCAGCCCGATTCTGCCCTGCTCTACCGCGGTTTCCTCCGGGTTGGAGCCGCTGTAGGACCAAACGGTGCCGTCAGCGTCCACTCTAATTTTGTCCCCCTCGGGTATGGCAATGGGGTTGTCATTCTGGTCCAGAAGCAGATGCCCCTCCTGATTCGCCAAATAGAGATTCTCCGTAGCTGTCATTCCCGCCGCTGCGGCCTGGGTATCGTTCAGTCTGGTCAGCTGGAAACTGCCGTCGCGGGTGTACAGTATATTGGCTGGCTGAGCCGGATCACCGTCAGGTACCCGAACTCTAAACAGGCCGTCACCCTCAATGCCCAAATCGGTAGGGATTCCCGTATCCTTCAAGGTACCCTGCTGAAAGTTGGTAGACACCTGGGAAAGCTTAGCGCCCCAGCCCTGATTGAAGCCAAGGGGAGTCAGACGCCCTTCCTTGCGGAAGCTCTGAGGCTGCTCCTTGATGTTATTCAGGATATCCTCGAAGGTGGCTTCCTTGCGCTTAAATCCTGTCGTATTCAGGTTCGCCATATTGTTGGCCAGAATATCCAGCTTCTGCTGCATGCCGTTCATGGATACCATGGCATTAATCATAGAGTGATTCATGTTCGGTCCTCCCCTCCGGCCCTATCAGACGCGGCCAACCTCATTAACCGCCTTCTCCAGGCTTTTATCGTAAAACTGGACCATCTTCTGGTTGGATTCATATGCCCGCGCGGCAGCCATCATATCCACAACCGATTGGGTAGGATCCACGTTAGAGCGCTCCAGATAGCCTTGATGGAGCTGCACCTGCTCGTCCATCACCGCTTGGGTCACGCCATCCTCGTCTTCCTCATTCACCCGGTATACACCGTTGCCCTCCCGGACCATCCGGTTGGGATTCTCCACCCGGGAGATCAGAAGCGATTTGAAAGCACCGGCATTATCCGTCAGCGGCAGGCCGTTCACCGCATCCAGCAGCTGGCCGTTGGCGAGAATCTTCACGTTGCCGATGGGCTGCCCGTTGGCATCCTGCAGGGTAATCGGCTGGCCGTCCAGACCCAGCACCCTGTAACCCTCCGGGGTGACCAGCTCCGCATTCTCGTTCACCGTCAGCTTCCCGTTGCGGGAATACCGGCGTTCGCCCGCTTCATTCTCCACCGTCAGGAACGCCTGGGGCTGGAAGGTTTTCTCCCCTTCGGGAGAAACATACTTCCCGGACTTATCGAAGGGCGGCAGGTTATTGCCATTCACATCCCGGAGGATATTGGATACCAGCGCCACATCCAGGGAATTCCCCGTCTCCTGCAGGTCGCCCTGCAGATAGATGGACAGGTCCTCCTCCGCCAGCACACCGGTATTGATCAGACCAAGCCGTTTGACGGGCTGACTGGTTCCGGGGTCCATGGCAGAGACCAGCACCTCGGGAAAAGACCGGGATACCGCACTGCCCTGCTTAAAGCCGGGTGTATTGATATTGGAAATATTATTGGTAATGGTATCATGCTTGCGCTGCTGGGTAATCATTCCGGCCACCGCAGTATACATGCCTCTTAACATGACGGACTATCCCTCCCGATCACTCTTGCTAGCATATATATCGGCAGATCAGATCTTTCTTTTAATAACCTTGTCCAGGTTGTCCAGCATAATGCCGGTTCCCTTGACCACGCAGTGCATCGGATCCTCAGCCACAAGCACAGGAACCTTAAGCTCTTCAGCCAGGAGCATGTCCAATCCGTGAAGCAAAGCGCCGCCGCCGGTGAGAATAACCCCGCGGTCGATAATATCCGCCGACAGCTCCGGAGGAGTGCGCTCCAGCACCGATTTGGCCGAGG
Source organism: Bacillota bacterium (assembly GCA_023393235.1). Classification (GTDB taxonomy): domain Bacteria; phylum Bacillota; class Bacilli; order Paenibacillales; family NBRC-103111; genus Paenibacillus_AR. The sequence continues at coordinate 13,348 of JAEWMH010000129.1, read as the reverse complement.
TCACAATGGCAGACACCGGCTCCCAGAGGGCTTCACGGATTTCGTTGGAGTTGATGGTAATGGTTAGCGGGAGTCCGGTTACCATATCCCGTCCCCGGATATCCATCTCTTCATAGCGGTCATCGCCGAACACCGTGGCAATGCGCACCTTGATATCCTCCGAGGTGCGTTCCCCGATAAGCAGCTTATACTTGTTCTTGATGTACTTCATGATCGCGTTGTCGAACTTGTCCCCTGCGATCTTAATAGAAGAGGAGGTTACGATGTCGCCCATGGAAAGCACGGCAACATCCGTAGTTCCTCCGCCAATGTCCACGACCATATTGCCGTAAGGCTGGAAGATATCCATGCCGGCGCCAATCGCCGCTGCCTTCGGCTCCTCTTCCATATACACTTCTCTGGCCCCGCTGCGTTCTGCCGCTTCGCGGATAGCCTTCTGCTCCACGGATGTAATATTCGTCGGTGCGCAAATAAGAATCCGCGGGTGGCTGTACCACTGCTTGCCGCCGATTCTTGCTATAAAATGCTTGAGCATCTTCTCTGTGATCTCAAAGTCTGCAATTACGCCATCCTTGAGAGGGCGAATAGCCACAATGTTGCCGGGTGTGCGGCCTACCATCTTCCTCGCGTCTTCGCCAACGGCCAGGACATTCTTCGTATCGCTTTCAATGGCCACTACCGAAGGCTCGTCGAGAACCACACCGCGCCCCTTAACATGAATCAGGACATTCGCCGTCCCAAGGTCAATTCCAATATCCTTGCTGAACATGTTACACGTATCCTCCTAAACCAACCGTCCGTCCCCACAAAAAAAGACCGGTGCTTCAAATGTAAACAGGCTAGGGATATATTTCGACATCAAAACGGAATATCCTTTTTCGTCACAGGAAAAGTTTTATCGGGTGGGGAGGGGGCGATCAGCTTACGCTTGCGGTGTGCCTTAAGATTTAGCCGAAACCAGCTGCTCCGGAGTCCGGGTATGCCGGGTCTTCTTGTATTTGACCTTGGTGGCTTCGCCGCCCCTCAGATGCCGGATGGACTTGTGGTAGTCCAGAATCGTCTTCACCTGGTTGGCCAGCTCAGGATTAATCTCCGGAAGCCGCTCTGTCAAATCCTTATGGACCGTACTTTTGGACACACCGAATTCCTTCGCTATGGTGCGGACGGTACTGCGGGATTCCACAATGCTCCGGCCGATCTTGATGGTCCTCTCCTTGATGTAATCGTGCACGCCCCTCGCCTCCTGTGCTCGAGATAGTTTGGTACATTATATGAGGAGGGAGTCCATATATGCGTTGTTTCCTGCGCAACTTGAGCCAAACCCCAGAAAAAGCAGGGCGGAACATGAAAAAGCAGGGGGAATCCCCTGCCTTTCGTCTATGCGGTTGGCTGTAGACACATTACTTCTTGGCCGCTGCATCGGAGGTGTGGGTGCTGGCTCCGGTTGCTTGTCCTTCTGTGCCCCCGGTTTGGGCGGAAGCTCCGGCAGTGCCGGTTTTAGCGGCTGCATCTGCAGTACCGGTTGTAGTTGTTCCGGTTGTGGCGGCTCCGGTTGTACCCGTGCTGGCTGTAGCGCCCGCCGGATTCAGGAACTGCTCCGGATTGACGGATGCCCCGCTGGCGCCTTGACGGACCTCAAAGTGAAGATGGGTGCCGTGATCCTTCTCCAGCTCATTACGTCCTGCTTTGGCGATGACATCGCCCTTCTTTACGTCGACGCCCTTTTGCACATTGACGCTGGCCAGGCTTTGGTACACGGTGACCAGACCGTTGGGGTGGGTGATTTCCACCTGATAGCCCACCAGCGGATTCTTTTCCACCAGGGAAACCTTGCCGCTTAATGCAGCCAGCACATCGAATTCCTTGTCATCCTGACGGGCCAGATCCATACCCAGATGCGGGGTGAAAGTATCGCCGTATTCCACCAAAGCAGCTTGCTTGATATTGTCGGCTGCCTTTTCCTCATAGAAGGACATGATTTGCTCTACTTCGCCGCGGTCCTTCACGGGCCATTGCATGGTTTCCACAGGGGCTGCCACCGGAACGGCTTCCTGACCGGGGTTCATTACGGTTTCGGTAACCGATTGTTTACCTCCAGCATCCTCCACCGAGCCGCCGCTGCCCTGATAGACCCATACCAAGGTTAGAATAAGGGCGGCTGCTGCCATGTACACGGCGGGGAATACCCACTTCTTGCTAAACAGTCTTCTCCAGGAAAATGCGGTTGCCTCCGCAGGAACTGCCTCTTGGGATTCGCGGGTTCCTTTGGCTTCTTGCTCGTTCTTCTTTTGATTATCCATGTTTATATCACCTCATCAACCAGTGTTGCCAGATAGAATCGGTTTATACGCGAGGTGATAGATTTTTTGTTTTAGATTTTAGTAGGACTGTTACGGTCTAGCTTTTGGGATAACCTGCACTGCCGATACTCACACCTTTATAGTAATAACGGATAATCTCCTCCGCACTTTTGCCTTCCTTGGCCATGCCGTTGGCTCCCCATTGGCTCATGCCCACCCCGTGCCCGTAGCCGTAAGTGGTAATCTTCACTTCTCCGCCCGAAAGCTTCCATTCGAATTGGGAGGAATTGAGGCCCAGCTTCTCCCGGACCTCACGTCCGGTGAAGGACTTGCCGCCGATGCTGATTTTGCCGATGCGGTGCCCTTCCGTTGTGGAGATCACCTTACTGCCGGTGACACCGGCCGATGCCGTTACCGTCCCGCTTAAACCCAGCTTTTTCAGAAAATCCTTGTAGGTTACACTCACGGTTTCCTTGTAACGCGGTGACAGCTTGGCATCCCAGGGAGAGGGCACACTCCGCAAATAAGGAACCTTGTCTCCCCAATAGTCTTCAGAGTTTTCGGTATAGCCGTTGCTGGTAGAGAAGAAGACTGCATTGATCGGCTTCCCGTCATAGAGGATAACCCGGCCCTCCGTTTCCAGCACCGCCCGGTTCAGCTTCTCCCAATTGGCGATGGCGGCAGATCCGCTCCACTTGCCGCTTAGCTGCTCCTGGGTCAAGTAAGCCTGATGGGCAACCGTATCCGTAACGACGGCACCTTGAAGGGGAACCTGGCTGGTATCGTTGTCCTGCAGACGCCGGACAATGTAGGTCCGGGCAGCCAATGCCTGGGCCTTCAATGCCTCCAATTCAAAATCCACGGGCATTTCCGCGGCAATTACCCCGCGCACATATGCCTCTATGGGAACTTCATCGATTCTTTTCTCCCGGGAAAGGTACACCGGCACCAGCGGCAGCGAAGCTTCAATGGACTGGGTGTTGGCCAGGACAGCGGCTGCAGGCTGCCCGTTCTCCGGCGGGGCAGCCTGGCCCTTGGGGGAATCCGGCACTAACGCGTGGATGGTAAGCGTCAGCAGGAAAGCCCCTGCAAGACTTGCGGCCATCCAGAGAGGGACATGTCTCTTGATGTGGTTCGTGAGATTCATAGCGGGCTCCTTTTGGTTCCAAGGAGAACTGCGGGCGGAATAATATGACTCCTTTTTCTCTCGCAGCTCCCAAGTAGTAGGATGAATAGGTTGTTATCTATCCTATGAGCCCGCTCTTTTTGATAGAACTCCATGTAACGTGTTCGCAGGCTGCAAGCTTAGAAGGACATAGCAAACTTGAAATTGAGGATGTATGATGGAACTTACATGACATGTGCCGGAAATCTTGAATATGGAGGATATCAGGTGTGAAACGGATATTGGTTGTTGAGGATGATGAGACTATTGCGTTCGGGCTTACGCCCGTGCTGACGAAGAACGGCTATGAGGTAAGCTGCGCAGCCTCTCTGGAGGAGGGCAGGGGACTGTTCTCTCCCCAGGTCTCGCTGGTGCTGCTGGATTGGAATCTTCCGGATGGGACAGGGGCTGACTTTTGCCGGTTGGTGAAGTCCAAGCAGAATGTGCCGGTGATCTTCCTGACTGTCCGGGATGGGGAACGGGATATTGTTCAGGGATTGGACATGGGCGCCGATGATTACATTACCAAGCCCTTTCAGCTGGCGGTGCTGCTCTCCCGCATCCGCGCCGTGCTGCGGAGAAGCACAGGGCCTGATACCCGGCAGATTCTATCCTGCGGCGGGATTACGGTGGACAAGGCCCGCACAACGGTGTCCTGCTCCGGAACGGAGCTGGCCTTAAGCGCCGGGGAATACCGGCTGCTGACTGTTCTCTTAGAGCATAAAAATTTGACTATGACCCGCACCCAGCTGCTGGATAAGCTATGGGATGCCAACGGAAATTTTGTCAATGACAACACCCTTACGGTTACAATGAAGCGGCTGCGCGAGAAATTGGGCAACCCCGACTGCATCAAAACCATACGGGGCATCGGGTACCGGATGGAGGAAGAACATGAGCAATAAGCGGGTGGCTCGACAGCTTTCATTCCTCGCCATCATATGTGTTCTCATCGGATGCGCAGCCGGCTTGGGAGCCGCCCGGTTTACAGCCGGGGAGGAATACCGCAGCATGGCCCGCCTGATCGGAGCAGCCGGACGGCTGCAGCCTGCTGTGGAGGATGTCCTGATGCAGGCTCTGAAGGAAGCGGAAGCTGCTGACTTTGCTTCCGGAGATGCGGTGCTGCACGTCTACCAATACAAGCCGGATACATTCCGGGACCGGAGCCAGCTTCCCATGGCCGGCTGGGGAATATTGGCCGCTTTGGCTTTGGGGGCTGCAGCGGCATTACCGGCTGTTCGGTCCGCCAGGAAACGGCAGCTAAGGATCGGTGGGCTGAGCAGCTTTCTGGAGGAGGCCAACCGGGGGCGGTATCCCCTGCTGGCCCGCCGCGAGGATGAATTCTCCAGGCTGGAGGATGAGCTGTATAAAACCGTCACTGAATTGCGGGAGTCCAGGGAAAGTGCTCTATTGGAACGGCAGGCGCTCGCGGATAATCTGGCGGACATCTCCCATCAGTTAAAAACCCCCATCACCTCCATGTCACTAATGGCCCAGCTTCTGGCAGACAGCTGCCATGGCGAGGAGGCCGTCTATCTGGACAAGCTGCGGCAGCAGCTGGCCCGCCTGGAGAGTCTGCTGGACTCTCTCCTGACTTTGTCCAGGCTGGATGCCGGGGCACTGGCGTTCAAGTGTGAGCCGGTAAATATTTATGAGATGCTGTCCCGCGCCGCGGAGCCCATCGGAATGATGCTGAAGCGCCGCCGGCAGCAATTGGTATTCCCGGCCGAATCGGAGCTTTGCTTCATGGGGGATATGGATTGGACAGCCGAGGCATTCCTGAACCTGCTGAAGAATTGCTGCCAGCATACTCCGGAGGATGGGACGATCTCGGTCAGTTGCTCGCACAATCCCCTTTATACCGAAATTTGTGTGGAGGATAGCGGCCCGGGTTTTAATAATGCTGAGCTGGCCCATATTTTTAAACGTTTCTACAAAGGGAAATCGGCATCCAAGGATAATGTGGGCATCGGTCTGGCCCTATCGAAGTCGATTATTGAAAAGCAGGGAGGCACCATACGGGCGGAGAACAATCCCGCGGGCGGTGCACGGTTTTCTGTAAAGTTTTACTGTCACCGGAATGTCATTCGGCCCTGATATCCTGATGGAGCCTGATGAAGCAGGCTGGATAAGATTCGGATACCGGGACGGCACCGTCAAACGGATGGGCCACGCGGTTTCCCTGACAAGGATGGAGATGCAATGGAACTGTTACGATGCGAGCAGGTGACCAAATCATATGGCTCAGGCGCGGGCAAGGTGACGGCACTGGACGGGGTGAACCTTTCGGTGCAGAAGGGAGAGTTCGTGGCGATTGTCGGTGCTTCCGGCTCCGGCAAGTCTACACTGCTGCATTTGCTGGGCGGGGTGGACCGGCCCACCAGCGGCCGGATTCTTGTGGAGGATACGGATATTGCCGGGCTGAACGAAGAGCAGCTGGCTGTTTTCCGGCGCCGCAAGGTTGGATTGATTTATCAGTTCTATAATCTGATCCCCACCCTGGATGTCCGTAAAAATATTGTATTGCCCATGCTGCTGGACAACCGCAAGCCGGATGAGGAGCGCTTCGCCGAGATCACGGGCAGCCTTGGACTGAACGGCAGGCTCTCCCATCTTCCCAGCCAGCTTTCCGGCGGCCAGCAGCAGCGTGTGGCCATCGCCCGTTCCCTGATCTACCGTCCCGCCATTTTGCTGGCTGATGAGCCTACAGGAAATTTGGACCGGCGGAACTCCGAAGAGACGATGGAGCTGCTGAAGCTCTCCAACAAGCGCTTCCGCCAGACCGTGCTGCTGATTACCCACGATGAAAGACTGGCGCTGGAGGCTGACCGCATATTGGTCATGGAGGATGGCCGGGTAGTGTCGGATGAGGCTGTGGCCAAATGAACATACTGCGGGAATATACGCTGGATTACATCATACGCAACAAAAAAAGCAGCTTCTCCATTATGGTTGCGATCCTGATTTCTACAGTGCTGCTGTCCTCCTTGAGCGGAGCCTTCTACACCTTCTATGCCAACGAAATTTACGATATCAAGGAAAAAAACGGGGATTGGCATGCGGAGCTGTTCAACCATACCCCGGGGGACAAGCTGAAGTACGTCACCGGTCATCCTAACGTGGAAAGCGTCATGGTGAAAGGAAGCTGGTCGCTGGCCGAGACAGGTGACCCGCGCCGCCCTTATCTGGCCTTCCGGGGGTTTAATGCAAACTACTGGGAGAGTATGCCTGAGCACACCACCATTCTGGAAGGACGGGTTCCCCGGGCAAAAGACGAGCTGGCCTTGTCCAAGCAATATTTCGACGACCATCCGGACTTGAAGGTTGGCGATCGGATCACCCTTTCCCGGGGCAGACGTGATCTGGGCGGCAAGGAAATGGAGCTTATCGCCCCCTATCACCCGCGAGAGATTTTTATCCCCAGCCAAAAACAGTCCTACACGGTTGTGGCCAAGCTGGATATGGTCACCAGCTCCGTAAATCCGTATTACCTGGCCTGCGGATATTTGGATCATGCGGACATTCTGCCCCATGATGATCTAACGGTTTACATGCGCTTTAAGCAGCCGCGCACCACGTATGAGGATATTAACCGGATTGCCCAATCGGTAGGCTACGTACCGGACGAATACGGAAAGTACCAGATTAAAACCCATGATGCGCTGCTGGCCAAATATTTGATTTTCCCTCCTGAGAAAAAAGGAGATTTCACCCTATGGGCGTTTTCGCAGCAGATTTCTACAGCTGTGCTTGCTATTCTGGTAGCCGCTGTGTTTGTCTTCATTATTCATAATGCCTTCGCTATGTCGGCCAATGCCCGACTTAGGCAGTTGGGCATGCTGCAGAGCATCGGGGCCTCCCCCCGGCAGATCCGCCAGTCGGTTATTTTCGAAGGGATAATCTTGGCGGTTGTTCCGGTTCCGGTTGGAATTCTCGTGGGCTGGGCGCTGGACTACGGACTATTTACGTACATCAATTCCGTGAGAAGTCTTCTGCCGGAGATGGAGCGCATAAGGTTCAGCTTCGGATGGCCCGTTGCGCTGCCTACGCTGGCGCTGGCGTTTCTTACAGTCTGGCTGTCCGCCCTTCTCCCCGCCTGGAAAATCAGCAGACTCACACCGATCAACGCCATCCGGCAAGGAGACAAAGCTGCCGTGAAGAAGCTTGGGCGTCCTGGCCTCTATGCCAAATTGTTCGGGATTGAAGGGGAGCTGGCCCAAAATGCGCTGCGGGCGCGCAGAAGCTCCTACCGGACAGCAACCATCTCTCTGGCCCTGTCCTTCCTCCTGTTCAGTCTGTTTTGGAACCTGCTGGCCGTAAGTGATGCCATGCATCGTGTTAATCAAGCCGGAAAGCCCCAGCTGCCTGATATTTATCTTTACCTGAAGGACGGCCATATGACTGATCCGCAATTTGAGGATTCAATCCGATCAGTGAAGGGTATCGCAAGTGCTGTTTTCACCAGCTCTGCTCCTGCTACCATTTGGCTTACGGCTGATACGGAATCTGACGAGCTGCGGAATACAGGAGGGTTGAAGCGGGTCAGCGGGAGCGGGAAGTACGCTGTGTATGAGGAAAACGGGCGGTTTCGGCTGAGGACCAATCTAGTGGCGCTGGATGACCGGAGCTTTGAAGCTTACTGCCGGAGATTAGGCATAGATGCCGGGGATTTTTATGACAAGCCAATACCTCGTACCATTCTGGTCAATAGCTCTAGGGATGATGTTAACAGCACTCCTCGCCAAGAAATCCGGATTCCCCTGCTGAATTTGGGGCCAGGCAGCCGGCTGCAAGGAGAGGAGAAGCTGAATCTGGGAGATACCGGAGATTATGCGTTTGAAACCGAAATCGGGTATGTATCGGGTCAGCTTCCCTATACAGGCTTTGGGCAAAGCGGCTATCAGGTGACACAGGTGATTCCGAGAAGCCAATACCTGAACATTGTAGAGCATTTCCAACCATCGCGAACGGTTCGTGCTAAGGAAAGCACCGTCATCTTGCTGGGGGAATCGGAGGGCGTTATTCTTCCGGCGTTTGAAAAACTCAAGGAGATTTGCAGTAACTGGTACGGTGCCGGTGATTATTCCGTCTGGAACCGGCTTGACCAGGAAGAAACGATGGCAAACGGCCGCCGCCTGCTGAAAGCCCTCATGCTATGTGTGTCGGGACTCCTTGCCTTGATTGGCATTTCTAATGTATTCTCCACCATTTCCGGCAACCTGCGGCAGCGCAAAAGAGAGTTTGCCATGCTGCAGTCGGTAGGAATCTCTCCTGTAGGAATCCGCAAGATGCTGATCCTAGAAGCATTCATTCTGGGTCTTATGCCCATTATTTGGAGCATTCCGGTCAATGTAGCGGTGGTTGTTGGGTTTCTTCATATGAATATGATCCTTATCGGCGAATACCTTCCCTTTATACCGGTTCTGCCATTGGGAGCCTTCGGCGCAGCCATTCTGCTGTCCGTGCTGGCAGCGTACCGGTTAGGAGGGAGAATTCTGCGGAGTCCGTCCGTGGCGGATATGCTCCGGGACGAAACCGTATAGCTTGATGCACGCTTTAACAAAAAAGGGAAAGCGTCCTTCGCAGCATATTGCTGCCGGACACTTTCCCATTTTCTTTTGATTTACGCCCAGGTAGGCGAAATGGCGAAGATACCCACGTCCTGACGCTCCTCCGCACGCTCCCGCTCCGCTTCCGGGTCCACCCGGCGGATATCGGCGCCCATGGCGGCCAGGCGGCCCTCCATATCCACATACCCTCTGTCGATATGGTGCAGACCCGTGATTTCGGTTTCTCCGTCCGCGGCAAGACCCGCCAGGATTAAAGCCGCTCCCGCCCGCAGGTCGGTGGCGCATACCTTAGCCGGAGCCAAACGGTGCAGGCCGTTAATAACAGCAGAGCGCCCTTCCACATGAATATGGGCCTTCATGCGGGATAGCTCCTCCACATGCATGAAGCGGTTTTCGAAGACGGTTTCCGTAATGACCGAGGTCCCTTCCGAAACAGCCAGCAGTGCCATCATCTGTGCCTGCATGTCCGTAGGAAACCCGGGGTATGGCAAAGTTTTCACATCCACCGCTGTCAGTCTGCGGTCCGCATAAACAGAGAGCCCATTCTCCAGTTCGCGGATTTCCGCGCCCATCTCCTGGAGCTTGCTGACAATGGGCATCATATGATCGTAAATAGCCCCCTCTATCCGAATGGCCCCTTGGGTAATGGCAGCTGCCACCATATAGGTGCCCGCTTCAATCCGGTCGGGAATCACCGTATGTACAGCGCCGTGGAGGCGTTCAACCCCTTCAATACGGATCACTCCGGTCCCGGCACCGCGGACCTTGCCGCCCATTGCATTTATGTAATTGGCCAGATCCACAATTTCCGGCTCCTTGGCAGCATTCTCAATCAGAGAAGTGCCGGAGGCTAAAGCTGCGGCCATCATAATATTCTCCGTTGCGCCTACACTGGCCACATCCAGATAAATCTTAGCACCCTTGAGCCTTCCCTTGATTCTGGCCTCTATATATCCCTGGCCTACCTCAATGCGGGCACCCATAGCCTCGAAGCCCTTGAGGTGCTGGTCAATGGGCCTGGTGCCGATGGCGCAGCCCCCTGGCAAGGATACGCGGCATTCTCCGAACCGGGAGAGGAGCGGCCCCATCACCAGGAACGATGCCCGCATCTTCCGCACCAGCTCATAGGACGCCTCCAAAGAGGTAATATGTTCCGCATTAATGCGTGTTGTTTCATTATAATATTCCGCTTTCGCCCCCAACGTGGCCAAAAGCCGGTGCATCACCTTTACATCCTCCAGATATGGCACGTCATGAATGACGCTTTCGCCCTCCGAAGCCAATAAAGAAGCTGCAATAACGGGCAGCACAGCGTTTTTGGCGCCCCCAACGCGGACGCTTCCCGCCAGTCGCTTGCCGCCGCGGACGATGATATGGCTCATATGGCTAACCTCCGCGTAACAGATTCGTCTTTGATTCCATGCACACTATCCAAAGCATTCGCAGCCGCCTTTCATTTTGAAGCCGTAGGGCGGACATGAATCACGCAATATTTCTTACTCCCATTGTTGACAAATTATGCGGATGTTATTCGGTTGCAGGTTCTTTTACCCGGAAGCCCGCCTTTTATAAACGCTATACTCGAATCTACCCGGCAAACTGCCGTTTTAATCGCTCGCAGCGTATGTTTATGCTGTCAGATTGCATACAGGCCTTATAAAATCCGCCAAAACCGGAAGCCGATAGGCTTAAAACAGCCCCTTCATCATCCCGGTCCATTCAAAATAAGCAATCAGAAAGCTGGCTACCTGATAACCCAGGGCAACGGACAGAAAAATCAGCAGGATCTTGGCGGGGGTGCTTTTGGGATTCTTCAAAAAAACGTCCAGGCGGAGCTGTTGAAGGCCCCACCAGGAAAACGCAATACAGATCAGGACCACCACAATATAGGTCATCCCTGTAATACCCAGGCTGGTAAAAAACGCGTCGTTCTCCATCCTTTATCCCCCTTACAGCTTCAGCATTCGTGCAGCCAGATGCATCCATTCCGCGCGGGTTGCCGACCGCTCCGGCCGGAAGGTCCCGTCCGGATATCCTTCCGCCCAGCCCTCATCCTTCATTTGGCGGAGTACGGAAGCGCCCCAATAGGATTCATTCACATCCGGAAACGGCGGGCCAAACCCGGAAGTGCCCCGTTTGCCGGTGGCACTGGCCAGCATATTCAGCATTTCCATGCGGGTAATGCTCCGGTCCGGGGCAAAGGAGGTGGCCGTTACTCCACGCACAATACCTGCCTTATAGAGCCGGGCAACCGCCGGATACGCCCAATGCTCCTGCGGCAGATCGCCGAATCCCGGGGCGATGCCGTCCTGCAGGCGCAGCGCCCGGTCCAGCATGGCCGCCGCCTCCGCCCGTGTAATCGGACGGTCCGGATACAGATTGCCGCCGCCGTAGCCGTTGATGTAGCCTTTACGGACCAAATTGCTCAGCACAGACTCCGCCCAATGCCCATATATATCGGCGAAACCCTCCACCAGCCGGTCCACATGCAGCTCTAGGCTGTACAGCTGCTGGCGGACTCCCGCCGTGGAGAAGGCCTTGATATAGTAGGTGCCTGCAGGCAGGGTCAGGTTGGAGCCCCAACTGTTCTTATCCACCGGAGAAACCGGCATCTGAATCTCCTTCAGGGTCCCGTCCAGCAGCTGGAGGTTCACTGCGTCGGAATCCGGGAACAGGTTGAATTCCAGATGGATATTGCTTTCTCCCTCCAGCTTGAACCGGTACCAGTCCACATCCGTGTCCGGGTCAATGACACCCAGATAATTTTCATCCGGCACCAGAGTGGTGGCCTGGTAGGATTTGTTGTTGGGCTCGTAGGGATCTTCATAGGTGGTGGCCAGATGGATATCCAAGATATATTCGCCCACGATGGGGTAGGTATAGCTTGCCAAATTAGACACCCGGATATAATAGAGCCCCGGTGTAACCTCCGCCTGATAGGATTCCAGCTCCCCATCCCCATTATGGTCAATCACCAGCTCCTTGCCGCCCTTCTTCAAGAAAGTCAGCACAGGGTCCATTCGCGATGTATCCGGTGTGACCTTGAGCCGCAGGGTCCCCGGTTGATCCACAGGAAGACTGAACCAGTCTTGGTCCTGGTTATGGCTGAAGGTGCCCACCAAAAGCTGGCTCCGCGACGGAAGCATGTAGGCCTTGTATTGACGGTCATTATCCTCAAACGGATCTTCATAGATCCGGAAATTCACCTTAAAGGAATATGCGGAGGAACCGGTGCCTGTAATGCGTACGTAATGCCTGCCCTTTTTGACGGGCATCGGGTTTCCGGTGGGATTCTGCAGCTCGGCTACTTCTGTGCCGCCTTCGGTCACATGGGCAACTGTCATGTCGCCCGCTGTACCGGTCAGCCGATATTGCGCATAGCCGTCATAAGGAGCTTCCCAATAGAACCAATCTTCGTCCCCCGGCTCCAAATAAGCGGTAATGCTCTTGTTGGAGGAAATGGGCTTGGCTGCATTCTGACGGTTGTTCGGCTCATAAATGTCGCGCTTCAGTTCCTCCCGCACGGCTCTGTCCACCCGCAGAAGCCCGTATCCGGTCTCCTGGTCCCAGCCGGCAGGGCCGATATCCTGGGCCGTCTGCTTCAACAGATTGCGCAGCTCTGCAGGGCTTAAGGCCGGATGGGTAGCCCACGCCAGAGCAGCAGCGGCAGCGGCCTGGGGAGCTGCCATAGAGGTCCCGTCCCGGTATTCATAACCGCCTCCCCGGACAGTAGTGAACACCACCCACGGGGCCATAATATCCAGCTCCGGCCCATAGTTGGATAGCGGGTCCCGCATATTGTCGGTCCCGACTCCGCCCACGGCCAATACCGAGTCATACGCGGCCGGGTACTTCACCGCATCCCCTTCATTGCCGGAGGCCGCTACCAGCAGCACGCCCGCAAGCTCCGCTTCCGCCACAACCTGCTCCATGTAGGCGGACTGCTTGTTCAGCCCCAAGGACAGGACAACAATGCGGGCGCCGTTGTGAACCGCATAGCGGATGCCTTCCCCCAGCTTGTCCTCATCCCCGTTCCCGTCGGCCTCCAATGCCTTGATAGGCATAATCCGGGCATTCCACAATAAGCCTGCTGTGCCTTTATCATTGTCGGCTGAAGCGGCGATGACCCCGGCCACATTGGTGCCGTGCCCGTTATCGTCATCGGGAAATGCACCGGTTTCAATGAGATTGATGCCGGGCACCAGCTTGTCCTCCAGATCAGGATGGCTCCGGTCCACTCCGGTATCCACCACCGCAATCACCAGGTCCGAACCCGAGACCACGTCCCACGCCTCCTCCGCCCGGATCTGCTT
>JAEWMH010000084.1 GCA_023393235.1 Bacillota bacterium | reverse complement strand
GAGGCCACTGAAAAAGTCTGCTTAGCTAAAGAGGTGTAGCCCCTTAAGATAATTAAGGAGGCTGCACCTCTTTTCGTTTATAATTAAGACATCATAGAGAGCAGGTGAGCGGATGATCCGGCAACAGCAAACCTTGGTTCTAAGTCCGTATGCGGAACTATACAACATTGTCGTGCCCAAGGACAACATACTCCGGCAGATCAATGAGCTGGTGGACTTCAATTTTATTTACGAGGAACTAAAAGATAAATATTGTCTGGATAACGGCCGCAATGCGATCGATCCTATCCGCATGTTCAAATACTTGCTGTTGAAAGCTATTTTTGAGCTGTCGGACGTTGACATCGTCGATCGTTCGCGGTATGACCTGTCGTTTAAGTATTTTCTCGGCATGGCACCAGAAGATCCGGTAATCGATCCGAGTTCCCTGACGAAATTCCGCAAGCTGCGGTTAAAAGATATGGATCTCATGGATATGCTCATTGGCAAGACCGTAGAACTCGCCATCGAGAAAGAGATCTTGAAGAGCACGTCTATTATTGTGGACGCCACGCATACGAAAGCGCGATATAACCAAAAGTCGCCGCGTGAAATTCTGCAAGACCGTGCACAGAAGCTGCGAAAGTCCATTTACTCCATGGACGAATCGGTCAAAACCAAGATGCCGGCGAAGAACACGAATGACGTGCTTGAGGACGAAATCGCGTATTGCCAGAAACTCATCGCCTTCATTGAGACGGAATCCGGGGTTGCGCAAGTGCCGAAGGTGCTGGAGCCGCTTCATTTGCTGAAGGAGACCGTTGAAGATGACGTCGAGCAGCTTCGCCTTGCAGCGGACCCTGATGCCCGTGTAGGACACAAAAGTGCAGACTCCGCCTTTTTTGGATACAAGACACATCTGGCCATGACCGAGGAACGCATCATAACAGCAGCAGTGATAACAACAGGCGAGAAGAATGACGGCAAGCAGTTGCAGACGCTAATCGAGAAAAGTCAAGCGACCGGAATGCAAGTCAAGACCGTAATCGGTGATGCAGCCTATTCCGAAAAAGACAACCTGACCTATGCAAAAACTAATGAGCTTGAACTTATATCGAAGCTCAACCCGCTCATTACACAAGGCGGCCGGAAGAAAGAGAACGAATTTCTGTTCAACAAAGATGCAGGAATGTACGTATGCAAGGCAGGTCATATGGCCATCCGAAAAGCGCGCCAGGGGAAGAAAGGTGTTGGCAAAAACCAGGTAGACACCTATTATTTTGACGTGGAGAACTGCAGGCACTGTCCCCTTAAAGAAGGCTGCTACAAAGAAGGAGCCAAGAGTAAAAGCTATTCTGTAAGTATTAAATCCGACGAACACTCGGAACAAATGGCGTTCCAAGAAACAGAGTACTTCAAGTCCAAATCAAAGGAACGCTACAAAATTGAAGCGAAGAACAGCGAGCTCAAACATAGACACGGATATGATGTGGCCACATCCTCGGGTCTGTTTGGTATGCAGTTACAAGGCGCGATGGCCATATTTGCGGTAAATCTAAAGCGAATATTGAAAATAGCCGATTGAGGATCGATCAGCCCTACAGCTAAATAAGACAAAAAAAGAGAAGACATCCACCCAATAATTGGGAGTGGATGTCTCTTTTTGATTGAGCTTACCGATAAAAAGTGAAAAGCACCAAGTTCTTCAGTGGCCTTGCGGCAGCAGGGGCGTTTTTATGTTTCTTTTCACGAATGGGATGAATGTTTGTTGCCCCGGTGCATAAGCGGCATCAGGATAAGATGCAACAAGGGACAAGCCAGAATGACCAGGAGGGACAGCCAACTCCTATCTCCCCCTATGCCGATGGGCCTCGCCAGAAGCAGCAGTGCGGCCACCGCCATTGGAGCCAGGCAGCAAAGCAGCATCAGCCAGCGGCGGCGGTAAGTGCGGGATGCCATTTTTTCGGCTCCGGCCGTATCTTCCGCTCCAGCCAAACCTTCCCCTTCGGAAGCATCTGCCTGCGAACCCGGCTTGCAGCAGCTTCCGCCTGTATGTCCCGCATTTCCCCGGTTTCCCCGGTTTCCCCGGTTTCCCCGCATCATCCATATCATCATTCCCACCATCATCAGAGGGCAGATAAGCCCCAATAGCCCTGACCATTCCATGGATTCCGACCTCCTTGAGCCGTGTTTCTGTTTCAGGTATGCTTAGAATAGCTGTTCAGGAGAGCCTCCTGATTTTAGGATAGCGGATAATCGTGTGGATTCTGTGTGGAAAGCATGGTGGAATTTGTGGAGCTGCAGGGTCTACGACCCGGTGACGACTTATGAAATGAGGGATACCACGGTGACGATTTTGTTTAGTACAGGTTTGGTCTTATTGGCATTTTTTCTGGTTTTGCGGCTGTATCCCCCGCTGGGGGCCAAGGCGACAGGGGACAGGCTGCAAACAGTCCGCGGCTCCGCCCATTATGTGAAGAATAAATTTGTGAATCTGATTCCTACCAGCATGAGCACCGGCTTCCGGGATATGCTGTCTACTGTGAAGGAGATGATCCGTGGTATTCCCAACAGCCGGCCCCAACCGGGAATCACTTCCGGGAAGCTAAACCCTGCCGACCTGGTGAACCCAAAGGAATCCAAGGTTATTTGGCTGGGTCACTCCTCCCTGCTGGTTCAGATTGACGGATTGACTCTTTTGCTTGATCCCATGTTCGGCACTGCGCCTTCCCCCGTTCCCTTCATCGGCGGCAAACGGTACAGCCCTACACCGCCTGTGGATGTGAATGATCTGCCCCCGGTAGATGCTGTGCTCCTGTCCCATGACCACTATGACCACCTGGATTACGGAACCATCCGCAGGCTGCACCGGAAGGTTGGCCATTTTTATGTGCCGCTTGGGGTGGGCGCCCATCTGGAACGGTGGGGTGTGCCCTCCGCCAAAATCACCGAGACCGATTGGTGGGATGAGCTGGAGCTGAAGGGTTTGAAGCTGCGCTGCACTCCCTCCCGCCACTTCTCGGGCAGAAGCCTGACAGACCGCAATGCCACCCTCTGGTGCTCCTGGGTTCTGGAGGGGGAGCGGGAAAAGATCTTTTTCAGCGGAGACAGCGGGTACGGGCCTCATTTCCGCGAGATCGGCAAACGCTA
>JAEWMH010000075.1 GCA_023393235.1 Bacillota bacterium | reverse complement strand
TCCTTAAAGGCAATAACAACCCCGAACATGGGCAGATACGCAAAGATAAAAAGCAGGAGCCCGCCCGGCAGAAACAAGAGCAGCAGCTCGGCGTTTTGCTTGATCCGGGTCCAATGGGATTTCTTCTTAACCAGAGCCTTTTTCCTGATCAGGGATTTCTTCTTGAATATCAATTCGGGCATGATAAAGTAATCACCTCCTGTCCGTTGCATGTTCCGCTTTACACACCGATCATGTCACAGGGCTGCCGCCTGAAGCTACTGTGATTACCGCCAATCGGTTGTTATGCGACTATGTAATTTGCGACTCGCTGCACTTCCGAAAAAAATCGCCCTGGTCTCTCCTTCACGGGGAGGATCAAAGCGATGGTTCATTCATTTGATGTTGTTTTTGAGGCGGTACTCCTTGGGAGTGACACCAAATTTTTTCTTGAAGAGCTTGAAGAAGGTGCTTTCGTTGGAATAGCCCACCAGCTCCATAATTTCCTTAATGCTGTAGCTTTTGGTTTCCAGATAATGAAGGGCGCTGTTCAATCTCACTTCATTGATATATTCGCCGACGGACATCATCTCGCTTTGCCTGAACATACGGCCGATGTAGGCCGGTGTCATTCTGAGCATGGAAGCGACGCTTTGCAGGCTGTAGCCCATGTCCGTGTAATTCAGCTCTATGGCTTCCTTGATGGCATCGATGAGGACATCGTTTTTGTCCTGCTCCGAATGCTTCAGCTGGTCATGAAGATCCCGGCAGGTCTGCAGCAGCAGCTCCAAAATCTCGGTCATGGTTTCCTGCTCCAGGACCCGCTGGCTTAAGGTGCTCAGGTCGATCCGGAGGGTGGTTACGCGGTTTTTGTTCAGCTCGCGCACGGTGGCTTTGATGACATCCACCACATGCAGCAGCCCATGCACAATATGGTCGTAATGGTAGGCGGATATATAATGCAGCAATTGACCAACGGCGTTTTCCATAAGGGGAAGATCGTTGGTTTTGATGCCCTCCGCAAGCTTCTTATCCAGCTCTGCGGAACCGATATATTCGACTTGCTCCATGTTGGATGCCACCCGTTCCGGAGTGATCAAGGCTTTCCTGCCAAAAAGCAGCTTATAGGTGGAAATCTGCAATGTTTTGTTGTAGTGGAGAGCAATATTTCCGTATCCCTGAAACGTTCCGCTAACGGCAATGGATAAGCTTAGCTTGTAATAGCGCCAGACAATCTCCTGGATGGTTTCCATCAGTCCGGGCAGTTCCTCACCTTGGGCATTCTCTGCAGAAATGCCGCTGACCAGCAGAACCAAATGATCGTTCCGGGTGTCAACCGTCTCGCAGAGGAAGGAACGGGCGGTTACCGATTCCTCGGCAATATTGGAGATGGCAAAGCTGTACATGGCTTTTTCACGTGGTGTTGTATTTTCGGCAAATTTGCGGTAATCGTCGATTTTGACAATAGCCACAAGAAAGCCTCCCTGAAGATCAAGGCGCAGCCCGTTCTGCCGGATGCACTCCGTCCATTCCTCAGCGGAAAGCAGGGAGCTGTCCAGCAGCAATCTTCTCATGTGGTAGTTTTTGGCTATGGTCCGCTGTCTGTTCTGTTCATATAAGGCTCCCCCCAGCTTTTTGGCCATAGAGCTGTACACACTGCTTACATAGGTGAGTTCATCCTGCTCCGGCTGTGGGGGTGAATCATCATGCTCCGAATGGCTGCGGATCTGCTTCAGCATAATGTCCACCGGCCTGTATAGCTTATGGGAAATGTAGATGGAAGCGCCAATAGACAGAATGAAGAAGCACAGAATGACCATGACGGAGGTCACCCTCATTTCATAGATGCCGCCCAGGACGGCATTGTAGGGCTGGATGCTCACCACTTTCCAATGGTTGATGCCCATATCCATAAAACTGACCACATACTTTTTTCCGCCGATCTCACGGGAGAAGAAGCTGAAGCTTTCCTCCCCGCCGCCGCTTTTGTCCGCAATGGTCTGGCGCAGCAGATTCACTTCCGGGATATTCTCTTGATTGCCCGAAATAATAATCTGTCCGGCTTCATCGATAATGAACACGCTGGATTGCTGGGGGGCGGCGAAATCATTGACAATTTTCAGATTGTCAAAGATCCACTGCGGCTTAATATTCAAGACGAGAACGCTTTCATTTTCGTTGTCATCGTAATAAGATTCGTACATGATATAGGAGAAAAAATCAACCCGATGAGCCTCACCGCTGAAATTCATCGGAATCAATTCCATGCGCGGCTGCTTCTCTTTGGATTTCAAAAGCTGGACCAGCCGGTCCAGAGGCGGATTGCTTCCGGAGCTGTACGAAAGCTGCCCTGCCGTATAGGCCTTGCCGTTATGGCCGTTATAAATCAGGATGGAATGCAGAAAGGAGGAAGAGATATAGCTTTTTTGCAGCCGCTGTGTGGAGCGGATGACATCCATATCACCCGGGTTGAGCATCAGCGGCGCAATTTCCATATCCGAATAAAGCGTCACCGCCAGGTTATTGATAATCTCATTCATGTAGGACAAATTGCGGTTAATCTGGTTCATGACCTTGCGGTTGGCCTCTTCCTGCATGTGCAGCACCCGGGTCTCCGAGCTGTAGTGAAGCACAGTGGATGAGAAAAGCAGAATGATGACGATGATGCATGAGATGGACAGCAGAATGCGCAGCAAGTATTTTTTGGATTTGTACGTTTCGATTACCTTCACATCCACCCCTCCTCCACCTTAAAGAATGCCATAGAATGGGATGCCGCTCTACTGTTTTTTTTGCGGAAAGCTTTGATTTGCGGAAGGAGCCCCTGACGGAATGCAGCTATTCATAAAACGGACAGCGGCTGAAACAGGATTTTACATAAAATACAGTCTTGTCCTCACACCGCTTCTGTTACGATGTTAAGGGACGGAGCCAGCCGGTCTGTCGGAAAGGAGGATACGGGTTTTTCGCGGAGGGATGGGATGCCGCAATTTTAAAACAGGGGAGATGAGGCAATAATGCGAAAGGACAAAAAAGGAAGGCCAGGCTTATCCGGGATTTTGCTGTTCATGATGCTGTTCGCAACTGTGTTTCCGGCAACGGGGGTTTTTGCTGCAACGCTAAATGTAACCGCTTACGGGGCGGATGGCAGTGATGGTAACGACGATGCCGCAGCCATTAACAGCACCATCCTTGCGGCCGCTGCCGGGGATACCGTATATTTGCCCGCCGGCACTTATTATGTTTCCACTTCCATTATTCTCAAGTCCGGAGTCAAGCTGGAAGGCCAAAGCAGGGACACCACGGTTATCAAGTTTAACGGCACCTCGGATGCGCCCATCATCAATTTAACCGGCAAAAGCGATGTGGAGATTACCGGGCTGACCCTGGACGGGAACGGCAGCCCCTATGTAACCAGAGGAATTGTGGGAGAACCGGCCGCGGGTGCCAATATCCACCATAACCGGATCCGGGGATTGGCCCAGACAACCGGCTTCGGCCCCTTCGGTATTCTGTTCTCGGGCTCCGACGATGTGGAAATCACCGACAATGATTTTCAGAACATCGGCGTAAACTCGGTATGGGGCGGCGCCATTCGCGTAGGCTGGGGCTCGGACCATCCGCAGATCCTGCGCAATACCATTGCCAATACCGGCCGCGGCGGCATCTTCCTGAACGACGGCCTGACCGGGGCGGTGATCCGGGAAAATACCATTACGGGCTCCGGAGTACACAGCCACGGGTTATCCATCGAGCTTCATACCGGCGTCAATGAATCCGTTATTGAGGACAATGTGGTGGATCATTGGATCAGTGTGGTCATCTCGGATTACAATGCCATCCGCCGCAATACGGTACGGGCCACGGACGGCACCTACAAGTCGTACGGTCTTGAAATCTCCTCAGGCAATTCCGTGGTGACGGACAACTGGGTGGACGGCGGGCAGCATCTGGGGATCTCCTCCTCGCCCGCCCGGGACTATACGTATTACGGCTACAACCGGATTGAGGATATGATTCAATGGGGGATGCAGTTCCAGGGTGTCAGCTCCACTGTGTTGAACAATCATCAATATTTCTATAAGAATCAATTCCTGAACACGGATAAGGATAACACACTGGCCGTGTACGGCGGTCATGCCGGATATGGGGTCAGACTGCATGGTTACTCCACCAATATCACCTTCGACAGCAACGTCATCAGCGGTAATGAACGGTACGGCATCAATATTACGGACACCCTGCCCGGTATAGACAAAATCAGCTTCATTAATAATACGATTACCCATAACGGTCTTGAGACCATCGATTATTATCCGCCCAGCGCCGGGCATTTGGAATGGAGCGGCAACACCGTCTTCGGCAACGGTACGGACATTCAGCTCACCTCCCGCGGCTTCGGCAATCAGAAGCCAACGGCAAACTTTGCGGCACCCGTCTCTATCCAATTGGGGCAGACTGCCTCCTTCACCAATACCTCTACGGACGCGGACGGTACTGTCTCCCATTATTTATGGGATTTCGGCGAAGGCATCCCGGCTACGGCGGTGAATCCCACACACCTGTACCAAAAGCCCGGGACCTACCGGGTGACGCTGATGGCTACGGATAATGAAGGAAGATCCAGCATCAAGGAGCAGCTGATCCAGGTATATGAAGGAGCTCCGGACACACAAGCGCCGTCGGCGCCTTCCGGACTGGCCTCCCCCTGGAAGACGGATACGGCTGTTGGACTGGTTTGGAATCCGTCCACAGATAATTTCGCCGTGGCGGGGTACGACATTTATGCCAACGGCAGCCAGATCGGCTTCACCGGCGGAGCTGTTACCTCCTATACGGCGGCAGGCCTGCTGCCGGAAACGGTTTATAACTTTAGTGTGAAGGCAAGGGACGCGGCCCATAATGTTTCCGCCGCCAGCAACACGCTCACCGTAACAACCAACGAACCTCCGGGTGGCGGAACAGGAAGCATTATCCGCGAATATTGGAGCAATGTTTCCGGCACCGTCATGTCCTCCATACCGGTCCATACTGCACCTACCGGCACCCAAACCCTGACGAGCCTGGAGGGGCCCTCCAACTGGGGGGATAACTACGGGGCGCGGATCCGCGGGTACATTACACCGGATATTACAGGAGCCTATACCTTCCGCATCGCCAGCGATGACAAAAGCGAGCTGTGGCTCAGCAGCAGCAACAATCCGGCAGGCAAGGTGCTGATCGCCAGTGTAGGGGACTGGACCAATCCCCGGGAATGGAATAAGTACCCTTCCCAGCAGTCCTCCCCAGTTACCCTGACGGGCGGGCAAGCCTATTATGTGGAGGTGCTGCACAAGGAGGGCCATAGCGGGGATCATGTGGCTGTTGGCTGGACAGGACCGGGTATCGAATCCATTGCGGTTGTTTCGGGCGGTTATTTGACGCCCTATGGCGGCGGGAGCGGCAATCCCGATCCGGCGGATACGCAGCCGCCTACAGCGCCCACGAATCTGACGGCACCGTCCAAAACCAGTGTGAGCGTGAGTCTAAGCTGGACGGCCTCGACGGACAATGTGGGGGTAACGGGCTACAACATCTATAAGGGCGGGGTATTGGAAGGAAGCACAGCAGGCACCGCCTACACGGCAACAGGGCTTAGCGCCAATACGGCCTACAGCTTTACGGTGAAGGCCAAGGATGCGGCCAACAATGAATCGGCGGCAAGCAATACACTGAGTGTGACTACGGCAGTGTATGGCGGCCCCGGCGGAGGAGGAACAGGCACGATCGTGCGGGAATATTGGACGGGAGTGGGAGGCGAAACCATCGCGGACATTCCCTTGGGCACCCCGCCAACCGGAACCTCCATCCTCACCACCCTGGAGGGACCGTCCAACTTCGGCAACAGCTATGCTACCCGGATCCGGGGGTATATCACGCCCGCTGTGAGCGGCGACTACACCTTCTACATTGCCAGCGACAATGCAGGCGAGCTGTGGCTGAGCCCGGACAGCAATCCGGCGAATAAATCGCGGATCGCTTACGTCTCCACCTGGTCGGGGTACCGGGACTGGACAGGGAACGCCACGCAGAAGTCGGTAACCCTCTCTTTGACGGCAGGGCAGGCGTATTACGTGGAGGTGCTGCACAAGGAAAAATCAAGCAGCGACCATCTGTCGGTGGGCTGGACCGGACCGGGTATCTCCGCAATAACGGTCATTGACGGCAGTTATTTGTCTCCCTATCCAACTGAAGGAGGTGGAAATGAATGAGCAATGTAATCCGTAAGATTTGCTCACTGCCTGTGCTGCTTGCGCTGGTTCTGGCGATTCCGATGTTTCCGGCAGCCTCAGTCCAGGCGGCATCTACCCATGATGTCACTCTGTACGGCGCCAACGGAGGGGATGCAACGGATGACCGGGCTTCCATTCAAAGCGCCATCAATGCGGCTTCTGCCGGCGATACGGTATATTTTCCAGCGGGTACCTACTATATTTCCAATAAGCTGATGGGCAAGTCGGGGGTCAGGCTCCAGGGGGAAGCACGGAACACAACCATCATCAAGGCGGCAACGGGAAGCGGATCGCAGTTCGCCGGCTTGAAGGTGGAGGCCACCATGCTGAATCTGAACAATATCAGCAATATGGACATTTCCGAGCTGACGTTTGATGCCAACAGCAACAATGCCGTCACCTCCGCCATTTGGGGGGAGCCGGGCATCGGGCACAAAATCCACCGCATTAAGGTGAAGGATATTACCCAGTCTACCGGTTTCGGTCCCTTCGGCATCTTGTTCTCCGGTACGCCGGATGTAGAAATTACCGACAGCGAGTTTACCAATATCGGCACCCAATCCATGTGGGGAGGGGCTATCCGCGTAGGCTGGGGCTCCCACAACGCCAAAATTTTAAACAATACAATCCATAATATGGGCCGTGGCGGCATCTTCGTCAACGACGGCTCAACCGGGGCCGTGATCAAGCATAATGTCATTTCGGGCTCCTCCGATTTTATTTCGGGCTATGGCTTCGGCATCGAGGTTCATACAGATTGCAATTATACGATTATCGAAGACAACGTCATGGATCACTGGCTGAGTGTGGTCAGATCCCAATATACCTCCATCCGCCGCAATTACGTAGGCACCTCTAACGGCACCTACAAATCCTACGGCCTGGAGGTATCGGCAGCCCCGACCATTGTAACGGATAATGTGGTGGACGGCGGCCAGCATAACGGTATTTCCATGTCGCCGGGCAACGGGCAGCATATTTTTGCCTACAATACCATCCAGAATATGATTCAATGGGGCATGCAGCTTCATGGTGACGGTACTCCGGCGCCCAACCAGTACCTGTATTTCTACAAGAATGTA
Source organism: Bacillota bacterium (assembly GCA_023393235.1). GTDB lineage: Bacteria > Bacillota > Bacilli > Paenibacillales > NBRC-103111 > Paenibacillus_AR. Next base: position 32,073 of record JAEWMH010000075.1, on the reverse strand, counting down.
TGGAAAAACACGGACAAGGATAACCCTATCGCCGTCTACCCCGGTACAGCGGGCAATGCCATCCGGATCAACGGCAAAACCACGGATACCACCTTTGACAGCAACCAGATCATCAACAATGACCGCTTGGGCATTCAGATTACCGGCGCAGCGGGCGTAGACCGGCTGAGCTTCGTGAACAACACCATTACAGGCAACGGGGGGTTATCGGTGGATCCCTATCCGGCTGCTGCTCTGGATCTGGAATGGAGCGGCAACACGGTGAGCGGAAACGGCTCCAATGTGCAGCTGACCTCCCGTGGCTTCAGCAATGCCAAGCCTACAGCCAGCTTTACTGCCAGCAGACTGATTGTGCCCCTGGGGCAAGCGGTCACCTTCACCAATACCTCCACCGATCCGGGCGGCTCCATTGTCCATAATCTGTGGGATTTCGGGGAGGGGGTTCCCAATACCACGGCCAGCCCCACCTATACCTATGAAAAGGCGGGCACCTATAAGGTCAAGCTGCTGGTAACCGACAACGGCGGCAGAATGCATCTGTCGGAGCAAACCATTGTGGTGGATGCCGGTCCTGCGGATACTCAGGCTCCCACCGCCCCCTCCGGACTGGCGCTGCTGGCCAAAACGGACACCACTGCGCGGTTGTCCTGGAACCCCTCCACAGATAATGTGGGAGTGGCCGGCTACAATATTTACAAGAATGGTGTGTTGGATGGAGCGACAGGTGGAGCCGGAGCAACAGAATACCTGGCTGCCGGACTTACTCCCAATACTGCTTACAGCTTCACCGTTAAAGCCAAGGACGGAACAGGCAACCTGTCGGCTGCAAGCAATGCGCTGAATGTCACCACCAACGCTCCAGACACGGAGCCTCCGTCAGTGCCGGCCAATCTGTCGTTGTCCTATAAGACAGACACCACGGCCAAATTAACCTGGGCCGCATCAACGGACAATGTGGGTGTGACGGGTTATGATGTGTTCCGCAACGGAACATTGGCTGGCTCCACGCTGGGTGCCGGGGCTACGGAATTTATGGCAACCGGGCTGACTGCAGGGAGTACGTACAGCTTTACGGTCAAGGCCAAGGACGTGAAGAACAATTTATCTGCGGCCAGCAACGGGCTAAGCGTCACCACTTACGGAGCCCAGGAAATCAAGTATGCCAGCGATTTGAGCTGGGTGTCCGCCACCGCGGGTTTTGGGGCGGTCCGCCAGGACAAAAGCTCCAGCGGGAATGCCCTCCGGCTGGATGGCGTGACGTACAGCAAGGGGATCGGCACCCACGCCAACTCTGACATCGTGTACCAGTTAAACGGCAATTACGGCAGGTTTGTCTCTGATGTAGGGGTGGATGACCAGGTTACCCATGCGAATGCGTCTATCGTCTTTCAGGTATGGGCCGACGGCGCTCTCCTTTTTGACAGCGGGGTGATGAATGCCTTATCTGCCACTAAGACGGTGGATGTGCCGGTAGCCGGGGTCAATCAAATTAAACTCACGGTTACGGACAGCGGCAACGGCAACAGCTATGACCATGGGGATTGGGCGGCAGCCAGATTCACCCCCTCGGGAAGCGGCAACCCCAATCCGGCGGATACGCAGCCGCCTACAGCGCCCGCGAATCTGACGGCACCTTCCAAAACCAGTGTAAGCGTGAGCCTGAGCTGGACGGCATCCACGGACAATGTGGGGGTAACCGGCTACAACGTGTACAAGGGCGGAGTGCTGGAAGGAAGCACGGCAGGAACCACTTACACGGCAACAGGGCTTAGCGCCAATACGGCCTACAGCTTTACGGTGAAGGCCAAGGATGCGGCCAATAATGAATCGGCGGCCAGCAATACGCTGAACGTGACCACGGATGCTCCCCCGGCGGATACGCAGCCGCCTACAGCGCCCGCGAATCTGACGGCACCGTCCAAAACCAGTGTGAGCGTGAGCCTCAGCTGGACGGCTTCTACAGACAATGTGGGGGTAACGGGCTACAACATCTATAAGGGCGGGGTCCTGGAAGGAAGCACGGCGGGCACCACTTATACGGCAACAGGGCTTAGCGCTAATACAGCCTACAGCTTTACGGTGAAGGCCAAGGATGCGGCCAATAATGAATCAGCGGCCAGCAATACCCTGAACGTGACCACGGATGCTGCTGGAAACCCTGGAGGAGGAACAGGCACGATCGTGCGGGAATATTGGACGGGAGTGGGAGGCGAAACCATCGCGGACATTCCCCTGGGCACCCCGCCAACCGGAACCTCCATTCTCACCAGCCTGGAGGGGCCGTCCAACTTCGGCAACAGCTATGCCACCCGCATCCGGGGGTATATCACGCCTACTGTGAGCGGCGACTACACCTTCTACATTGCCAGCGACAATGCAGGCGAGCTGTGGCTGAGCCCGGACAGCAATCCGGCGAATAAATCGCGGATCGCCTATGTTTCCACCTGGTCGGGGTACCGGGACTGGACAGGGAACGCCACGCAGAAGTCAGTAACCCTCTCTTTGACAGCAGGGCAGGCGTATTACGTGGAGGTGCTGCACAAGGAAAAGTCAAGCAGCGACCATCTGTCGGTGGGCTGGACGGGACCGGGCATCTCCGCAATAACGGTCATTGACGGCAGTTATTTGTCTCCCTATTAACCCTTCGGGGGGCTTGCACGGCGGCCGGTTGACGGCTGCGGTGCAGGCCCTTTTTTGCGGGCCATGATACGCGGAATATACAGCTTTTCATGAAAAATACAGTCGCAAATACATCCATCTGCCGAACGTACAGTATGCACAAAGTGTGACCAATGGCATGCTTAACTCGGGAGCGGATGAATTGGCGGGAGAGAAAGGAGGCGGATGAACATGCCACAGTGGAGAGCGGATTATCCACGCCCGCAGTTTGTGCGGAAGGATTGGCTGAATTTGAACGGGGCATGGGAATTTGAATTTGATGACGGGGATGTGGGGGAGCGGGGGAGGTGGTATGATGCGCCGAAGACCTTCTCCCTGAGCATACAGGTGCCCTTCTGCTTCCAGAGCCCGCTTAGCGGTATTGGAATCCATGATTTTCACGACATTGTCTGGTACCGCAAGCGAGTGGAGCTGCCCCCTGAATTTAGCGGCAAACGGGTGCTGCTGCATTTTGGCGCGGTGGATTATTTCGCCAAGGTTTGGGTGAACGGTCAGCTGGCTGCCCTTCATGAAGGGGGACATACGCCTTTTTGGGCGGACGTAACCGAACTGCTGAGACCAGGGGGCCTTCCCAATGATATTGTGGTCCGGGCACAGGATTACAGCAGGGATGTCCGGCTGCCGCGAGGCAAGCAGTATTGGCTGGAGAAGCCGGTATCCGTATTTTATTCCCGCACGACAGGGATCTGGCAAACAGTCTGGATGGAGCCGGTGGCAGATACACGGATCGATAACGTCCGGTTCACACCGGATATCGATGCCAATGAAATCCGCATTCAAACCGCGGTTCATGGTCATATGGCGGCTATGGGCAAGCTCCAGCTGAAACTGTCGGTTAGCCTGGAGGGCCAAGCCGTGGCCGAGGATATCCTTGAAATCCGGGAGGCCCTCACAACCAGGCGGATTTGGCTTACCGACTATAACGATATGGGAAAAGGGAGATGGTGGTCTCCGGAAAATCCGGTCTTATACGATATAGAGCTGACCTTGTGGGCGGATGATGTGCTGCTGGACCGGGTAAACAGCTATTTTGGCATGCGGAAGATTTCGGTGGAGGATGGCCGGGTCTGTCTCAACAACCGCCCCTATTATATGAAGCTGGTTTTGGACCAGGGCTACTATCCTGATGGTATTCTTACGCCGCCCAACGGCGAGGCGGTCCGGCGGGATGCGGAGCTGGCCAAAGCCATGGGCTTCAATGGCGTGCGCAAGCATCAGAAGATTGAGGACCCCAGGTATGCTTACTGGTGTGACCGGACCGGTCTTTTGCTGTGGGGAGAGATGCCCAATGCTTACGCGTATTCTGAGGAATATGTCCGCCGTATGACAAGGGAATGGCAGGAATTCCTGGAGCGGGATTACAACCATCCCTGCATCGTAGTGTGGGTGCCGCTGAACGAAAGCTGGGGTGTGCCGGGGATTATGGCGGATCAGGCCCAGCAGCATCATGCCTTGGCCATGTACCATTTAACCAAGTCTCTGGATCCCACCCGCCTGGTCATCTCCAATGACGGCTGGGAGCATGTAAAATCGGATATTTGCACCATCCATGATTATGATTCAAGCGGGGAAACCCTCAGCGAGCGGTACGGCAGCCAGGATTGTGTCAAGGCCAGGCCGTGCAACCGGCCCGTGTATGTGCCGGGATATGCTTATGGCGGGGAGCCGGTCCAGGTATCCGAGTTTGGCGGAATACGGTACAGCCCTGACAGCGCCTGGGGCTGGGGCTATTCGGAAGCGCACAGTGAGGAGCAGTTCCTCAAGCGCTATATGGACCTGACCCATGCGCTGCTGCGGGCTCCTGCCTTGCAGGGCTACTGCTACACGCAGCTGACGGATGTGCAGCAGGAGAAGAACGGGCTGTTGACGGAGGACCGGCAGCCCAAAGCGCCTGTGGCGTCTATCCGGAGCATCAATCAAGGATTAATGCCATAAGCAAAATGGGCTGAACATAAGGAGGATACCATGAAAATCGGCATTGCGGATTACGGGATGAACGTTTGGGATGGCGGGACGTGCTTTGATCTGGAGGAGCGTCTGCGGCAATTAAAGGCCATCGGTTACGAAGGCATTGAACGGCTGACGGTGTTCAGCGGCGAGCATGCGCTGCAATCGGCGGCGTTGATGAGAAAGCTTGCCATGGATTTTGGCACGGTGAGGGGGCCTAGCCCGGAGCTGTCCATTCAATGGACGGCTGCCCTTGGCAAGGATTATGTCTGGACCCATGTGGACGGCCGGGATTTCTCTGCATTCTGCAGGCAGGTGCGGATCCAGTCGGCTGCCTGCCGCCGTTGGGGCCTGCATGTGGCCCTTCATAATCATATGGGGACGCCTGTAGAGACGCAGGAGCAGCTGGAAGAATTTCTGCGGGAATGTCCGGACAGCAAGCTGGTGCTGGATACCGCCCACCTGGCGGCAATGGGCGGAGACGCGGTGGAGATTGCCGGGAAATATGCAAGCAGGCTTGCCGTCCTACATCTGAAGGATTGGCTGGAGACCAATCCCGAATCCCCCGATTGGACCAAACGCGGGCGGTTCTGCGGCCTAACCCGGGGCAATATCGGATTGGACAATGCCGCCGTCCTGAAGGAGGCCGTGAAACACGGCTTTGACGGATGGGTGTTTGTGGAGCATGATACCCATTTGCAGGAGCCCCTTGTGGATCTGGAATGGAGCAGGCAGGTTGTCCGGGAGGCCGGGTATTAAGCATAAGCGAATTGGAACGGGGGATGAACGATGACGGAGCCAATCAGAATCGGCCTGGCCGGAGCAGGCAGAGCCGGATGGGGTATGCATTGCCAGGAGCTGGAGGACAAGAAGCATCTGTTTACCATTGTGGCTGCCTGTGATCTGATCGAATCGCGGCGGCAGGCGATGGCGGAGCGCTACGGCTGCAAAACCTATGAGCGCCTGGAGGAGCTTATGGCTGACCCGGATGTGGAGCTTGTGGATGTGGCCACCCGCTCTTCGGACCACTGCGCCCATGGGCTTTTGGCACTGGCCGGAGGCAAGCATGTGTTCATGGAAAAGCCGCTGGCCTGCACCTATGAGGAGGCGCAGCTGCTGCTGGAGGCAGAACGGAAGAGCACGGGCAAGCTGTATGTGCGGCACAACCGCCGGTTTGATCCCGACTTCCTCCATGTCCGGGAGGTGATGGAGAGCGGAATATTAGGAGACATTTATGCCATTCGGCTCTGTCGGCACGGCTATCAGCGCCGGGACGACTGGCAGACGATCATGGCCTACGGGGGCGGACAGCTGCTGAATTGGGGCCCGCATATTATCGACCACGGCCTGAGGCTCTTGGAAAGTCCGGTGGCGGAGCTGTGGACGGATCTGAAGCGGGTGGCTGCCGTAGGGGACGCGGAGGATCATGTGAAAATCATCATGAAGGGGCAGAACAACCGCCTAGTGGATCTGGAGATCAGCGGCGGAGTGGCGGAGCCGTCACCGCAATATGCGGTATACGGAGCAAGAGGCACGCTGACAGTGATGGACGGCCAAATGTCACTGCGCTACCTGGACCCTGCCGTGCCGCTTATGGAGAAGCAGGCCGACCCGGGCACCCCCGGGGAAACCTTCGGGAGTGCAGAGAATCTGAGCTGGCGGACGGAAACGGTGCCTGTGGCACCCGCCAAATCGTATAATATATGGGAGGAGCTGTACCGCTCTATCCGTTTGGGAGAGACGTTCCCCATTGCGCCGCAGGAAGCCCTGGAGGTTATGCGGGTCATTTCGGAAGCCAAACAAGCGTCGGAGTTTACCGGTTGAAAAGACATGGCCTTCTTTATCGAAACGGCAGCGATGCCGTTTTTTTGCGCTTCGTTTGGCTTTCCGACCCCGTTGATGGATAGATCCCTCCCCCGGCCTACCCCCATCCCTCCTCCCGGCGGAGGTCCGCCATGACCGATCTTATGACCCCAGTCATCTGATTTCATGACAGATTTCACATGTTTCCAAATCCTTCTGCGTCTATAATGAATTCATTCCTGTGCCTTCGTGAGATACAGGGATCAGAGAAAAGGAACACAGGGAGGCAGCGGCCATGTGGCCGGCTATTTTATCGGAGGAGCTGTGAGGATGAATAAGTTAACCAATTTTTCCATGAAGAACATCACGGCCGTCATCATTATTGTTCTTCTCCTCTTCGGCGGGGGCGCTTATTCCGCAACCACGCTGAAGGTGGAAAGCATGCCGGATATTTCGTTTCCGGTGGTGCTGATCAACACCATGTATATGGCGCCGCCCAAGGATGTGCTGGACGGGGTAACGGAGCCGCTGGAGAAGGCGGTTGCCAGTATGGAGGGGCTGAAGAACCTGAGCTCAAGCTCCAGCGACAACTTCTCGCAAATTATCCTGGAGCTGGAGCAGTCGGTGAACACCGATGACGCCAAACGGGATGTGGAAAGCCTGATCTCCAACGTCAAGCTGCCCTCGGGCTCGGAGAAGCCCCAGGTTACCACCTTCGGCTTTGCCTCGGAGCCGGTGTATTACCTCTCGCTGTATGCCCAGAACGGCATGAGCCAGCAGGAGCTTGACAAGCTGTACAAGGATGTCATTGAACCGGGCTTTAAGGGAATGGACGGCATCGACCACATCGACTCCATCGGCAACCAGGAATCGGTGCTGACCATGAAGCTGGACGGCAATGCCATCAATAACTATGGCATGACTCCTTCCCAGGTGTCCCAAAGCATCCAGGCGGCTCTTATGACAAGTCCGGCCGGAACCGTTGACTTCAACGGCAACGAACAGATGGTCCGGGTCAAAAGCGATCTGAACACCATCTACGGCCTGGAGAATATGAAGATTCCCACGGGAATCGGCTCCACCGTATTGCTCAAGGATGTGGCCAAGGTCGAGGCCATTACCGAATCCACCTTCTACTCCCGCTTGAACGCCCAACCGGCGATTGGTGTGCGTCTGTACAAGACGAAGAATGCCAATGCCGTCCAATTTGGCGCTCAAGCCGACGAATTGATGGAGAAATGGAAGGTAGAATATCCCAACATTAAATTCCAGCCGATCTACAACAGTGCCACCGAAATTCAGAACTCGATCAACGGCATGTTGAAGGAAGGTATTTTGGGTGCGCTGCTGGCCTCCATTATGATTCTTCTATTCTTGCGGAACGTACGAATGACCTTAATCGTATTGGTATCTATCCCGTTATCCATGCTGATCACACTGATGGTCATGGCCCCATTGGGGATATCTCTCAATATTATGACTCTAGGCGGTATGGCCATTGCCGTCGGGCGGGTTGTGGATGATAGTATCGTAGTTATTGAGAATATCTTCAGCCAGCTGCAAAAGGCCCAGGAACGCAACGAGTCGGTCATTAAAATGGCGACGGCTCAGGTGGCTTCGGCCATTACCTCGTCCACTATTACCACGGTGGGTGTGTTTGCCCCTATTGCCTTTGTCAGCGGAGTGATGGGTGAAATCTTCCGTCCCTTCGCCATCACCCTGAGTGTGGCGCTGCTGTCATCACTGGTAGTTGCTTTGACGGTTATCCCCATGCTGGCCAAAATTCTGGTTCTGAAAAGCGGGTCCATCAAAACCCACATTGAGGCACCTGCAGGGAAATTAGCCACTACCAACAAAAAAGCGCTGACGTGGTCCCTGAAGCATCGTATGCTTACAGTAGGCATGTCCATCCTGCTTTTGATCGTATCCGTTATGGGTACATTGCCGTTCCTGGCCCAGACCTTCATGCCGGAAAGCGATTCGGATAAAATGATGCAGTTCTCCATCAAGATGCCACGGGAGACTACCATCGAAACCATGAATGAAAAGGTGAAGGAAATCGAAGCGGAAATGCTGGGCGCTAAGGACTCCGCAGGCCAGCCTACCTTCGAATATGTGGAATCCTCCATCGGTTATGATTACGGCAGTGAACGGATTCCTTACAAGAGCTCCTTCTTCGCGGTAGCCTCCGGCGCCTCGGATACCAAAGCTGTTGTCCAGGATTTCAAGAAGCGGATCCGTGATATGCTGCCTGCGGGCTCAGAAGCGGAAGGCGCCGTGATCAGTATGGGCGGCACCGGCGGCGGCACGGACTTCAGCTATATGCTGAAAGGCGACGATATCCTGTATCTGCAAGAAGCAGCTAAGCTGGTCAAGGAGCAGATGAAAACCTTCCCCGAGCTGACTGACATCAAGGACAGCTTAAGCGAATCCAAGATGGAAGTGGAAATCGCGGTTGACCAGAACAAAGCAAGAATGTACGGACTTTCCTCCGCTCAAATCGTGCAAGGTGTACATACATGGCTCGCGGAAGAAAAAATCGGCGATCTGAAATTTGACAATACCACCTTCGAAACCAAGGTTATGCTGGATCCCAGCTTCAAAAACTCCGTGGACAAAATCGGCCGGTTCACTCTGACCGCCCCCACCGGAGCCAAGGTGGCCCTGAATGAAGTGGCCAAGGTGAACCAGATTGAAGCTCCTGCGGCCATCAACCGCGATCAGCAGGTGCAGTTCGTTCAGGTTACGGCCAAGATCAACTCCGCCGACAAAGGCGGCGTCAGCGCCAAGGTCACAGCGGAGCTGAACAAGCTTGAGCTGCCCGGCGGCGTCCGGACAGAGGTCAAGGGCGTAACCGACGACATGACGGAGAGCTTCCAGCAATTGCTGGTGGCCATGCTGGCCTCTATCTTTATCGTTTACCTAATTATGGTTCTGGCCTTCGGAAACGGCAGCGCACCCTTCGCCATTCTGTTCTCCCTGCCACTGGCGGCTATCGGGGGGCTGATAGCGCTCTTGATTACTAACGAATCTATCAATATTACCTCTTTGATCGGCTTCCTGATGCTCATCGGCGTTGTGGTCACCAATGCCATCGTGCTGGTGGACCGGGTGCAGCAGCTCCGGGAGGAGGGCCACAGCATCCGCGAGGCTCTGATCGAAGCGGGTATAACCCGTCTGCGTCCCATTATTATGACGGCGGGAGCTACCATTATCGCCCTGATGCCTCTTGCTCTGGGCTTCTCCAAGGGCGCCGTCATCTCCAAGGGGCTGGCGGTTGTGGTTATCGGCGGTTTGACCACCTCCACGCTGCTTACCCTTGTTGTTGTACCGGTGGTTTATGATCTGATCGAAGGCTTCAAACGCCGTATGGGACGTCTGTTCCACCGGAAGAAGCCGGCTGGTCTGGATACCCCGAATACCACTTCCGCAACCCACTGAAAAGGAGAATAAACCATGAAACGGACAAAAACCAAGAAGTTGAAAGCCGGCTATCCTGTTGCCGGAGCCATGGTGCTTGCCGCGGCTCTTCTGGCGGGATGCTCCGCGGAGCCGGCACAGCAGCCTGCAGCTGCCGCCGAATCCCAAGTGAAAAGCGTGAAGGTGGCCCCTGTCGCGAAGAAATCCATCGGTGAACCCCTGGAGCAGGTGGCGGATATCTCCGCCTCCGTCCAGATGAATATTGTGACGAAGGTAAACGGCGATGTGCTGGAAATTTTGAAGAAACGCGGTGACCGGGTGGAAAAGGGGGATGTCCTGTTCCGGATTGATCCCACCGACCTGGAGATCCAGAAGGAAAAGGCCCAGCTGTCCATTGCCAGCACCCAAGAGCAGATGAACAAAGCCCGTCTGGATCTGGCGGACGGCAAGCAGGAGCTGAAGGACGGCATTACCAAGATGGAGTCTGCCTTGAAGGATGCGGAGAAGGGCTACAACAAGCTGCGCAATGATTATGATCTGGGCCTGGTGCCCAAAATCCAGCTGGAGCAGGCGGAAACCCAATTGAACGGCCTCCGGTTGGATCTGGAAGGGATGAACCGCAAGCTTCAAAACCTGGAAAAATCCAACTCCCTATCCCAGCTGGAATATGGGCTGAAAACAGCCGACGTTTCCTTGCGGGAGCTGGACCGGGGCTTGAGCAATACGGAAGTGAAGGCCACTGTCAGCGGCGTATTGACAGATCTTCCTGTAGAAATTGGGATGACCTTGAGCCCGGGCATTCCGGCAGCTACTGTACAGCAGCTGGACCCGGTGAAAATCAAAGCGGAGCTGACCGAAGAAGCGGCGGCGCTGGTGCGGGGCAAGCAGGAGCTTAGCTTTTATGTACCGGGTACCGTTGACAAGGCCAAAGCAACAGTCAGCTACCTGGCCGATGTTATCGGCGCCCAAACCAAATCCTATTCCCTGGAGCTGACCGTGCCCAATCCGGATTTTAAGCTGAAGCCGGGCAGCAAGGCGCAGATTCTCCTGACGGAAGAGCAGGATCAGGTCGTGGTGACGGTACCGACATTAAGCGTCGTCCGCGAAGGCGGGGATACCTATGTGTTCGTTGTAAATGGAAATGCCGCGGAAAAGCGGAAGGTAGAACTGGGACGCCTGCATGAGACGTACCAGGAGGTGCTCTCCGGCGTTAAGGAGGGTGACCAGCTGGTCATCTCCGGACAGAACCAGCTGAAGGACAAGGAAGCTGTACAGGTCGTCAAGTAAAGGACAAAACAGGAGGAGAGCAACTTGAATAATAAATGGAAATTATCCCTTGCATCTGTGGCGTTATCCGTCTCGCTCTTGGGCCCCGGCATCGCCGTGTATGCAGCTGACGGGAGTGCAGTCCCTGTGCTTGCCGCTGCCGCCGGACCGTCCGTGAAGCTGACTGATCTGTTGGATGTGGAGCTGAAGAGTGTCCTGAACCAAAAAACAGAAACCGGCACCCGCCTGGGTGTAGTAGTCCGGTTGAAGAATACAGGGTCCGCGGTAACCCGCGTGCCGGATTATGAGGTTAGGGCCGAGACTGCCGACGGCATCCAATATACCCTGAAGGCCAGCGCAGCCAACGCCCGTTCCCTACAGGCCAAGTCCAGCACGGAGCTCAGCTATCTGGTCGATTTGGACCGGATGGACGAGGTCACCGTGACGCAGGTGAACTGGACGGATGTGGATGTTTACGTCTATCCCAAGACCGAAACGGTAGTCGCCTCCATTCCTGTCCAGGCTGAGGTATGGCAGGGGGAGAGCAGCGTTATTGCCAAGCCGGAGGCGCTGAAGAAATGGTCGGATACCTTCCGGATTCCGGGCCTCACCTCTCCTGTCCAATACACACCCGTATCCATCAGCAAGGAATCCACCGCTGCTGGAACGGTGTATGTGGTTCAACTCCTGGCGTCCAACCCATCGGAGCGGCGCGAGTCCATTCCCGCCTTCAGCCTGGACGGGAAAGCGGACAGCAAGGTATTTAGTGGCTCCCGTGTGGAGCAGGGGGCATTGACCCTGGAACCCGGCGCAGATAAGTACATCCATTACGCCATCCCGACGGAGCAGGATACCGTGCTGCAAAGCCTGAACCTGCTGACGCCGGAAACCTTCGCCGATGCGGGAGCGGCCGGAGTGAATGTAACCAGCTATGCCGTAGGCCGGCTTCACATTCTGCTTCCCGGTGAAGGGGAAGGCACTGTGGCTACTGCTTATTCCTTGGGTACACCTATTGTGTTCGACGCCAAAAGCCAGCTGGTCAATCCGGAGATGAAGGTTTCCGTCGAGGAATTCTATATGCACTCCAATAAGGAGGAGGGTAATAAGGGGGTTACCGCCACCTTCAAGCTGACCAATACCTCCAAAAAACCCTTGGCCGTGCCTGCTTTTGCCGCAGATCTGGTTACCAAGGAAGGGTATGAATATGCAGGCAGCCGCCAAGCTATCCAAACGGCCACCGTGCTGCCCGGCTCCTCGGTGACCGTACGTTACGCCTTCACTGTGCCCGCTTCGGAAAAAGGAGAGAACCTTGTCCTGAAGGTGCAGGATGCGGTCACAGCCGCCCCTTACAAAACCGCCATCGCGGCGCTGTCGACAGGGCTACAGAAGGCGGAAGACAATCAATGGAACCTGTACCCGTTTAATGTGAAGGTCAACCGTTGGACATTACATTCCAATTACGGACCTGAAACCGGGTATGCATATGTCTACAAATTAAAGCTAGACTTGTCTATCAACCGCGCTGAGGATATTCAATTGGATAACACCTTCCCGCGGATTCTGGTAGAGCAGTACGACTCCTTTGACCGGCTTGTTGGCAGCGGAAGCGCCACCCTCTATGGGCAGGGACGTCTCGTGAGTGGAGAGAACCTCATTACCTTGCAGGGTGCTTCAGACATGCTGGATATCCGGCATAAGATCCTGATTTATGAAGTGTTCACCACACCTAACGGAGAGGCCAAGCGGCTGCTGGGCCAATACAGACAATAGTTTATTGTTTTACCCAATAAAAAAGTCCGGCCACATCCACAGGATGATGGGCCGGACTTTTTTTAGTGCTCTGGTCTACTATTCCCCCGACCAGGCCGCTTCCAGTGCAGCCAAATCGAATTTCTTCATGCCCAGGAACGCCTTCGTGACCCTTTTCACCTGTTCGGGCGAACCCTCCGCCATCATCCGGTCCAGCTGCTCGGGCACAATTTGCCACGATACGCCGTAACGGTCCTTCAGCCATCCGCATTGCTCCGCCTCCGGAACAGCCGATAGCTTGTCCCAGTAATAATCGATTTCTGCCTGGTCCTTACACCGGACCATAAAGGATAGAGCTTCGTTAAAGCCAAAATCCGCATCGTACCCATTGTCCATGGCGGTGAAGCTTTGGCCGCACAGGGTGAAGGAGGCGAAATTGATTTTGGCCCGCTCCACTCTGGCTTCACCTTCTCCGTACCGGCTGATGAAGCCGACGGCGGAATTGGGGAAAATCCCCGCATAGAAGCGGACGGCTTCCTCTGCCTGTCCACAGACATCTCCGGAGAAAAGCAGATTGGGTGTGATGATCTGCTGTTGCTGTTCCCCGCCAACCAGCATGAGCTGCCAGGTCAGGCCAAACCGGTCTTGAACCCAGCCGTACCGGCGGCTGAAGGGATATTCCCCCAAGGGCATCAAGGTGCTGCCTCCTTCCGCCAGGACGTTCCACAGCGCGTCCACCTCCTCTGCGGTTGCACAGGCCACCATAAAGGAGATGGAGGGGTTCAAGCGGAAGTACGGGCCTGCGCTAATGGCCTGAAAGGGCTGGCCGGCCAATTCAAAGCTGACCGATTCTGCATTGCCGGACGGAGTATCCGGAAGAGTAGCGGAGGAGGCAATGCCTGAGTTGGGCAATAATCCGGTGTACAGCTGCGCGGCCTCCTTGGCCTGGGTGTCAAACCAGAGATGGGGAATAATCTTGTGCATACAAACCCTCCCAACAGATCATTTATGGCTGTTTAAAGCCCTTGCCCTCTTAGTTATTTCCAGGTGGGGTAAAGGGCGATCAGCTTATCGTCGTTTTCCTTTGGGGACCCCCGGCCGTCCTGGTTGCCCACCAGAATATAGAGAGTGTCGTCCGGAGCCTCAGTCACATTGCGCAGGCGGCCCCATTCCTTCTTGTACAAGGAGCTGACAGAGGCAGAAAGGCCACCGCTCTCCGGCGTCACCTGCAGGAGCTGCTGCCCGGACAAGGCGGCTACCAGCAGCCGGCCCTTCCAGGGGCCTTGCGTAATGAACGCCATTCCCGAGGGAGCCCAGGTTTCGCTGCCGCTATGAGCCAGAGGGGCCTTAAGTGAAACGCCGTCCCGTGTATCCGTTTCATCTCCCTGGATCAAAGGCCATCCATAGTTGGCGCCGGGGATTATGAGATTCAGTTCGTCATGGGCGCTTTGTCCATGCTCGGAGCTGAAAAGGGCACCGGTATCCGGCTGCCAGGCCAAACCCTGGGGATTCCGGTGTCCCCAGCTGTAAACCGGGGAGCCGGGAAACGGGTTATCCCCGGGAACGGAGCCGTCCGGCGCAAGACGGAGGATTTTGCCGGCCAGGCTGTCTTTCTGCTGGGCCAGCTCCCGTTTGGCGGCATCGCCTGTGGTGATATACAAGAACCCGTCGGGTCCAAATTTCATCCGTCCGCCGTTATGGGTGCTGCTTCCGGGAATGTCTTCGATTAGGGTGGATTCCACTTTGGCCGTTTCCTGCCCGATGGAGAGGCGAAGGACACGGTTTTTAACAGCATCGCCGTTCCGGTAGGTCTGATATACATAAGCGGTGCCGTTCGCGGCAAAGTTGGGATCCAGCGCAAGCCCCAACAATCCGCCTTCGCCCAAGCCGGTGGAGGGCAGCTCCAGAAGGGGCGCTTCCCGGACCTTGCCGCCTTCAATGACGCGGAGAAAACCCGGCCGTTCCGTGAAGAAAATCCGCCCGTCCTGCGCAAATGCCATTTCCCATGGCAGCTGCAGGCCTTCCGCCAGCACCTGGGCCCGGTAAGGGAAACCGTCCGTCTGGGGTGCTCCGGTGCTGGCGGCCACTGTGGGAGCAGCCGGGGAGGATACATTGCCGGTTCCCGGTGCGGCTTCCTCCCGGCCAGCACAGCTTGCCGTCAGCAGCATGAGGGCAGCGGTCCCAGCCGCTGCGAGCTTCCGCATCATCATCCGCCTCCAATCATTTAATATGGTATTGGTAATCGTATCTTCATTCGGTTTGTACTTACCGGGGGCTCCCGCAAAAGTAATCGGAATCCGCTTCGAAGCATCTCGTCACTTTTGGGGGATTGTTTTGGGGGGAATCATTAATATTACCCGTTACCATCCATTCTGAAACCTACAGCGGATGCCGGTTCTGCTGCCGGTATTCGCTGGGGGAGATGCCGTAGCGCTTGCGGAACATCCGGCTGAAATGGGTATAGCTGGTAAAACCGCAGGCGAAGGCCGCTTCCTCCAGGGTTACGTTATCGTAAAGGATATGCTCCCGGGCATGGTTCAGCCGCATCAGAATGGCATAATCCATAACGGAGCAGCCATAAGCCTCCTTGAACAGCTCTGACGCCCGGGAAATGCCCAAGCCTCCATGGGAGGCAATCTGCTTCAGGGTCAGAGGCTGTGCAGAGTGGGCCTCCATGTAGCTTTTCATCCGGGCCGCCGCGCGGGGGATAGGATGGTTGGATTGGGGGGAGAGGCTTCGGCGGACGGACAGCAGCAGAAGCCGGCTCAGATAATCCTGGGTTTCCGCATCCTGGTCACGCAGTCTGCGGAACTCGTAAACCAGATTTTTGAAGAGATTCAGGAAGGACTCATCCTGGCCCAGCTGGAGCTTGCGCTTAAAGGCCCCCTCCAGCCAATCCAGAGGTTCGTCCACGGTGCAGGACATATAATAATCTGCGCAGCGCACCGCCTTGTGGCCATCGGGCAGTCCGGTTTCCAGAATATAGCTGTCGCCGGGTGCTGCGACCATCAGATCACCGGGGGCATATTCCTGCGCTACCCCATTCAGGTGGATGAGGCTTTTCCCTTCCGCCTGGAAACGGAGCAAATAGTGGGGCAATAGCCGCCGGGAGGAATAAGGTTTGGTGTGAATGGAATACCCGCAGGCTGTAACCGTACAGGGCGGCAATTGCATGGATTGAGCTCCCTCCTGTATAAATAATCGGAAGATATGACAACTGGTCGGAAGATCGTTTCTGTTCAGTATACCGGGTCTTTTTTTATAATGATAAAGGAAAATGAAAACGGTCGCAATCATGGGGGGCTGGAAAATGGAAAACAAAACGGCTGTGCAGCTGTACACACTGCGGGAGGAATGTCAGGCGGATTTTCCTTATGTGTTGAGGGAATTGAAGCGGATGGGCTGGAGCGGCGTGCAGTTTGCCGGTTATCACGGCAGGGAGCCCGAGGAGCTGGCAGCCACCCTGAAGGAACTGAGTCTGCAAACGGCAGGACTGCATGTGGGTTATATGCGGTTTGTGGAGGAACTGGATGCGCTGGTCCGTGAGGCGCGGATTCTGGGCACCAAGGACCTGGTCTGCCCCGCTATTCCGGCAGATTTGCGTACTCCTGAAGGATATATGGAGGTCCGCAGAGTCTTAAATGAAGCGGCTGCCCGGCTGAATAGGGAGGGGATGCGGCTTAGCTACCATAACCATGCTTTCGAATTTGAGACCATGGTAGAGGGCCGTACGGCGCTGGAGTATCTCCTGGATCCCTCTTCCGAAAATCTGGTGCTGGCGGAGCTGGATGTATATTGGGTGAAAAAGGGCGGATATGATCCTGTGGCTTATTTGGCTCCCTACCAAAACCGGATGCCCATTATCCATCTGAAGGATATGACCCAAGACGAGGAGCAGACCTTCGCTGAAATTGGGGAGGGCTCCATCGATTTTAAGCCGATCCTGGAGTGGGGTGAAGCCAACGGGGTGGAATGGTATGTGGTGGAGCAGGACCGGTGCAGCCGCTCTGCTATGGATTGTGTGGAAACCAGCTGGAGAAATCTGTCCAGGATAATGAAGGAGCTACCCTGAAATAACATGGTCCGAGCCGTAGACTGGATATGTTATGGAAGCCTCGAAATAGGCGAAGCCGATTTGAGGGCCTTCTGTGACATTTCATCGGTCATCGGTGCGAAGGGAACCTGCAGCATGAATGGTTTCCATTAAAACAAGTGCATTCATAGGAGGGGGAAGAGCATTTATGGGCAAAAAGCTGAGGGTTGGCGTTGTGGGTACGGGGAATATCTTTGTGTCGGCGCATCTGGAGCCGTTACTGCAGCATGCGGAACTGGAGGTGGTGGCTCTTTGCGATATTAAACGGGAGAAGGCGGAGCGGATGGCTGCAGAGCATCACATCCCGTTCGTGTATGCCGATTACCGGGAGATGCTGGCGGAGCAGGAGCTGGATATCGTTGACATCTGTACACCCAATCTGCTCCATTCAGAGGTGGCGGTAGCGGCTTTGCAGGCAGGGGCGCATGTATTTTGCGAAAAACCGGATGCGGTGAATCCGGAGAAGGCCCAGCGGATGGCGGATGCTGCCGTGGAAGCGGGCAAACATTTGATGGTGATGCGCAACAACCGGTTTTCCCCACAGGCCCAGTTTTTGAAGCGGTATATTGAGGAAGGCCATGCAGGCGAGATTTATACCGGACGCTGCGGCTGGCTCCGCCGGAGAGGAATTCCGGGCAAAGGAGGCTGGTTTACCACCAAGGAGCAGTCCGGAGGAGGACCGCTGATTGACCTGGGCGTCCATTTTATTGACCTGGCCATTTGGCTGATGGGCAATCCCCGTCCGGTAGCCGTCAGCGGGGCGGTGTATACCAAGTTTGCCAACAATGAGTTGTCCGACTCCATTCACAGCAGCTTCGGGGAAAAGCAGGATAACGGCATCTTCGACGTGGAGGATTTGGCCACCGGCTTCATCCGCTTCGACAACGGCGCCACGCTGCAACTTGAGTTCAGCTGGGCCTCTAATGTGGGGGAGGAGATGAACTTCGTGGAGCTGCGCGGCACGAAAGCGGGAGCCAGCATCAAAAAAGGAGAGCTGGCCGTATTTACTGAAACCGCTGGCCAGCTAACCGATCTGGTGCCTGTATTCAAGGGTAATCAGGGCCATGGCAACCATGGGAAGCACCTGTATCATTTTGTTGACTGCATTCAAGGAAGGGCCACTCCCATCAACACTCCGGCCCAGGGGGTGGATATGATCAAGATATTGTCCGCCATCTACGAATCCGCCGCCGCCGGCAAGGAAATCCGGCTGTAGGCAGCGGCTCACCGTATAAGAAAAGCGCTGGTTTCCCTAGGTGAGGGAGACAGCGCTTTTTAGACGTTTTATGCAGCCGTGGCCGCAGAGATGATTTCCTTGCGCGGCTGCACGAGCAGCCAGATGCAGGAGAACAGCAGAGCGGCTACCACCAGACTGTCAAACAGTACGGAGGCCTGCTCCTTCACCAAAAATTGTGTGAAGTTGTGCAGGAAATGAAAGGCGATAAGCGGAAGCAGGGTTTTATGCCGTATATACAAAAGCGCCAGGGACACACCCACCAAAAAGGCGTAAGCCAGCTGCAGCAGGGTGGCGGCCAAATCCTGCCCCCCCACTAGATTCAACAGATGGGTCAGGGAGAAGAGCACGCTGGAGGTGAGAACGGCGATGTGGATGCCTTTTTTCAGCATCAAATTGAGGATCAGCCCGCGGTAGACGGTCTCCTCCACAAAACCCACCAGCAGGGCCAGACCCAGCAGTCCGATCCAATGCAGAGCCGATATCTCCCGGAAGCCGTTGGTCAATCCGTTGGTAATTACCAGGAGCACATCCGCTACCAGCGGCAGATAAAAGAGCAGCTCCGTACGCGGGATGGAGCCGAAGCTGCGGAAGCCGTAACGGGTGTACCGTTTGCCGGTCAGCAGATACAGGAGCAGCAGGATTGCGATGGGAACAAAAGCATATGGAACCGGCGACTGGCTGGTCTTTTCGGTAATGGTGAGGTAGGCTCCTGCGGCAAACAGTCCCAAAAACAGCATGACCTCGATCAGCACCACAGCCAGTACCGGGTGTCTTCCGGTAAAGCCGGACAATCCGTGTTTGCTTGTTGGTTGCGCGTTATTCATTATGGTTCTCCTCCACAGCGGCATCTTGGTCCGCATTATATTCATTCTTTAGTTCCTTCTCCCGCAAGTCTCCCAGCCACCGCTCAGCCATCTCCAGATAGCGGAAGCCGTAGGTCAGCACTGACAGCCTGTAGCGGTATTCCTCCGGATTCTCCAGTTCTTCGGTTTCCTTATCCACGATCTGTTTGACTACGGCAAGCCGTCCCAGCTCCTCCCGCAATGATCCGTGAAAGGCAGCAAGCCGTTCCTTCCGCAAGGAATCCTCCAGATAATCATAGAAGAAAAATTTCAGCAGATGCTCGTTGCGGTTGCGGGTCAGCGGCTCCCCCAGCCATTCCAGAAATTGTTTGCGTCCTGACGCTTCGATGTTGTATAGCTTCTTGTTTTTGGCTCCGTCGGTTTCCATCAGTGAAATGGCTCCCTGCTCTGCGAGACGCTTCAAGGCGGGATAAAGGCTTCCATAGCTGGCTGTATAAAAAAAGCCGACGGATTGCTCGATGGTGCTTTTTAACCCATAGCCGGTCTGCGGACCTTCCATTAATATGCCGAGGATCACATTATCAATCATGCTTAGGCTCCTTCATATCAAGTCGATATATCGAGTTGATACTATTATTATCCGGATAGCATCATTTTGTCAACAAGAAATAAGGTAAGGATGTCCATAAAAGAAAAAGCCGCCCCTTTAGAAGGGACAGCTTTGGTGTATGATTGCGGTATGCAGTTTTATTCCTCTTCCTTCACGGCGGCAAGGGTATTGTAATTGGCCATAGGCTCCTTGGTCAAAAACGGTGCATCCACATACCGGGACAGGTAGTTGTCACCGAACAGGATATCATACTGCAGCATCCGGTATTGCTCCACCAGCTCCTCGGAGCCGGCGGGGACCGTGTGGGAGAGTGTTCCCGCCGGATCGACCGTCAGGTTGCGGATCAGACCGGGCACAGACCGGTACAGCTTGGAGCCTAGGGCGAATTGCCCCTCCGGCTTCATACCCAGTGTATCCAACACATACGCGCCCATAAAGGAAGCGCTGATGGTGTTGACCTGCTGCTCCTTTGCTGCGGCAAAATTGGACCAGGTGACAAAGGGGATGCTGCGCAGGTTTTTGTATTCCGTGAGGCTCCAGTCTGCCGGCTTGCCGGATTGGACAAAACCTGCCTGGCGGTACAGGTCATATTCTAACCCCAGGGTGGGCAGATGGTCGCCGTAGAAAACAATATAGGTGGGTTCGTCGGACTGGGCAAAATGGTCCACCAGACGCTTCAAGGCTTGGTCGGCATAATGGGCGCCTTGGGCGTAGGTTTCCAGCATATCGCGGGCTTCCTCTGTCAGGTCACCCTCCACCTTAAAGGTGTTGCCCGACGGATACCGGTTTTTATCCGTGTAAGGGGCATGATTCTGCATGGTTACCGCATAAATAAATACCGGGTCATCACTTCGGTTGATCTCATGAATGATGCTGTCGGCGATTTCATTGTCCGAAATATAAAGGCCGTTGTATTCGGGGTTGATGAAGCCATCCTTGCTCTTAAAACCCTCGAAGCCCAGTTCCTTGTACACACCCTCCCGGTTCCAGAACCAGCCGTCGTAGGTATGGATGCCAAGACTCCGGTACCCTTTCGTTTCAAAATAACTGGCGAGACTGGGGACGCTGCCGTTGACGTATTGCAGATACGGTACGGACCCGGCGGGCATAAAGGACATGGAAAGACCGGTCAGCACCTCAAATTCCACGTTGCTGGTGCCCCCTCCGAATTGGGGGGACAGCATGGTGCCGGAGGGATAGCTTTGCTGCAGCTGATGAAGCGTCGGTACCGGGTCGGCGCTAAAGGACACATTGGAAAGTTGGGTAGGGTCCCAGAAGGCTTCGCTCATGATGAATACCACATTGGGGCGTTTCTGCGGAGCCGCCGTTTCCTTGCCGTCTGTCTGGTTAAAGGCGGGTACGGCCTCAGCAGGAGTGTCGGCTGTTAAGCCCTGGGCCAGCGCCGCCATTTTGTCCGCACTGTAGTCCTCCGGCTCGGGAACCTGGGCATTCTGCACATTCAGGGTAAAAGCCAGGAGCAAACCATTGCTGTCATAATTGGCCTGCTGGCTCCAGATGGTATCATCCACTCCGGCCTTGGCGACCCTTTCCTTGGCCCAGGATACCTGGAGACCGAAGGACAGCAGGACGGCCAAGGAAACGGCTCCCAGAATTCCGCGGCTGATCCATGAAACCACAAGCCGGCTTTTGAGCTTGCGGTGGAGGTAGATGAGACTGCCCAAAGCGGCCAGAATTACAGCCAGCTTCAACAAGTCCTGAACCCCTGTAAAAAGCGGACCCACATCCATACCTTCTTTGTTCAGGATAATATCCCAAGGGAAGAAGGGTTCACCCACCAGCATGCTTTTGTAATAATTGATAAAGGCCATCACCGACAGCAGCACCGCCGCCGCGCCCACCGCTAAAAAGACCGATCCGATCAGGCTGTAAAATAATATCAGGGCACTGCCGCTAATCAGTGCGTTCAAGGCATAAATGGAGGTGTTCCGGCGGATCCAGGCCAGGGTTTCCCATAGAGAGCCTCTGCTGATCCACTCGACTCCGATGCTGAGAAGACAAGAGGAGAGCAGAAGTGCGGTTCCGATAAATAATGACTTTGCCAGACGTTTCCTCCCAAGAGGTAAGGTTTGGCGGTTCATAAAGGGTTCGCTCCTTCCTCGTACAAATGATTATTACCCCATGGTAACAAGGGTGTTTGAAATATTCATGAAGCAAAAGTAAAGAAAATCTTAATTTTTTGTGAAGATGTTTCGTCGGAAAGAGCGTTAATACAGCCAGAAAATCGGGTAAGATAAGCGTATAGAGATATGAGGAGGAATGAAGCATGGATCAAGAGGGGATTCGTCATGTGGTGCAGTTCCGGTTGAAGCACAAGCCGGACTCGGCTGAGGCGGAGGCATTTCTGGAGGAGGGAAGGAAGTCGCTTTCATCTATTCCTGTGGTGAAATTTTTTGAAGTTCTGCGCCAGATCAGCAGCAAGAACAAATTTGATTTCGCCTTCTCCATGGAATTCCTGACGCAGACGGATTATGAGGCGTATGACCGCCATCCCGTCCATGTGCAGTTTGTGGAGGAATTCTGGAAGCGGGAAGTCGAGGATTTCCTTGAAACGGATTTGAAAATTTGGAAGGATTAAACCGCAACTCTTTTGTACAAGAGTGCGTCTAATGGATAACCTCCCAAAACAAAGAAAAACCTGAGGAGTGTCCTCAGGTTTTTTGGGCCGGGGTTGAAAAAGATTGTGGGCTATGTTACAATTATATTCTCATTCATCATTCGTTCGCATATCATTATTATCATAGCACTTATCGAAATGATTGTCAAGGAACGTTCTTGTGTCATTTCAAAGCCGCATCATGGGATGTTCACAGCAAGGGGTCGTAAATAGAACGGGAAGCCCACATTCCCACATGGAGGAAGTGCATGCCAATGGTGAACCACACGGATACAGGCCAGGAGCATATAGACAAAAAAGGCCTGATGGAGCTGGATTTATCAAGTCAAACACGGGATCTCTCCGCTTTGGAGCAGCTTGAGCCGGCCAAGCATGAGCTGGAGGAAGAGGAGCTTATCCCTCTTGACGAGGAACTGCTGTTGCCCGCCGATGTGAAAATTGATGATCCGGTGCGGCTTTATTTAAAGGAAATCGGCCGTGTGCCGCTTTTGAAAACCCAGCAGGAAATTGAGCTGGCCAAACGCATTGAGCAAGGGGACGAGGAAGCGAAGAAGCAGCTGGCGGAAGCCAATCTCCGCCTGGTGGTCAGCATCGCCCGCCGTTATATCGGCCGCGGCATGCTGTTCCTGGATCTGATCCAGGAAGGAAACCTGGGCTTGATTAAAGCAGTGGATAAATTCGACCATTCCATGGGCTTCAAATTCAGCACCTATGCCACATGGTGGATCAGACAGGCCATAACCCGGGCCATAGCCGACCAGGCACGCACCATCCGGATTCCTGTTCATATGGTGGAGACGCTGAACAAGTTTGTCCGTGTATCCCGCCAGCTGCTGCAGGATTTGGGCAGGGAGCCTACGGAGGAGGAAGTCGCCAAGGAGATGGGCGTCACTGTAGAGAAGATCCAGGAGATCAAAAAAATCGGCCAGGACCCGGTATCGCTGGATACCCCTATCGGTGAGGAAAACGACTCCCTCCTGGGAGACTTTATAGAGGATAAGGACGCGTTGGCTCCGGCGGATTCCGCTGCATTTAAGCTTCTGAAGGAGCAGCTGGAGGATGTACTGGATACGCTGACGGAGAGGGAGGAGAACGTGCTCCGGCTTCGTTTCGGCTTGGACGACGGCAGAACCCGGACGCTGGAGGAAGTGGGCCAGGTGTTCGGCGTCACCCGGGAGCGCATCCGGCAGATTGAGGCCAAGGCGCTCCGCAAGCTCCGCCACCCCAGCCGCAGCAAACGCCTTAAGGATTTCCTGTAACCAACCGGTTTCTTTTATACAAGCCGCGGGCATTTACGCCTGCGGTTTTTTTCGCTTCTGTGCGGAATACTTGTGCGGAGCCGGTAACGGGATATAATAAATACATCTAGGTTGTATCAAGCAGCAGGGACGGTGGATGCGTGCAAGCATTGGCGGCGAATTTATTAGAGCATTTATACGGCTTTATCACGGTTTTGAATGTGCTTCTTGCCATTACCGTTATATTTTTGGAGCGGCGGAATGTGGGGGTAACCTGGGCATGGCTGATGATCCTTTTGTTCCTGCCCGTGGTGGGTTTCGTGCTGTATATGTTGTTCGGGCAAAATCTAAGCAGGCGGAAGCTGTATAAGCTGGGGGCAAGAGAGCGGATGGTGATCCGCACCGTTGTGAACTCCCAATTGGAGGATCTGAAGGACAAGACGATCTTATTTCCCGACCCTGCTTCCGAAGAGTACCGGGATATGATTATTCTCAACCTGCAGGCTGGTCAAGCGCTGTATACCCAAGAAAACCAGGTGGAGATCTTCACCAACGGCATGGATAAATTTGAGGCCCTGTTCCAGGATATCAAAAATGCGAAAAAGCATATCCATTTGATCTATTATATTGTTCAGATGGACACCACCGGCCAAAAGCTGGTGGAGGCTTTGACGGAGAAGGCCAAGGAAGGGGTGGAGGTCCGGTTTTTGTATGATGACATCGGCTGTTCCCATATGAATGCCGATTTCTTCAAACCCCTACGGGTGGCAGGCGGGCAGGCTGTGGCGTTTTTTCCGTCGCGGTTCCCGTACCTGAACATCCGTGTGAATTACCGCAACCATCGGAAGCTGGCCATTATTGACGGTACGGTTGGATACATAGGCGGCTATAACGTCGGAGATGAGTATCTGGGGCTGGACCCCCGGTACGGCCACTGGCGGGATACCCATTTGAAGGTCAGAGGCAGTGCGGTGCTGATGATGAATTCCCAGTTTATGCTGGATTGGAATCTTTCCTCCGCCAACAAGGTGGTGCCGGATACTCGTTATCTGCCTGCGGCTTTGCCGGACAGCCAGGTGGGGATTCAAATCGTCTCCTCCGGCCCCAATGATTCCATGGAGCATATCCGCAATGCGTACATTAAGATGATTCATAAAGCCAAAACCAGCATTTGGATACAGACGCCCTATTTGATACCCGACGAAAGTCTGCTGAACGCCCTGCAATTGGCCGCTATGTCCGGTGTGGATGTGCGGATTATGATTCCCCGGACCCCCGACCACCGGATGGTCTATTGGGCCACATATTCGTATTTGGGCAACCTGCTGCCCTATGGGGTCAAGTGCTTTTTGTACGGCAAGGGTTTCCTTCATGCCAAAACCATTACCGTGGACAGCGAGGTGTCCTCCGTCGGCACGGCGAACTTCGATATCCGCAGCTTCAAGCTGAATTTTGAGGTCAATGCCTTTGTCTACGACACGGAAGTCGGCAGACGGCTGGACGACATCTTCATGGAGGATCTGAAGGAGTGCATTGAGCTGACCATGGAAATGTATGAGAAGCGGCCTGTGCACCACAAAATGAGGGAGTCCTTCGTACGGCTGATGTCGCCGATTTTGTAAACTCGAAGCAACCTCATTATCAACATACACCTTTAATTTTGGCTTTGCCCAAATTCGAAGCATCCGCAACTTATCCGGCCCGCGGCTTGGACCAAGTTAGGATAAGTGCCCTTCAATTTTGGCTTTGCCAAAATTCGAAGCATCCGCAACTTATCCGGCCTTTGGCTTGGACCAAGTTAGGATAAGTGCCCTTCAATTTCGGCTTTGCCAAAATTCGAAGCATCCGCAACTTATCCGGCCTGCGGCTTGGAACAAGTTAGGATGGGGTAGTCCTCAAGTCATGCCCCGCACGTTTGGTGCGCCCCCGATAATAGTCGGGGAGTCCGTAGGATTCCTTCCGCCGATTCCTTATACTAATGAGGGTCGGCGATTTCCGACAATTTTTGAAAGAGCGGGGATGAATTCTTGAAACGTTGGCAGAAAACAGGACTTGCAGGAATCACCTTATGTGTGTGGCTCATGGGCGCTGTGCCGGCAGCGGGTTTTGCCGCGGCAGGCCAGAAGGCTGTTTATGCCGATATGGCGGGACATTGGGCCAAGGACAGTGTGGCCAACATGAGCAGCTTGGGCATTTTGGACGGTTTCCCGGACGGCACCTTCCGGCCGGAGGAAGCGGTAACGGCCGACCAATTCGTGAAGATGCTGCTGCTTTCTTATTCGGAGCTGTATCCCAACGGGGAGCGGGGCTGGAAAACCAGCTTTTTCGGGGCGCTGTCTGAGGCTAACAAAAGTGTGCTCCAGCGGGATTACCGCAACTTCACCTTCAAGCCCGATCCGTCCGGCTATTGGGCCAAACCCTATGTGGATTTGGCGGAGGATCTGAATATTCTGGCCAAAAACCAGTTTGCGGACTACAAGGTGAAGCTTAAACGCGAGGATGTTGCGGAGATTGTCTATTATACCCTGAAGGAAACGGAATTTCTGGAGGATAGCGCGTATAGTACGGGTCTGGCCGCCCAATACGGGGATTATCTGAGCCTCTCCTCCCGGTCCCAGCGGTTTGTGGCTGAGGTGACGGCTAAGGGGATAATGGAGGGTTACCCCAACGGGTACTTTGGAGCCGGGCTGCCGGTGACGCGTGCGGAGGCGCTACGGATTCTGGAGCGGCTGACGGATAAAAGCGGCCGGGTGAACGCAACTCCCGCTTCGGATGGCAACTTTGTCAAAATGGTGCCTACGGCGGACGGCAGCTACAAGAAGCTGATTTTCCCCAGTGAAAAGATGCTGGGTGCTTACGACGTGATGCTGGAGGCGGCCGCCCTGCGGGGAACCAACTACGATATGCAGGGAACTGTTCTGCGTCTGTTTAAGGATGCCGCGGCCAAAAGCAAGGGAATCTCCGGAAACGGCGGAGCATGGGATGAAGCCTCCCTGTGGCTGGAGCCGGGCTACCGGATCTACGGAATTACCGTACGTCTGCAGGACGGCATGCTGGCCCGTAACGAAGAGTCCATCGGCAAGTTCGCCGCATACATATTCGGCAATCATACGGAGCCCTTCCTGATTTTGTTCAACCAGATTTACGGCCAGCTGGCGGAGGGACAGACAGTGGAAAACCGCACGGTCACCATCGGCGGCTACAGTGTGGAAATCGCCGTACAGGACGGCGGCCAAACCGCAGTATTCTCCATTTTGGAAAAGCTGTGATAGAAAGATTAAACGCCTCTCCGGCAGTCCGTGGACTGTGGGGAGGCGTTTTTTGATGGGCTTCCAAGAGCGTCAGCGGACGGCCTCGAAAAAATCACAGAGCTTCCGCTCATGATAAGCGATCTGGCTGACAGACGATTGGACTACCACCAGAGTATCGTCGAAGCGGATGATGACGCCTCCGGAATCCACTATATGGTCATCCTTAAACACCTTCACAGGATATTCACGGTCAAGGGCCTCCTGAAAGTCCCGGTCAGTCAGCAATTTTCGGTTTTTGGGCATAGTACATCTCCTTTCATGGGAATTATAGCATAGGTTGCCGGTGCAAGATGGACATAAAATCGTCTTTTTTATTAGCACTAGGTACTAGGAATTAATCTTATAATGAGGTATATGAAATTACATATCATGTGCAATAGGAGATGGATGTTGTGAGTCACGAAAATTGGATTGCCCCTGAATTTTATAATGTAACCTCGGAGATGGAAGGACATGATTCCGGCAAATTGGCTTTGACCTGGCTGGATGAATCCGGAGCCAACGAGAATTTGACATATGGGGAGCTGCGGTCTCAGGCCAACCGTTTGGCGCATGGTCTCCGTGGGCTTGGTTTGGAGAAAGGGGACCGGGTGCTGGTCATGGTTCCCCGGAGAGTGGTTTCGTATGTGATTTATCTGGCTTGCCTGAAGCTGGGACTGGTGATTATCCCCACCTCGGAAATGCTGCGGGCCAAGGATCTCAGCTATCGTCTCCGTCACTCCGAGGCAAGAGCCGTCATCGTGTGGCCGGAGCAGGCTGCCGAGATGGAGAAGGGTATCCGGGAAGCGGAAATGCCTGCCGGAACCGTGCTGATCTCCGCAGGGGAGGAAATCCCGGGGTGGACGGCTTTGGCGAGTGTGATGCAAAATCAGCCGGAAGTGATGGAGGCGGCGCCTACCCGGCGGGAGGATATGGCGATCCTCACCTATACCTCAGGCACCACCGGCAACCCCAAAGGAGTGGTGCATACCCATGGCTGGGGTTACGCCCACCTGCGGATTACCGCTTCGTCGTGGCTGGATATTCAGCCGGAGGATACGGTGTGGGCTACGGCCGCGCCGGGCTGGCAAAAGTGGATTTGGAGCCCGTTTTTGTCGGTGCTGGGTATGGGGGCGACAGGTTTTGTATATAACGGCAGGTTCAATGCCGAGCGGTATCTGGAGCTGCTGCAGCAATACCGGATCCGGGCGTTGTGCTGTACACCCACAGAGTACCGGCTGATGGCCAAAACCGACAGGCTGGAACGCTATGATCTGTCCGGCCTTAGAAGTGCTGTCTCCGCAGGAGAACCCCTGAACCGGGAAGTGGTGGATGTGTTCAGGAAGTATTTCGACATTACGATCCGGGACGGCTACGGACAAACGGAGAGCACGCTGCTTATCGGTACGCTGAAGGATACACCTATGAGAATCGGGTCTATGGGACTGGCCACCGCCGCCGGGATGGTGGAGGTCATTGACGAAGCGGGACAGCCCCTTCCGGCAGGTGAAATCGGGGACATCGGCGTCCACCGGGATATGCCGGCGTTATTTGATTCCTATTACAAGGACCCGGAGCGGAAGCCGGGATGTATGCGCGGGGATTATTTCGTAAC
Source organism: Bacillota bacterium (assembly GCA_023393235.1). GTDB lineage: Bacteria > Bacillota > Bacilli > Paenibacillales > NBRC-103111 > Paenibacillus_AR. Next base: position 3,688 of record JAEWMH010000075.1, on the reverse strand, counting down.
CGGTGACAGAGCCAAACGGGATGAAGAGGGCTACTTCTGGTTCCAGGGTCGGAATGACGATATTATCATCAGCTCGGGGTATACCATCGGTCCCTTCGAGGTGGAGGATGCGCTAATGAAGCATCCGGCCGTGAAGGAGTGTGCCGTGGTCGCCAGCCCGGACGAAATCCGCGGCCATGTGGTGAAGGCCTTCATCGTGCTGAAGGACGGTTTCGGCGGCTCGGAGGAGCTGGCCGTTGAGCTTCAACGGCATGTGAAGTCTTTGACCGCCCCGTACAAATATCCGCGCAAGATAGAGTTTATCGGCGAGCTGCCCAAAACCATCTCCGGCAAGGTGCGCCGGGTGGAGCTGCGGGAGCTGGAAACGGCTCTGAGAGGGTAAGGACTGCTGTAGGAGAACCCATGGCCTTGGCAGCAAAGTCGGAAATGTGGTGGAGGTCCCGGAATCGGCAATGCCGGTTTTGGGGCCTTTTCTCACATGGGACGGAGATCAGGGCGGGTCCAAGCAGCTCAGAACAGATCAGAGCATGTTAGAGCAGGTTAGAGCAGTGCAGTGCAGTGCAGTGCAGATCAGAGCAGATGAGAGCAGTGCAGCTCAGTGCAGATTAGATAAAAAAAGAACAGAACTGAACGGATTGGGAAAATTCTGGCAAAAGTGATGGAACCGAGTACGACTGGTCAATACAAGGAAAAAACCTCTTGTTGCTTTTTATAACACGAGTTATAATGTGGGGGAAAGGAGCGTGCCGAGTTTTGCGCAAACGGGTAACGGCAAGCGATGTGGCCGGACGGGCAGGAGTTTCCCGCAGTCTGGTATCGGCTTTTCTCAACAGCACGCCGGGAATCACGGTAAGCGCGGAGAACCGGGCGGCGATTACCAGTGCCATCCGGGAGCTGGGTTATACAGTGAATGTGCAGGCCCAGAGCATTAAGACGGGCAAAAGCAATTGCATCGCGGTCTACGGAGATGTGTACAATGCTTTGTTTCTCCAACTGGTGGAGGGGATTCAGCGCGTCAGCGGTCCGGCAGGCTACCATGTGCTTTTGTACGGGGAGGGCAAGAATGTAGAGGGCCGGGAGGGACTGGCTGCCTTATACCGGCAGGGCCGGATCGACGGCGTAATTACGCTGGATTTTCCGGACGCTTTGGCCCCTTCGTGGGAGGAAGCGGTACGGGAGTGGGGTATTCCCTACGTGACCGTGGAAGGCATCCCAAGCTCACAGGAGATTTTGTCAGTGGAAACGGATTATGGCGCCAGCATCCGCCGGGCTTTGGATTTTATGGAGGCGGAGGGCTGGCCCACCCCTGTGTATCTGAACGTGCTGCCGTGCGGCAGGCCGCAGACCCGGGGAGACCGACTCCGGCTGGAGGCCTATGAGAGCTGGATGCAGGCAAAAGGCCGGCAGCCCCGGATATGTCCTGTCCCGGATGAGCCTTGGGGCCAACAGCAGACCTGGTGGCGCGAGTGGCTGGCGGCGCAGGAGCTTCCGCTGGGCGTGCTGTCCAACTGGTCCAGAGGGGCGATTTGGGTGTACCGGACCGCCTATGAGCAAGGGCTCCGCATCGGCCGCGAGCTGTTTGTGATGTCTGCGGACGATACGGAGCGGGTCAGCCGCCATATGGTCCCGGCCGTCCCATGTTTGGAGGTGCCTTACGGCGAGATGGGGGAAGCGGCGTTTACGCTGCTGCATCAAGCCATGGCAAAGGGCGGAGAGGGGAAAGCCAACTCCGGTGCAAAAGTGGAAGCCGCAGGGGATATGAGAGAGACAGAGGCAGCAAACTCTGTGGAAGATGCAGGGGATGTAAGAGAGGCGGAGAACGCAAACCCTGCGGAAGCCGCAGAAGGTGCGAGAGCAGCAAGAGGTGCTCTGACCTTGCAAGCTTTGCAGGATATGGCTAGTCCGCCTCATCCCGACTCTAGAGCTGCAGGAACTGCAGAAGGTGCAAAGCATGCTGCAGCGGTCGTACGCAGAGTTGTGGAGGCGAAGCTGTTTACGGGGAAGGAGTGAATACTGTGACGCCCCCGGTGTGCTGGCTATGATCCCGGGTGGCAGCTGCGATTTCGGGTATCGGTTGCGATCCCGGGTGTCGGAGAATTCTAACGGAAGCAGGAGCTCTTATTTGGCGGAAATAGGGTGGTTTGAAATTCTAACGGAAGTGAGCGCCGTTATTCGGCCAGATTGGCCTGCAAATGACTCTGTTTGGCCCAAATAAAGGCTGTGGCTTCCGTTAGAAATGGAGAGGGCCGCTTTTGAGGCAAATAGCGGCGCTGGCCGCCGTTAGATTTTTCTGCGTGACCATACGCCCCCGTTAAGCACAAAACGAGGGTCAGATCATGTGCCCCGGTAACGCATTATCTAGACCCTGCCGGGGAGACAGGCAACAGCTAAGAGCAAAGCAAACCGATAAAATGGGCTGGTCGAGAGGCATATGAAGGAGGAACGACGCCGAGACTCCAATCTTTTAGCTGCCGCTACCTTCCTATGAATATTTATAACACGTGTTATAAAGGCTGCAAAAACGATTTTACAAAGGAGCTAACAATTATGAAGCCGGATTCTTCTCATATTAAACAAATTAAAGTTGTCTCCAACACCCACTGGGACCGGGAGTTCCGCCGTTCCTTCGAGCGGACCCGCCGGAATTTGCTGACCATGATGGACGTGACGCTGGATATTCTCGAGCAGGACCCGGAGTTTGCCTCCTTCACCATGGACGGCCACTCCATTATGCTGGACGATTACGTGGAGATGCGCCCCGAGAAGCGGGAGTTGGTGGAGAAGCTTATCCGCGAGGGGCGGCTCATCGCCGGACCGTATTACACGCTGGCGGAGGAATTCAGCATCGCCCAGGAAGCACTGGTGCGCAACCTCATGTTCGGGCGGCGGACGGTGGAGAGCTACGGCGGCAAAACGGGTACCGTTGCCTACACCCCTTCCTCCTGGGGCCAAACCGGGCAGCTGCCGCAGATCCTGCTGGATTTTGGGCTGGACAAAATGATGTTCTACCGGGGTATCTCCCATCACGAAGCGGATGCGGAGTGGATCTGGAGCGCCCCGGACGGCAGCCGGGTGCTGGCCAGCCGGTTTGCCCTGTATGCCCGCTACAACTGGTACTACCAGGTCCACCGGGCGGTTACCCGGGGAACCGTCTTCGACAAAACCTATAATTGGGGCGAATACGACGAGGTCCCCTTCCGGCTGTCCGACGGTTTGTCCGGGGATGACCAATCCTACGGGCTGCTGTCCCCTGCCGTTCACTATGACAAAAGCCGCCTGAAGCAGGCCGTCCTGGATATGGTGGAGCGGGAGGGCCGGCATTTCACCACAGAGGTCTTTCTGGCCATGAACGGTCATGACATTTCTGTGGCCCATCCGTTGGAGTCCCAGGTGATCCGGGATGCTAAGGAGCTGCTGGGGGACCGTTATGCTATCGAGCACACGGACTTGGAGAAGTTTTGGGAAGAGGCGCAAAAGCATCTTCAACAAGACCTGCTGCCGGTTCTCACCGGGGAACGGCGCTCCTACCTGAAGGAAGGCATGTGGACTTTCCTGTTCCCGGGCACCATCAGCGCCAGAACCTATCTGAAGCAGCAGGATTTCCACGCTACCAAGGAGCTGGTTGCTTACGCGGAGCCCTTGGCGGCCTTGGCATCCGTCTTCGGGGAAGCCTATCCCGTCCGTTATA